>NZ_PIOG01000063.1:0-28005 GCF_002810545.1 Klebsiella sp. A-Nf5 | reverse complement strand
CACGTGCTTCGCGCTGTAGTTCGGCTCTTTGCCGCCGCGCAGAATAATATGGCAGTCGCCGTTACCGCTGGTATTGACGATAGCGGAGTGGCCCCACTTGGTGACCGACAGGAAACAATGCGGTGCGCCAGCGGCGTTAATCGCGTCGATAGCCACCTTGATGGTGCCATCGGTACCATTCTTAAAGCCTACCGGGCAGGAGAGTCCGGAGGCGAGCTCACGGTGAACCTGGGATTCGGTGGTACGCGCCCCAATGGCGCCCCAGCTCATCAGATCGGCGACATACTGCGGGGTGATCATGTCGAGGAATTCCCCCGCCGCCGGCAGGCCGCTGTCGTTAATGTCCAGCAGCAGTTTGCGCGCGATGCGCAACCCGTCGTTGATGCGGAAGCTGTTATCCATATGGGGATCGTTGATAAGCCCTTTCCAGCCGACGGTGGTGCGCGGCTTTTCAAAATAGACCCGCATGACGATCTCGAGCTCGCCCTTCAGCGCCTCGCGCAGGGGCAGCAGACGGGAAGCGTACTCTTTCGCCGCTGCCGGATCGTGAATCGAACAGGGCCCAATCACCACCAGCAGACGGTCATCGTCGCCCTTGAGGATCTGATGGATCGCTTTGCGAGCATGTGCAACGGTGTTTGCAGCATTTTCGGTAGCAGGGAATTTTTCCAGGAGCGCAACGGGAGGTAATAATTCGTTGATCTCTTTAATACGTAAATCGTCGTTCTGATAATTCATCTTCTTTCCAGCGTTGCCATACTTATTCAATGAAATGCAATCCCTCCAATCTATCTCTTCGCCGAAAAAGTGTAAACGTGATTTTACAGTAGTGATGGAATAATCCTGGAAATAGGCAAAAATACGCCATAAAGTAGCGAAACCAGGCTCATGTACTACAATAATTAACTGTTAAAGCTAATTAAGCCTTACGTTTCAGGATTATATAGTGACACTGCGATCATCTGCGGAGTCTTTAACCATAGCGAGTCAGATCCCTGGCACACTCACCGCGGGAAGCGCATTTCCCCCCTTCCCGGCTTAACAGGAGTATCCGATGAATATGAAAAAACTGACGACCCTTTTGCTCACCGCCACCTTAGGTCTTGCCAGCGGCGCGGCCCTGGCGGCAGACACTGGCGCACAGTCCAACAATGGCCAGGCTAACTCTTCCGCGGATGCCGGTCAGGTGGCGCCAGATGCCCGTGAGAACGTGGCGCCAAACAATGTGGACAATAACCAGATCAATTCCGGCTCTGGCGGCACCATGCTCCATCCTGACGGCTCGACGATGAGCCAGGACAATATGTCGAGCGATGAAGTGCATAAAAACTCGATGTGTAAAGATGGCCGCTGTCCAGACACCGGTAAGAAACTGGACAATGGCGGCAGCATGAACCACGACAACAGCAAAACCGACGGCACCACCCAGTAAGTATGCGGTGGGCACAAACAGAGAAAAGGCGAGCACAGCTCGCCTTTTCTCTGTTTGTTATCGACCTCTGTTTATGATGTCATAGAATAATAATGATAACTATCAAGGGACGACACGATGGCCCACCCGCATTCGCACTCTCCTGCTCAGGCTCCGGACAGCAGTAACGCTCGCCGGCTGCTGTGGGCATTTATCGTCACCGCCGGTTTTATGTTGATTGAAGCCGTCGGCGGCGCGATCTCCGGTTCGCTGGCCCTGCTGGCGGATGCTGGCCATATGCTCACCGATTCCGCCGCCCTGCTGTTTGCGCTGCTGGCGGTTCGCTTCGCCAGCCGCCCACCGAATACCCGCCATACCTTTGGCTGGTTGCGTTTGACCACCCTGGCGGCGTTTCTCAATGCCATTGCCCTGGTGGTGATTACCATTTTGATTGTCTGGGAGGCCATTCAGCGCTTCCAGCATCCGCAGCCGGTGGCTGGCGTGACGATGATGGTGATTGCGGTCGCCGGCCTGCTGGCTAACGTGCTGGCCTTCTGGATCCTGCATCGGGGGAGTGAAGAGCAGAATCTCAACGTGCGCGCTGCGGCGCTACACGTGCTGGGCGACCTGCTGGGCTCAGTCGGCGCGATCGTGGCAGCCGTGGTGATCCTCACCACCGGCTGGACGCCTGTCGACCCGATTCTTTCCGTGCTGGTTTCCTGCCTGGTATTACGTAGCGCCTGGCGGCTGCTAAAGGAGAGTCTGAATGAACTGCTGGAAGGCGCGCCGCGTTCGCTGGACGTCGCGGCCCTGCAGCGGGATATTCGCCGCTCTATCCCGGAGGTACGCGATGTTCACCACGTCCACGTCTGGCTGGTGGGGGAAAAACCGGTGATGACGCTGCATGTTCAGGTGGTCCCGCCGCACGATCATGATGCGTTACTCAACCGCATCCTGCATTTCCTGGAACAAAAATATGAAATTGAGCATGCCACGGTGCAGATGGAGTACCAGCCCTGCAGCGGCCCGGAGTGCCATCTCAACACGATGCACGCCGGGCACGATCATCACCACCACCATTAGCCAGAAAACGCGTGAGAACCTCGCTCACGCGCGCTGTTTATCCACATCCGGCTGCCGTTCAGCGCAATGAACGTCAGCAAGAGATATTCCAGGGACATGGCATAGACGCCCTGGCGGGCAAAAATCACCACGCTTATCACGTTGACGATTACCCACAGCAGCCAGTTCTCAACATACTTGCGGGTCATTAAGATCATCGCCACCACCGACAGCACTGTCATGCAAGAGTCCCAGAACGGGAAGGCATCCGGCTGCAGCACCGGCATGGAGACCTGCAGACCCAGCGCTTGCATCAGGCTGACCGCGATCCGCGTCAGGAAAGCAAAGAACGGGTTGATAAACAGGGTCAGCAAGCCGATCGCCACTACGCAGGCCGCTAGCCAACCCAGGGCTTTGCTACGGGGTAACCAGCGGATCTGCAGTTCAGCCTCATGGTTGCTGCTTTGCCGCGACCAGGCATACCAGCCGTAAACGTTAGCGGCAAAGAAGAACAGCTGCAGCAGCAGGCTGGCGTACAGCTGGATCTGAAAGAAGATGATGGCGAACAGCGTGACGTTGACCAGCCCGAAAGCATAGTTACTGATCTTCTCCAGGCTCGCCAGCCAGATGCACAGCAGCCCGGCGATGGTCCCCACGGCCTCTATCCAGGAGAGATCGTACCCCCCGGCGCCGATGGGTATATGTACTAAGATATTCTGCGTGCTAAAAAAATCCATTTCATCCCCTCAGCGTCTTGCGACGCGACAATACGTTATCCCCGTAGTGTAGCCGCAAAATCCAGCATCCGGTTAAGCGGAATCAATGCCCCGGTGCGCAGCGCTTCGTCGACGTGGATTTCGTGTTCAGCACCGCCCTGTTCGAGTCCCTCGGCAATGGCTTTCAGGCCGTTCATCGCCATCCACGGGCAGTGCGCGCAGCTGCGGCAGGTCGCCCCTTCGCCGGCGGTGGGCGCTTCCAGCAGCGTTTTCTCCGGTACCGCCTGCTGCATTTTATAGAAGATACCGCGATCGGTCGCCACGATCAGCTGACGCTGGGGCAAGCTTTTCGCCGCCGCAATCAGCTGGCTGGTGGAGCCCACGGCATCCGCCATCTCGACAATCGCCTGCGGCGACTCAGGATGGACCAGTACAGCAGCTTCAGGATAGAGGGCCTTCATACGCGTCAGTGCCTGGGTTTTAAACTCATCGTGCACGATGCATGCCCCCTGCCAGCACAGCACGTCTGCGCCGGTCTGACGCTGGACATAGCGGCCAAGATGGCGGTCCGGCGCCCAGAGGATCTTTTGACCCAGGCTGTCCAGATGCTCAATCAGTTCCACGGCGATACTGGAGGTAACCACCCAGTCGGCGCGGGCCTTCACCGCGGCGGACGTATTGGCATAAACCACCACGGTGCGATCGGGATGGGCATCGCAGAAGGCGTTGAATTCCTCAATCGGACAGCCTAGATCCAGCGAACACTCCGCGTTCAGGGTCGGCATCAGAATGGTCTTTTCCGGGCTGAGGATTTTGGCGGTTTCCCCCATAAATCGCACCCCGGCGACCAGCAGCGTGGAGGCCGAATGACGGGCGCCAAAACGCGCCATCTCCAGCGAGTCGGCGATACAGCCGCCGGTTTCTTCCGCCAGCTGTTGAATTTCAGGATCGGTGTAGTAATGCGCCACCATCACGGCGTCGCGCTCGCGCAGCAGGCGCTTGATTTTTTCGCGATAAAACTGCTTTTCGTCGACGGTCAGCGGCTGTGGTTTCGCTGGGAAAGGATAAATCGCCGTTTCAGGATCAAACATTACGCTCATCATGCAATCTCGTTTTACTGGCTTAACTCTAAGACCGTCAGTATGGCCTGTCTGCGCCTTAATACGGTCATGGTGTTTTATATGCTAAACAAGATAGCGGATTACGCGCAAAAAGTCGTGATGAATTTTGTACATCCGTCCGTATTCCGGGGACGATGGTGCGCATCTGCCCGAGCGACCGGTTCGTACCCTGGGTAGCCACGGTAAGCGCAACGTGACCGTGGAGTTATGCTGAAGTCGAATTTTGACGTATTGCGGATAGCAAAAAGGCGCCTTTAGGGCGCCTTTTTACATTGGTGGGTCGTGCAGGATTCGAACCTGCGACCAATTGATTAAAAGTCAACTGCTCTACCAACTGAGCTAACGACCCCTTGCGGGATTTTGCTACTGTAATCATTCAGGATGGTGGGTCGTGCAGGATGACTCGGCTTCGCCTCGCCCTACGGGCCGTTGCTGTCGCAACGTTATCCTTCACGTTCAACATCTAAGTTAAATGCTGAAACTGGTGGGTCGTGCAGGATTCGAACCTGCGACCAATTGATTAAAAGTCAACTGCTCTACCAACTGAGCTAACGACCCGCTCTGGTATTACCTGAATAATTTCACTCGACACCAATATTGAAATTGGTGGGTCGTGCAGGATGACTCGGCTTCGCCTCGCCCTACGGGCCGTTGCTGACGCAACGTTATCCTTCACGTTCAACATCTGAGTTAAATGCTGAAATTGGTGGGTCGTGCAGGATTCGAACCTGCGACCAATTGATTAAAAGTCAACTGCTCTACCAACTGAGCTAACGACCCGAGTGGTGGGTGATGACGGGATCGAACCGCCGACCCCCTCCTTGTAAGGGAGGTGCTCTCCCAGCTGAGCTAATCACCCGAAACTGCGCTGGATACTACCGATACTGCGTCCACCGACCCCATCATTCACGTTTAACACCGATGTTCGATGTTAAAGATGGTGGGTCGTGCAGGATTCGAACCTGCGACCAATTGATTAAAAGTCAACTGCTCTACCAACTGAGCTAACGACCCGGTGGTGGGTGATGACGGGATCGAACCGCCGACCCCCTCCTTGTAAGGGAGGTGCTCTCCCAGCTGAGCTAATCACCCGATACTACGCTGGATACTGCTAAATGGTGGGTCGTGCAGGA
Organism: Klebsiella sp. A-Nf5; assembly: GCF_002810545.1. Lineage (NCBI taxonomy): Bacteria > Pseudomonadati > Pseudomonadota > Gammaproteobacteria > Enterobacterales > Enterobacteriaceae > Klebsiella > Klebsiella sp. A-Nf5. Next base: position 22,562 of record NZ_PIOG01000063.1, on the reverse strand, counting down.
TGACTCGGCTTCGCCTCGCCCTATGGGCCGTTGCTGTCGCAACGTTATCCTTCACGTTTTACTATCGCGTTCCACCAGAACGATTGGTGGGTCGTGCAGGATTCGAACCTGCGACCAATTGATTAAAAGTCAACTGCTCTACCAACTGAGCTAACGACCCACTCTGGCATCGCTTTGGGCTTGTTTGATATCCCTTGGCAACGGCGGCATATATTACTGATTTCAGAATTCAGCGCAACTAAAATTTCGATAAAGATCACTTAACTGCTGGTGATTCAGGCGACAAGACCAGAAATAACGCGATTTCTGGTCATGCCGTAATCAACCAAGAGCATTGAGACGTTTTTGCGCTTGTTTTGCACCGTCGGTGCCGGGGAATTTACTGATCACTTGCTGGTAAACCGCTTTCGCTTTTGCGGTATCACCTTTGTCCTGCATGATCACGCCGACCTTAAACATGGCGTCGGGCGCTTTAGGCGATTTCGGGTAGTTCTTCACCACCGAGGCGAAGTAAAACGCCGCATCGTCTTTTTTCCCCTTGTTGTAGTTCAACTGTCCGAGCCAGTAGTTGGCGTTCGGCTGATAAGTTGAATCCGGGTACTTTTTAACGAAGTTCTGAAACGCCACCATGGCGTCATCCTGGCGTGAAGCATCCTTCACCAGGGCAACCGCCGCATTGTAATCGGTGTTCGCATCGCCCGTCATCGCCGGGGCGCCTGACGAGGCCGCTGGCGCTGCGCTGGTGGCAGCCGCGCTCTGATCGCCAGAAGACGACGGAGCCTGCGCACCTGATGCTGCCGCTGCGCCGCCACCGCTGCTCAGACTGTCTATCTGCAGCAGAATCTGCTTCTGGCGCTCAACGATCTGATTCAACTGATACTGGTTCTCCTGGATCTGGCCACGGAGAGAATCAATGTCAGTCTGGTTATCAGAGAGTTGTTGCTGGAGTTGGGTTAAAAGCTGGCTGTGAGCATTGGAAATACGCTCGAGTTGAGTGACGCGGTCTTCGACCGAGCCTGAGCCGACACTACTGATTGGCGCCTGAGCAAAAGCGGCCCAGGGGGCCGCTATGCCAACCAGTAACGACAGACTCAATAAATGATGTCTGAAGTTACTGCTCATGCAATTCTCTTAGTAAACCAGTACGGCGCGACGGTTTTTGGCATATGCCGCTTCGTCATGACCCAGTACTGCTGGTTTTTCTTTACCGTAAGAAACGATGGAGATCTGATCGGCAGAAACACCTTTGCCCTGCAGATACATCTTAACGGCGTTAGCACGACGCTCACCCAGAGCGATGTTGTATTCCGGTGTACCGCGCTCATCCGCGTGACCTTCTACAGTCACTTTGTAGGACGGGTTGCTACGCAGGAAGTTAGCGTGCGCGTCCAGCATGGCAGCGAAGTCAGAACGGATATCGTACTTGTCCAGATCGAAGTAAACGATGTTGTTCTGCTGCAGCTGCTGCATCTGCAGACGAGCTTGCTCTTCAGAAGACATGTTGCCGCCGTTACCGTTAGCGTCCATACCAGTGCCGGCACCCAACATGCCTTCACCGCTCTGGTCGTTGCTGGCGTTCTTGTTAGAAGAACATGCCGCGATTGCCATAACCGGCAGAGCGATCATCAGCCCTTTCAGCACTTTGTTCAGTTGCATTTCTTTGATTCCTTTAATAATCAATTATTTATTATTACAGATACGGCGACCAGGCAGGTGATTTTACCTGTCCATCAGTTGCCGGAAGACGCGCTTTGAAACGCCCATCTGTAGAAACCAGATTCAGCACGGATCCCATCCCCTGAGAAGAGCTGTAGATTACCATAGTGCCGTTAGGTGCCAGACTTGGCGTTTCGTCTAAAAACGTTGATGACAGAACCTGTACACCACCCGCTTCCAGATCTTGTTTGGCAATGTGCTGCTGACCGCCGGCCGAGCTGACCATTACCATCGTTTTACCATCTGCGCTCACGTCGGCGTCCTGGTTCTGTGAACCTTCCCAGGTGATACGCTGCGGCGTGCCGCCATTGATGTTGACTTTATACACCTGCGGACGACCGGCCTGGTCAGAGGTGAAGGCCAGGTTCTGGCTGTCCGGGAACCAGCTAGGTTCGGTGTTGTTGCTGCGACCGTTAGTCACCTGACGAATCTGACCCGAGCCCAGATCCATCACGTACAGGTTCAGGCTACCGGTTTTCGACAGTGCGAAGGCCAGTTTAGAACCATCCGGTGAGAACGCCGGCGCGCCGTTATGCTGCGGGAAGGAGGCGATCTGACGCACAGCGCCGTTCGCCAGGGTCTGCACCACCAGCGCAGAACGTCCGCTTTCAAAGGTCACGTAAGCCAGTTTAGAACCGTCCGGAGACCAGGCCGGGGACATCAGCGGCTGGGAGGAACGGTGAACCACGAACTGGTTGTAGCCATCATAATCGGAGACGCGCAGCTCGTACGGGAACTGACCACCGTTGGTCTGCACCACGTAGGCAATACGAGTACGGAATGCGCCTTTAATACCGGTCAGCTTTTCAAATACCGCGTCACTGGCAGTATGCGCCGCATAGCGCAGATACTGTTTAGTGACTTTGAAAGAGCCTTGTGCCAGCGTTGTGCCCGGCGCGCCGCCGGTATCCACCAGCTGATACGCCACCTGATAAGAACCATCCGGGTTTGAGGTGACCTGACCGACGACCACGGCGTCAATACCCAGCGCAGACCAGGCAGCAGGCTGCACTTCCTGGGCACTGGTCGGCTGCTGCGGCAGACGCGAGCGATCCAGCGGGTTGAATTTACCGCTGTTGCGCAGGTCAGCTGCCACGATACCGCCGACATCTTCAGGCGCAGCCCCCTGGCCAGCCCACTGGAACGGTACCACGCCGATAGGGCGTGCCGAGTCCACCCCCTGGGTGATCTCGATACGTACTTCTGCGTGCAGCACCGCTGCCCACAGCATTAAAAAACCAAATGCTACTCGTAATGCCTGCTTCATCATATCTCCCTTATCCGGGCGGAAAGCCCACGATAATTTAGCAGAATGTTAACAAACTCAAATACACAAAACTACCAAAACCCTGTGACTACGATAGATTGTTTTCCCCGATTATTCGGGGAAAAATCATTACAGTTTAAAGTCTAGTGTGGCATTTTTTATTTTCTCATAAACAGCCTGACTTGGCGGTTTAGGAATAGTCGCCGTTTTGGCTGCCGTTAAAGCTGCCTGACACAGAGCAGGGTCGCCGCCTTCGGACGTTATGTCCTTTAACGTACCATCAGCAGCCAGGTTAATATGCAATACGCAACGCTTGCCTTGATAGAGGCTTGCATCATACAAGCGGCTTTGAATCGCCATTTGTATTTGCTTCGCATAGGAACTGATATCGGCTCCCGTAGCGCCACCGTTGGCACCAGAGGTTCCGCTATCTTTCGCTGGCTGACCACTGCCTTTGGCCCCACCGCCTGTCTTAGGCGCATTCTTACCCGAACTCAGATCGCCGAGCAGGTCATCAACGCCGTCCGCTTCTTTCGCAGCGGCCGCTTTCTTCGCTGCTGCAGCTTTTGCTGCTGCCGCTTTGGCCGCTTTATCGGCAGCTGCCTTCTCAGCCGCAGCCGCTTTGGCTGCCGCCGCTTTTTCAGCTGCGGCGGCTTTCTCGGCGGCGGCCTTCTCTGCGGCCGCTTTTTGGGCGGCGGCTTTCTCAGCGGCTTTTTCGGCGGCTTTTTCTGCAGCCGCTTTTTCAGCCGCGGCTTGCTTGGCCGCTTCCTGCTGGGCCTTCTTCTCTGCTTCCTGCTGCGCTTTCTTCGCCGCTGCCGCTTCCGCTTTCTTCTGCGCCTCTGCTGCGGCTTTCGCCGCTTCGGCTTCCGCCTGTTTCTTCGCATCGGCTGCCGCTTTCGCGGCGGCGGCATCGGCCTGTTTCTTCGCGTCAGCGGCGGCTTTAGCCGCTGCCAGCTCAGCCGCTTTTGCCTGGGCATCCGCCTTCGCTTTTGCGTCGGCAGCCGCTTTGGCTGCTGCTTCCTGCGCTTCTTTAGCCTGCGCATCCGCTTTGGCTTTCGCCGCCGCGGCGGCCTTGGCAGCCGCTTCCTCAGCCTGCTTCTGCTGTTCCTTCGCTTCTTTCGCCGCTTCCTGCGCCTGCAGTCGCTCCTGTTCGAGCTGTTTCAGCCGTTCCTGTTCCGCCGCCTGTTTCTCACGTAACTCTTCCGCCTGCTGCTGCGCCTGTTTTTCACGCTGTTCAGCGGCGCGACGTGCGCTGGCCTGCTGCTGTTGCTGACGGTTATAGTTATTTACCACCGCCCCCGGATCGACCATGACGGCATCAATGGACGATCCCCCGCCGCCGCCGGTAGAGGCATCCAGATGCTCGTCAAACGAACTCCAGATCAGCAGCGCGATCAGAATGATGTGCAGCGCGACTGAAATGATGATCGCTCGTTTAAGCTTGTCGTTTTGTTCGGTTGCCTTTGACACTATCGGTTCCCAAAAACTGTTCGCCTGTACCCGCGATACGCACCGACGGCGAGCGATACTCGCCGCCGAACGCCGCGCGGACGCACATACCTGAAGCGATTAAATAGGTTTGGTCATCAAGCCGACCGATTTAACCCCTGCACTATGCAACAGGTTCAGCGCTTTAATAATTTCATCGTAAGGGACGTCTTTCGCACCGCCGATCAGGAACACCGTTTTCTCATTGGCTTCAAGACGTCGCTTCGCTTCGGCAATCACCTGCTCCGGCGGCAGCTGGGACAGCGTCTCCTGCCCCACTTTCACGCTGTACTGCCCTACCCCGGAGACTTCTACAATCACCGGCGGATCGTCATTGCTTTTCACCGCTTGCGATTCCGTGGCGTCCGGCAGATCGACTTCCACGCTCTGCGTAATGATCGGCGCCGTTGCCATAAAGATCAGCAACAGCACCAACAGGACATCCAGCAGCGGAACGATGTTGATCTCGGACTTCAGTTCGCGACGTCCGCGTCCACGTGCTCTGGCCATGGCTTACCCCTTATTGCTTTCGCTGGTGGTAAAGGCCTGACGGTGCAGAATGGCGGTGAACTCTTCCATAAAGTTGTCGTAGTTCAGTTCCAGTTTGTTCACGCGCTGGTTCAGGCGGTTATACGCCATGACCGCCGGGATAGCAGCGAACAGACCGATCGCGGTGGCGATCAGCGCTTCGGCGATACCCGGTGCCACCATCTGCAGGGTGGCCTGCTTCACCGCGCCAAGGGCGATAAAAGCGTGCATGATCCCCCAGACGGTACCAAACAGACCGATATACGGGCTGATGGAACCTACGGTGCCGAGGAACGGGATATGCGTCTCCAGCGTTTCCAGTTCGCGGTTCATCGAAATACGCATCGCGCGCGATGCCCCTTCGACAATCGCTTCCGGCGCATGGCTGTTGGCCCGATGCAGGCGCGCAAACTCTTTGAAGCCGCTGTAGAAGATTTGTTCCGAACCGGTCAGATTATCGCGACGCCCCTGGCTCTCCTGATACAAGCGGGACAGTTCGATCCCGGACCAGAATTTGTCCTCGAACGCTTCAGCTTCACGCACGGCCGAGTTGAGGATACGCGTTCTCTGAATAATGATAGCCCAGGAAGCGATAGAAAAACCAATCAAAATCAACATGATAAGTTTAACCAGAAGGCTCGCCTTCAGGAACAAATCAAGGATATTCATGTCAGTCACTGCTTAAACTCCGCGACAATAGACTTGGGAAGCGCACGTGGCTTCATTAAGAGTGGATCAACGCACACAATGAGAACCTCAGCTTCGTTTAACACTGTATTCTCGGCGTTGACGATTCGCTGCGTGAAAACCAAAGAGGTGCCGCGCATCGAGGTAATTTCCGTCTGGACTTCGAGCATGTCGTCGAGTCTGGCGGGGGCAAAATACTCCAGCGTCATTTTGCGAACCACGAAGGCAACGCGTTCAGCCAACAGAACCTGTTGACTAAAGTGATGGTGGCGCAGCATCTCTGTGCGTGCTCTTTCATAAAAAGCGACGTAACTGGCGTGGTAAACCACACCACCGGCGTCGGTATCTTCGTAGTAGACCCGAACCGGCCATCGAAACAGCGTTGTATTCACTTTACATCCCGGTAATGCAAAAAAAGGTTAGAGCTTTCAAACTTCGCTACTATACGCGCGGGAAAGGTGGTTTGGAATGGGGGAAAGTAAACGGGGCGTAAATTTTTATGGGCTTATGCAAGCCCATACCATTAACAGAGATCTCTTATTCAAAAGAAGAAAAAGAAGAGACCTAAAGCGAGCACAATATCAGCGATAAGCGGACAGAAAATCCCCTGCCAGTGAACGGCACGCGGACGGAAGCCCACGCCGTGAATAACGCCGCTGCAAACCGCCCACATCAGCAAGAAACCATGCCAGATTTCCAGCTCGCTGGTCTTCGCCGCAAAGCGCGACGGATCCCAGAAAATGCAGCCTGCCAGCAGCAGCGCCATCAATAAGGAAAGCGCCCTTAACGAGCGCTTGTCCATTATCGCATACATATACTTTATCATTCACGTCGCCTCTTTGTTGGCTACGTCTGCTTACCCCAGTCACTTACTGGTGTAAGCTCCTGGGGATTCACAGACTTGCCGCCTCGATGCAACCCGAATGATTTCGTATATCGCATCACGATAATACTCATCAGTGTTCTTCTTTACCTGCTTTGGTGGCTTCCACGTGCTCAAGCGCCAGCGCGGTAATCACCCCAAAGGCACAGGCAAGAAGCGTTCCCAAAATCCATGCGAAGTACCACATATATAGCTCCTTACCTTAGTACAGCGAGTGGGTGTTCTTTTCGATGTCTTCGCGCGTAATGCGGCCGAACATCTTCCAGTAACACCAGCTGGTGTAGGCCAGAATGATCGGCACGAAGACAATCGCCACGTAGGTCATCAGGTTCAGCGTCCGCTGGCTGGAAGTCGCGTCCCACATCGTCAGGCTGGCGTTCAGCATGGTGCTGGACGGCATGATGAACGGGAACATCGCAATACCGGCGGTCAGAATGATGCAGGCCAGGGTCAGCGAGGAGAACAGGAATGCCCACGCGCCTTTATCCGCTTTAGTCGAGACGACGGTCAGCAGCGGCAGCACCACGCCCAGGGCAGGAACGGCCCACAGCGCTGGCATGTTATTAAAGTTCACCATCCATGCGCCGGCTTCACGCACCACTTCTTTAGTCAGCGGGTTAGACGGGCCGCTATGATCCATTACCGATTTGACCACATAGCCGTCGATGCCGTAGTAGACCCACACGCCCGCCAGCGCGAAGCAGACCAGCGTCACCAGCGCCGCCACCGTGGAAACGGTGCGGGTACGCAGGTGCAGTTCGCCGACGGTACGCATCTGCAGGTAGGTGGCGCCCTGGGTCAGGATCATCGCCACGCTGACGATACCGGCCAGCAGACCAAACGGATTCAGCAGCTGGAAGAAGTTACCGGTATAGAACAGACGCAGGTATTCATCGACGTGGAACGGCACGCCCTGCAACAGGTTGCCGAAGGCCACGCCAATCACCAGCGGCGGCACGAAGCTACCGATGAAGATGCCCCAGTCCCACATGTTGCGCCAGCGGGTGTCCTCGATCTTGGAACGGTAGTCAAAACCTACCGGACGGAAGAACAGCGAGGCCAGTACCAGAATCATCGCCACATAGAAGCCAGAGAACGCCGCGGCGTAAACCATCGGCCACGCCGCGAACAGCGCGCCGCCGGCGGTGATGAGCCACACCTGGTTACCGTCCCAGTGCGGGGCGATGGCGTTGATCATAATCCGACGCTCGGTGTCGTTACGGCCGAGGAAACGGGTGAGCATGCCCACCCCCATGTCGAACCCGTCGGCGACAGCGAAGCCAATCAGCAGAATGCCAATCAGCAGCCACCAGATAAAACGCAATACTTCATAATCGATCATTTGACGACTCCTGTCTTAGCGTGCCGACTGAATAGCCGCAGAGGACTGTTCAAAGTGATAGCGGCCGGTTTTCAGGCTGCTAGGTCCTTTGCGGGCAAACTTGAACATCAGGAACAGTTCAGCCACCAGGAACAGCGTGTACAGACCGCAGATCAGCAACATTGAGAAGATCAGATCGCCCGCGGTCAGCGACGAGTTGGCCACCGCCGTCGGCAGGACCTCACCAATCGCCCACGGCTGACGGCCATATTCGGCAACAAACCAGCCTGACTCCACGGCAATCCACGGCAGCGGCAGGCCAAAGAACGCGGCGCGCAGCAGCCATTTTTTCTCGCCAATGCGGTTACGAATCACGCTCCAGAAGGAGGCGCCGATAATCAACAGCATCAGGATGCCGCACGCCACCATGATACGGAAGGCGAAGTACAGCGGGGCGACGCTTGGAATAGAGTCCTTGGTCGCTTTGGCGATCTGCTCTTCCGTGGCGTCAGCAACGTTCGGAGTATAGCGCTTCAGCAACAGGCCATAGCCGAGGTCTTTCTTCACGCTGTTGAACTGGTCGCGAATGGCCTGGTCGGTCGAACCGGCGCGCAGCTGCTCCAGCAGCGCGTACGCTTTCATCCCGTTACGGATACGCTCTTCGTGCTGAACCATCAGATCCTTCAGGCCGATAACCGGCTTATCCACCGAGCGGGTGGCGATGATGCCCAGCGCGTAAGGGATTTGGATCGCGAAGTGGTTGGTCTGCGCATTCTGATCGGGAATACCAAACAGGGTAAAGGCAGCCGGCGCAGGCTGGGTTTCCCACTCTGCTTCGATAGCCGCCAGTTTGGTTTTCTGCACGTCACCCATTTCGTAACCGGATTCGTCACCCAGCACAATAACGGAGAGGATCGCTGCCATACCGAAGCTGGCGGCGATGGCAAAGGAGCGCTTAGCAAAGGCAAAGTCGCGGCCTTTCAGCATATACCAGGAGCTGATGGCCAGGATGAACATCGCGCCGGTGACATAACCAGACGCCACGGTGTGCACGAACTTCACCTGGGCGACCGGGTTGAGCACCAGTTCAGAGAAGCTGACCATCTCCATACGCATGGTTTCGAAGTTGAAGTCCGATGCGATAGGGTTCTGCATCCAGCCGTTGGCGACAAGGATCCACAGCGCGGAGAGGTTGGAGCCCAGCGCGACCAGCCAGGTGACCGCCATGTGCTGAACTTTACCCAGACGATCCCAACCGAAGAAGAACAGACCTACAAAGGTGGATTCGAGGAAGAAGGCCATCAGACCTTCAATGGCCAGCGGCGCACCGAAGATATCGCCCACGTAGTGTGAGTAATACGACCAGTTAGTCCCGAACTGGAACTCCATGGTCAGACCGGTCGCCACACCCAGCGCAAAGTTGATACCAAACAACTTGCCCCAGAACTTGGTCATATCTTTATAAATCTGTTTGCCGGAAAGGACGTAAACCGTTTCCATGATGGCCAGCAGGAACGCCATACCGAGCGTTAGCGGCACAAAAAGGAAGTGGTACATCGCGGTCAAGGCAAACTGTAAGCGCGACAGTTCGACTATATCTAACATCATGACTCCTTGCTCATCGCATGAAGACTCCGAAAATGAACCGAGAAGCTCTGGTTCATACGCATGCCCCAATACAAATGTTATTTGTTGCCCGTCCGCAGCACGTTTCAACTGAAAGTGAAGCCACGCCACGATAAGGTTACAAATACGTTAACGAAAACCCAATTGATTCCCCAATATATTACGCCGCAATAACCTTACAATAAATATGTTTTTATTGTTCCAGTTTTACATTTTTCGACGGTGATCAATATATAGCGAAGATGGCCGGTTTAGGCCAATTTGACTTGCGACAATTTAACGTTTTTTGAAGGATTTTTCCAAGCATTAAGCATTGATATAAATCAATTTTTACTCTACGTGTTAATTATGTAGCTCAATAAAGAATATTGGTGAATTTAATGTTAATGCTGTGTTTAAAGTATGCCTTGATTGGTTACTGAAAAGAGAGATATGAGAATCATAGGTAATATTATTTAACGCCGAGGAAAAAAATGAAAAAAAATGAGCCGATCTAAATAATGCTAGACTGCTCACAGTATTTTTCCTGTTTTCTTACGCCCTCTCCTGCTGTTTTTTTCTCTGTCTCAAACCCTTGCCTGTCAGCCACTGCGAAATTATTTTCTTCAGCGACAACACTGCCGAGATAATATTCATGAAATAATTCATAAAATCAATATGATAGGTAAGGTTTTTCGCGGAGCAGACAATCCGCCGGTTCAGCGACTTTCCCGGCAAGGCGGATAACGCCCATAAAAAAGGCCACCTGACGGTGGCCAACCATGTCGAAATCGGACAGATTTCTGCTTGCGGAGAAGCAGAGAGGGTTTACTTGATGATAGCTTTCAGCGCTTCGCCGATATCGGCGAGGCTGCGAACGGTTTTCACACCGGCGGCTTCCAGAGCGGCAAATTTCTCATCAGCAGTGCCTTTACCGCCAGCGATGATGGCGCCAGCGTGGCCCATACGCTTGCCTTTCGGCGCGGTCACGCCCGCGATGTAGCCGACAACCGGCTTGGTCACGTGCTCTTTGATGTAGGCTGCCGCTTCTTCTTCCGCGCTGCCGCCGATCTCACCGATCATCACGATCGCTTCGGTCTGCGGATCTTCCTGGAACAGCTTCAGGATATCGATGAAGTTGGAGCCCGGGATCGGGTCGCCGCCGATACCGACGCAGGTAGACTGGCCGAAACCGTAGTCGGTGGTCTGCTTAACCGCTTCATAAGTCAGGGTACCGGAACGGGAAACGATGCCCACTTTACCCGGCTTGTGAATGTGGCCAGGCATGATGCCGATTTTGCACTCGCCCGGGGTGATAACGCCTGGGCAGTTCGGGCCAATCATGCGTACGCCCGCTTCGTCCAGCTTCACTTTCACAGTCAGCATATCCAGCGTCGGGATACCTTCGGTGATGGTGATAATCAGCTTAATGCCCGCGTCGATTGCTTCCAGAATGGAGTCTTTGCAGAACGGTGCCGGAACGTAGATAACGGTCGCGGTGGCGCCGGTCGCTTCAACGGCTTCGCGCACGGTGTTGAACACCGGCAGACCCAGATGGGTGGTGCCGCCTTTGCCTGGCGTCACGCCGCCAACCATTTGCGTACCGTAAGCGATCGCTTGTTCAGAGTGGAAGGTCCCCTGGCTACCGGTGAAGCCCTGGCAGATAACCTTGGTATCTTTATTAATTAAAACTGACATTATTTCCCCTCCACTGCGGCAACAACCTGCTGTGCTGCGTCCGTCAGACTTTTCGCTGCAATAATATTCAGGCCGCTGTCAGCCAGTTTTTTCGCGCCCAGTTCGGCGTTGTTACCTTCCAGACGTACGACGACCGGAACGTTAACCCCAACTTCCGCTACCGCACCGATGATACCGTCAGCGATCAGGTCGCAACGTACGATGCCGCCGAAGATGTTAACCAGCACCGCTTTCACATTGTCATCAGAAAGGATGATTTTGAACGCTTCGGTCACGCGCTCTTTGGTCGCGCCGCCACCTACGTCGAGGAAGTTAGCCGGTTCGCCGCCGTGCAGCTTAACGATGTCCATGGTGCCCATCGCCAGGCCTGCGCCGTTAACCATGCAGCCGATGTTGCCATCCAGTGCCACATAGTTCAGTTCCCACTGTGCCGCCTGCGCTTCACGCGGGTCTTCCTGAGACTGGTCGCGCATTTCGCGCAGATCCGGCTGGCGGAACAGTGCGTTGCCGTCAGCGCCCAGTTTACCGTCGAGGCAGATCAGGTCGCCCTGTTTGGTGATAACCAGCGGGTTAATTTCGATCAGCGCCAGGTCGCGCTCCAGGAAAATGGTCGCCAGCCCCATGAAAATCTTGGTGAACTGCTGAACCTGTTTACCTTCCAGACCCAGTTTGAACGCCAGTTCGCGCCCCTGGTAAGGCATCGGGCCCGCCAGCGGATCGATAGCGATCTTGTGGATCAGGTGCGGGGTTTCTTCCGCGACTTTTTCGATTTCCACACCGCCTTCAGTAGACGCCATGAACACCACGCGACGGGAGCTACGGTCAACGACCGCGCCGAGGTACAGTTCTTTATCGATATCGGTCGCCGCTTCCACCAGAATCTGGTTTACCGGCTGGCCATTGGCATCTGTTTGGTAGGTCACCAGGCGTTTGCCCAGCCAGTGCTCAGCAAATGCGCGGATCTCTTCTTTGCTCTTAACTACTTTCACACCGCCCGCTTTACCGCGGCCACCAGCGTGAACCTGACATTTCACTACCCACGGACCCGCACCGATTTTTGAAGCGGCTTCTTCTGCTTCACGCGGAGTAGTACAGGCATAACCCACCGGCGCCGGTAAGCCATAGCGGGCAAAAAGTTGTTTTGCCTGATATTCATGTAAGTTCATGTGTTCAGTCCATCCTTCAGGGTGTAATTATCTTTAAACCTGTAGGCCTGATAAGACGCGCTAGCGTCGCCATCAGGCATCTCATCAACGCCGGATGGCGGCATAAATGCCTTATCCGGCCTACGGTAAGTCATACTCTTACTGACTACACGTCCAGCAGCAGACGAGTCGGATCTTCCAGCAGCTCTTTAATCGCCACCAGGAAGCCAACCGATTCACGCCCATCGATCAGACGGTGGTCGTAGGAGAGCGCCAGGTACATCATCGGCAGGATCTCTACCTTGCCATTCACCGCCATCGGACGGTCTTTAATGGCATGCATACCCAGAATGGCGCTCTGCGGTGGGTTGATGATCGGCGTGGACATCAGGGAACCGAAGACGCCGCCGTTGGTAATGGTGAAGTTACCGCCGGTCAGGTCATCTACGGTCAGCTTGCCGTCACGGCCTTTCACTGCCAGCTCTTTAATATTCTTTTCGATGTCCGCCATGCCCAGCAGGTCAACGTCACGCAGAACCGGGGTTACCAGGCCGCGCGGAGTGGATACTGCCATGCTGACGTCGAAGTAGTTGTGGTAAACCACGTCGTCGCCGTCGATGGAAGCGTTCACTTCCGGGTAGCGTTTCAGCGCTTCAACAACCGCTTTCACGTAGAAGGACATGAAGCCCAGACGGATACCGTGACGTTTTTCGAAGGCATCGCCGTACTGCTTACGCAGATCCATAATCGGCTTCATGTTGACTTCGTTAAAGGTCGTCAGCATGGCGGTGGAATTTTTCGCTTCCAGCAGACGCTCGGCCACGCGTTTACGCAGACGGGTCATCGGGACGCGTTTTTCTGAGCGGTGACCCAGCTGCGGCGCTGGTGCTGCCGCCGCGGTAGCCGCTGGCGCTTTGGCTTCAGCCGCCGCCGGGGCTTTCGCCAGATGCTTCTCGACGTCTTCACGAGTCAGACGGCCACCCACGCCGGTGCCTTTGATGGCAGCGGCATCGAGGTTGTGTTCCGCCAGCAGACGACGGATCGCCGGGCTGAGCGCGTCATTGTTCTGCTCTTCCAGAGAGGCTTGCTGGCGCTGCGCCGGGGTGGACGCTTTCGCGTCCGCTTTTTCGCTGGTTTCTTTACCTGCGCTGTTGCCTTCACGCAGGCGGCCAAGGATCTGGCGAGACAGGACGGTAGCGCCCTCGTCTTCCAGCACTGCATCCAGAATGCCGTCCGCTGATGCCGGTACTTCCAGTACCACTTTGTCAGTTTCGATTTCGACCAGAACTTCGTCACGGACGACCGCGTCGCCCGGTTTTTTATGCCAGGTGGCGACGGTTGCGTCAGCTACGGACTCAGGCAGGTCGGGAACCAGAATATCTACGCTACTCATTGTGTATCCTTTAATTAATCGACGTTCAGCGCGTCATTGACCAGATCTTGTTGCTGTTTCTGGTGAACGGACATGTACCCTACCGCCGGAGAGGCGGAGGCCGGGCGGCCTGCATAACGCAGAGAGGCCCCAAATGGAACTACTTCACGAAGGTGGTGCTGGCTGCAGTACCATGCGCCCTGGTTGAGCGGCTCTTCCTGGCACCAGACAAAATCGTGTACGTGCGAGTAAGCTTTCAGCGCTTCCTGCACCGCCTGATGCGGGAACGGGTAGAGCTGTTCGATACGCACGATGGCGACATCTTTTTGCTCGTTTTTGCGACGCTGTTCCAGCAGGTCATAGTAAACCTTACCAGAGCACAGTACGACGCGCTTCACGGCTTGCGGATCGAGATCGTCGATTTCGCCGATGGCCGGCATAAAGGTGCCGTTCGCCAGTTCGTCCATGCTGGAGACCGCCAGCGGGTGGCGCAGCAGAGACTTCGGCGACATCACCACCAGCGGACGGCGCATACCGCGCAGCGCCTGACGACGCAGCATATGGTAAACCTGTGCCGGGGTGGACGGGACGCAAACCTGCATGTTCTGCTCAGCGCACAGCTGCAGATAACGTTCCAGACGCGCGGAGGAGTGCTCCGGACCCTGCCCTTCGTAGCCGTGCGGCAGCAGCATCACCAGACCGCACATCCGGCCCCATTTCTGTTCGCCAGAGGAGATGAACTGATCAATGACCACCTGCGCGCCGTTGGCGAAGTCGCCGAACTGCGCTTCCCAGATGGTCAGCGTACGCGGTTCTGCGGTGGCGTAACCGTATTCGAACGCCAGCACGGCTTCTTCAGACAGCACCGAGTCCCAGACGCGGAACTGGCCCTGGCCGTTGTGCACGTGCTGCAGCGGGGTATAGGTAGAACCGTTGCTCTGGTTATGAATAACCGCATGACGGTGGAAGAAGGTGCCGCGACCGGAGTCTTCGCCGGACAGACGCACCGGAATGCCTTCATCAACCAGAGTGGCGTAAGCCAGGTTTTCGGCACCGCCCCAATCGAACATCTTCTCACCGGCGGCCATCAGCTGGCGATCGCCGTAGATTTTCGCCACACGAGACTGCATTTCGATACCTTCCGGCACCGTACTGATGCGTTTGGCCAGCTCTTGCAGACGTTTTGGCTCCACTTTATCCGGATAGCTCTCATCCCACTCGTGGTTAAGATAGGGAGACCAGGTAAAGGAGTGCATATTCATCGGACGCCACTCCTCCACCACGCACTCGCCGGCATCCAGCGCATCGCGGTAAAGGTTAACCTGCTCGGTCGCGTCTTCCAGCGTCGCGACTTTGTCCTGCTCCAGCTTGTCAGCATAGATTTTGCGCGGGGTCGGATGCTTTTTGATTTTCTGGTACATCAGCGGCTGGGTAGCGCTCGGCTCGTCGGCTTCGTTGTGGCCGTGACGGCGGTAGCACACCAGGTCGATGAAGACATCGCGTTTGAAGGTATTACGGAAATCCAGCGCCAGACGGGTAACGAAAGCAACGGCTTCCGGGTCATCCGCGTTAACGTGGAAAATCGGCGCCTGAACCATCTTACCGATATCGGTACAGTATGGCGTAGAACGCGCATCCAGCGGGTTGGAGGTGGTAAAGCCAACCTGGTTGTTGATAACGATGCGCACGGTACCGCCGACTTCGTAACCGCGGGCTTTCGACATGTTCAGGGTTTCCTGAACCACGCCCTGGCCGGTAACGGCGGCGTCGCCGTGAATAGTAATAGGCAGAACTTTGTTGCTGCTTGGCTCGTCCAGACGATCCAGACGGGCGCGTACGGAACCGATAACCACCGGGCTGACGATTTCCAGGTGCGACGGGTTAAACGCCAGCGCCAGGTGAACCAGACCGCCTTCGGTTTCCATATCGGAAGAGAAGCCCATGTGGTACTTCACATCGCCGGTGCCGAGGTGTTCTTTATGTTTGCCCGCGAATTCGTCGAACAGGTCCTGCGGTTTTTTACCCAGCACGTTGACCAGCACGTTCAGACGGCCGCGGTGTGCCATGCCCAGCACCACTTCTCGGGTGCCGCTTTTGCCTGCATGGCGGATCATCTCTTTGAGCATCGGGATCAGGGCATCACCGCCTTCCAGCGAGAAGCGTTTCGCCCCCGGGAATTTAGCGCCGAGGTAGCGTTCCAGCCCTTCTGCAGCGGTCAGTTCACTGAGGAAGCGTTTTTTCTCTGCCGCGGTGAAGCTCGCTTTACCCGCTACCGATTCAATACGCTGCTGGATCCAGCGTTTTTCCTCAGTAGAGGTGATATGCATGTATTCCGCGCCGATAGAGCCGCAGTAGGTTTGCTTGAGGGCGGCAATCAACTCGCCCAGCTTCATCGTGTCTTTACCGATGGCAAATGAACCTACGTTATAGCTATCCTGGAAATCGGCCTCGGTCAGATCGTGGTAGGCCGGATCAAGATCCGCCACTCTCTCTTGCTTCCACAACCCCAGCGGATCGAGATTCGCATGCTGGTGGCCACGGAAACGGTATGCGTTGATGAGCTGCAGGACTTTAACCTGCTTCACATTGGTGTCAGGGTCGGAAATCGAAGAAGTGTAACGTGAGGCATCCTTCGCCAGTCGACGGAAATAATCACGTGTTTTGGAATGGAATTGATCCGGTTTAACTCCGGTGCCAGGTAACTGCTGGAACATCGAACGCCAGTTGGCGTCAACAGAGTCAGGATCGGTTAAGAAGTCTTCATAGAGCTGTTCTATCCAGCTCTGGTTCGAACCAGAGAGGAAAGAAGAGTCCAGCCAGGCTTTCATTGCGCCGTTCTGCATCGTGATCCCTTAAGCATTTTTATGCTTATTTCGCCGTAGAAACTACCACGCACACCGAGTGCACGTGCCGGGGTTCACTTTTTGCGGACGAGTTGTGGTTTCGATCCGCTAAGGAACCTTTAAAAACTGCCATTAATCTTCAGCGTTCAGGCTGCGGTTGCGTTGGCTGCCTTCGCTTACCCCGGTCACATAGTTCACTATGCTCCCGGGGATGCGCTCAGTTGCCGCCTTACCTCGCACTGAACGCCTCGATTACTGGTACATCTTGTGGCGGTTTTTAAAGATTTCCTGCTATCCCCTTCATACTTCAAGTTACATGTGCGTTGGCTTTCCTCACTCACCCCAGTCACTTACTTGAGTAAGCTCCTGGGGATTCGCTGCGTCGCCGCCTTCCTGTAACTCGAATTATTTAGGGTATTCATTTCCCGGTGGCACAAACGCTACCGGGGTTACTGCTTTGGTAGCCCGGATAAGCGCAAGCGCCATCCGGGACAGACCGTGTTGCTTACGCGCTGCGCTGCAGCAGCATCGACTTAATATGGCCGATGGCGCGCGTCGGGTTAAGCCCTTTAGGACACACACTGACGCAGTTCATAATGCTGTGACAGCGGAATACGCTGAAAGCATCGCTCAGGCCGTCCAGGCGCTCGCTGGTTTCAGTATCGCGACTGTCGATCAGGAAGCGATACGCGGCCAACAGGCCTGCCGGGCCGATGAACTTGTCCGGGTTCCACCAGAACGACGGGCAGGAGGTTGAACAACATGCGCACAGAATACACTCGTACAGACCATCGAGTTTCTCACGCTGCTCAGGCATCTGCAGATGCTCGCGAGCCGGAGGATTTTGCCCATTATTCAACAAGTAAGGCTTAATCTTCTCATATTGTGCATAGAATTGCCCCATGTCTACCACCAAATCACGGATAACCGGTAATCCTGGCAGCGGACGGATAACAATCTTCTTGCCCGGCTGATTCAGCGCGGAGATCGGCGTGATGCACGCCAGACCGTTTTTCCCGTTCATGTTCAGGCCATCGGAACCGCAAACCCCTTCACGGCAGGAGCGGCGGAACGACAGCGACGGATCTTTTTCTTTCAACTGGATCAGCGCATCCAGCAGCATCATGTCGCGACCTTCTTCCGCTTCGAGGGTGTAATCCTGCATGTGCGGAGCGTCGTCAACATCCGGGTTATAGCGATAAATTGAAAACTCGAGTTTCATTTTCCTGTCTCCGCATTAGTAAGTACGAATCTTCGGCGGGAATGCCGGACGCAGTTTCGGTTCCATGTTGACGCTACGACGCGTCATGGATTCCGACTCTGGCAGATACAGGGAATGGCACAGCCAGTTTTCATCATCACGATCCGGGAAGTCGAAGCGGCTGTGGGCGCCACGGCTTTCGGTACGGAAGTTGGCGGATACGGCCGTTGAATAGGCGGTTTCCATCAGGTTATCCAGCTCCAGGCACTCGACGCGCTGGGTGTTGAACTCGCTGGAAGTATCGTCCAGGCGCGCATTTTTCAGACGCTCGCGGATCACTTTCAGCTGCTCCAGGCCCTTGTGCATCGCATCGCCTTCACGGAATACCGAGAAGTTATGTTGCATACATTCCTGCAACGCTTTGCGGATAGCAACCGGGTCTTCGCCGGAGCGGGTGTTGTTCCAGCGGTTGAGACGGTCCAGAGAGGCTTCGACATCGGATTCGCTGGCTGCGCGCAGGGCGCCCTGCTCGGCGATGGACTCCTGCAGATGCAGGCCCGCCGCGCGGCCGAAGACCACCAGGTCCAGCAGTGAGTTGCCGCCCAGACGGTTGGCGCCGTGTACCGATACGCAGGCAATTTCGCCTACCGCGAACAGACCCGGGATCACCACGTCTTCACCCTTCTCATTCACGGTCAGCGCCTGGCCGGTGACTTTGGTCGGAATACCGCCCATCATGTAGTGGCAGGTTGGGATAACCGGAATCGGCTCTTTAACCGGATCGACGTGAGCAAAGGTACGGGACAGCTCGAGGATACCTGGCAGACGAGATTCCAGAACCTCTTTACCCAGGTGATCCAGTTTCAGTTTCGCATGCGGGCCCCACGGTCCATCGCAGCCGCGACCTTCACGAATTTCGATCATGATGGAACGCGCCACCACGTCACGACCCGCCAGGTCTTTCGCGTTCGGCGCATAACGCTCCATAAAGCGCTCGCCGTGTTTGTTCAGCAGGTAACCGCCTTCGCCGCGGCAACCTTCGGTGACCAGCACCCCTGCCCCGGCGATACCGGTCGGGTGGAACTGCCACATTTCCATATCCTGCACAGGAACGCCTGCGCGGATGGCCATCCCGACGCCGTCACCGGTGTTGATGTGGGCGTTGGTGGTGGACTGATAGATACGGCCTGCGCCACCGGTCGCCAGCACGGTGGCGCGGGCTTTAAAGTAGACCACTTCGCCGGTCTCGATGCACAGGGCGGTACAACCGACCACCGCGCCGTCCTGGTTTTTCACCAGATCGAGGGCATACCATTCGGAGAAGATAGTGGTGTGGTTTTTCAGGTTCTGCTGATACAGAGTGTGCAACAGCGCGTGGCCGGTACGGTCAGCCGCCGCCGCGGTGCGTGCCGCCTGCTCGCCGCCGAAGTTTTTCGACTGGCCGCCGAACGGGCGCTGATAAATACGGCCGTCATCAAGACGGGAGAACGGCAGGCCCATATGTTCCAGCTCAAGAATCGCTTCCGGGCCGGTCTTACACATATATTCGATGGCGTCCTGGTCGCCAATATAGTCCGACCCTTTTACGGTGTCGTACATATGCCATTCCCAGTTATCTTCATGGGAGTTACCGAGCGCGACGGTGATACCACCCTGCGCGGAAACGGTATGGGAACGGGTAGGGAACACTTTGGAGAGCAGTGCACAGGTCTGTCCGCTCTGGGAAATTTGTAGCGCCGCGCGCATGCCTGCGCCGCCGGCACCGATAACAACAGCATCAAACTCTCTGACTGGCAATTTCATTACACACCCCACACCACAACAAATCCATAAAGAACGTAAGCCACCAGCGCCACAACGATAGCCAGTTGCAGAACCAGGCGCAGGGCCAGTGGTTTAACGTAGTCCGTTAACACCTGCCACATCCCGATCCAGGCATGGATGAGAATGGAGACGAGAGCCAGCAGAGTGAAGACTTTAGTGAAACCGGAGGCAAAGAATCCGGTCCACACTTCCCATGAGATTTCACCGGTGGTGGCAAAGAAGCCAACCATGTAGATGATGTAGAGGGTCAGAACGATGGCGGTAGCACGGACCAGAATAAAGTCATGTACGCCGTTGCGTCCCAGTGCTGAGGCGTTGCTTACCATACGAGGACTCCTGCGAGAAGTGAAAGCACGACAGTAATAACAAAAGAGATTTTGGCGGAACGTTTCCCTGCTTCGAGGGTTTCGTCCAGGTAGCCAAAGTCCATCATCAGATGGCGGATACCGACAACGACATGATAGGCCAGTGCGGTGAGAATGCCCCACATGATGAACTTCACAAAGAAGCTATCCATGATCGAGGCCGCCGTCAGAAAACCTTCAGGGGAGGAAAGGCTGGTGCCCAGCAACCAAAGCAGAATTCCGACCGCCACGAAGGTGATGACACCGGAAACGCGATGGAGAATGGACGCTATCGCCGTGATTGGGAACCGTATCGTTTGTAGATCCAGATTGACAGGTCTTTGTTTTTTCACATTTCTTACCATGAATAACGCCCACATGCTGTTCTTATTGTTTCCTTCCTCCGGTCTGCTTGCGGGTCAGACAGCGTCCTTTCTATAACCAGAAGTCATGTTAAAACGTCTTTTCAGGCATTAAAACATCACTAAACAACGCTGGGTGGCTCGGGATTGCAGGGTGTTCCGGAGACCTGGCCGCAGTATAGGCCGTTCACAAAATCATTACAATTAACCTACATATAGTTTGTTGGGTTTTCTCCGGAACAGTGATCAAGGTCACGATAACAACATTTTTTTAATTTTTAATCACCTGATTTGACAAATATTAAACATTCTTGTTACAACCATTACCAGTTAAATGCAATAATGCTCAAAAGTTATGGGGTCACTCTTTCACCTGAGAATAAGTTATGTAACAGTGTGTCAGTATTGACCGATGTAATCAGGACAGTTATTAGTGGTATATAGGTTTTAATATTCGGACTGCTAAAACGCTGATTTGCTGTTGTTTCACCGCAGCCCTGAAGGACGTACCATCAAGCGCCGTTGCTCTGTACCCTGCCCTTTTCGCTGACGCAGAGCTGTGTGCAACATAACAAACTGGTAACGTATGCAGGCGCGGGCCGAAAGCAAATCCACCACCCGGCAGTCTTAAGCAATAAAGGCGCTAAGGAGACCATAAATGTCTGATGCTAAAGCAAAAATCACCCTGGGTGGTGACACTGCTATTGAACTGGATGTGCTAAAAGGCACGCTCGGTCAGGATGTTATTGATATTCGTAGTCTTGGTTCAAAAGGCGTATTTACTTTTGACCCAGGTTTCACATCCACCGCTTCTTGTGAATCTAAAATTACGTTTATCGATGGTGACGAGGGGATCCTGCTGCACCGCGGCTTCCCGATCGACCAGTTAGCGACCGAATCTAACTATCTCGAAGTGTGTTATATTCTGCTGTACGGTGAAAAACCGACTCAGGCCGAATATGACGAATTCAAAACCACCGTCACCCGCCACACCATGATTCATGAGCAGATCACCCGTCTGTTCCATGCGTTCCGTCGCGATTCCCACCCGATGGCGGTGATGTGCGGGATCACTGGCGCCCTGGCGGCTTTCTATCATGACTCCCTCGACGTGAATAACCCGCGTCACCGCGAGATTGCTGCCTACCGTCTGCTGTCCAAAATGCCAACCATGGCAGCCATGTGTTACAAGTATTCTATCGGCCAGCCGTTTGTTTATCCGCGCAACGACCTCTCCTACGCCGGCAACTTCCTGCGCATGATGTTCGCCACACCGTGCGAAGAGTATGAAGTCAATCCGGTGCTTGAGCGCGCGATGGATCGTATTCTGATCCTGCACGCCGATCACGAGCAGAACGCGTCGACCTCGACGGTACGTACCGCCGGCTCCTCCGGCGCTAACCCGTTCGCTTGTATCGCAGCGGGTATCGCCTCCCTGTGGGGACCGGCACACGGCGGCGCCAACGAAGCGGCGCTGAAAATGCTGGAAGAGATCAGCTCCGTTGAGCACATTCCGGAGTTTGTCCGTCGTGCGAAAGACAAAAATGACTCTTTCCGCCTGATGGGCTTCGGCCATCGTGTTTACAAGAACTACGACCCGCGTGCCACTGTGATGCGTGAAACCTGCCATGAAGTGCTGAAAGAGCTGGGCACTAAAGACGACCTGCTGCAGGTGGCCATGGAGCTGGAGCATATCGCGCTGAACGACCCGTATTTCATCGAGAAGAAACTTTACCCGAACGTCGACTTCTACTCCGGTATCATCCTGAAAGCGATGGGTATTCCGTCCTCCATGTTTACCGTTATCTTCGCCATGGCGCGTACCGTGGGCTGGATTGCGCACTGGAACGAAATGCACAACGATGGCATGAAGATCGCCCGTCCGCGTCAGCTGTACACCGGCTACACCAAACGCGATTACCAGTCTGACATTAAGCGGTAATCTTGTCGTACCGGATAACAATAAACGCGCCAACTGGCGCGTTTTTTTATCTCCCTGACAGCCGGCTTAATGCTGGCATCCGGGACACCAGTAAAACGGCCGTGAGGAGAGTGTCGTCTTCTCAATCCCCCCCCCACAGCGCTCGCACCTTTCCCCGTCACGATGGAAGACCTTAAAGCGAAACAGCGCGCCGTGATGCCTGTTGTCATTCGCCTGGCCGCGGGTTCGATAAGAAAGCCGCGGGATATCCAGCAGCGCGTGCGCCAGCGCATCCAGCTGACTATCGCTCAGTTCAGCGGCTTTACGCTTTCCGCTTAATCCCACCTGCCAGAGGAT
>NZ_PIOG01000227.1:0-75714 GCF_002810545.1 Klebsiella sp. A-Nf5 | reverse complement strand
AAAGCCGCTGCAAAACCGGCAGCCGAGCAGAAAGCGCAGGCCGCTAAGAAACACCACAAAGCCGCTGCAAAACCGGCTGCTGAGCAAAAAGCCCAGGCGGCGAAGAAGCACCATAAAGCCGCTGCAAAACCGGCTGCTGAGCAAAAAGCCCAGGCTGCGAAGAAACACCACAAAGCCGCTGCGAAACCGGCAGTAGCGCAGAAAGCACAGGCTGCGAAGAAACACCATAAAGCCGCTGCGAAACCGGCAGTCGCGCAGAAAGCCCAGGCTGCAAAGAAACACCATAAAGCGGCACACCACGCAGCTAAACCGGCGGTTAAACCGGCGGCATAATGGTCAGGGCGTTAAGGTGATAAACCGGCGCTGAACAGCGCCGGTTTTTTTTCAGGAGGACATCATGCTGCAACGCTATCGCTTCGAATTGCTGCTGTTACTGCTCATCGTCTGCGCGCTGTTTACCCTGCGCTTGATGTTTAAATAGCGGGCTGCTGAACCCATTTACGGGCCGGCGGCGTATAGTCGCGAAAACCGGCGATAATCTCGTCTACCGAGGTAGCAAACGGCAGCATCTCCGCGTAGCGCGGGTGCATAAATCCTTCCCGTACCATGTTGTCGACCATCGCCTGAAGCGGATCGTAATAACCCTTGATATTCAGGAACGCGCACGGTTTCTCATGGATCCCCAGCTGCGCCCAGGTCCATTGTTCGAAAATCTCTTCGAGCGTCCCCGCCCCGCCCGGCAGGGCAATAAAGCCATCCGCCAGCGCCGCCATTTTGGTTTTCCGCTCGTGCATATCCTCGACCACATGCAGCTCCGTCAAGCCGCGGTGGGCAATTTCCCGCTCCACCAGGCCGCGCGGCATCACGCCGATCACCACGCCACCGGCCTCCAGCGCCGCATCGGCGACCGTCCCCATCAGACCGACTTTGCCGCCGCCATAGACAAGCGCCAGCCCCTGCTGCGCCAGCGTACGTCCGACCAGACGGGCGGTGTCGAGATACAGCGGATGTTCGCCAGCTGAAGAACCGCAAAAAATACCAATCGATTTCATCTTCGTTATGACTCCTTCTCTTCTGGTGGCCGATAATTTAACACAACGGCAACCCTACCGCGCAGAGTTAGACTGGCAGAAAAAAGCGAGTCATGACGCTCGCTGGCGAAGAAATATCCTTGTGGTTCAGTAAAATATATCCGGAATGGGTAAAAGTTCCGCAATCGCATGCAATGTGCAAGAAAAGTGACGTTTACCTCTTGCCACATCCTCTCCCTGCCGCTAATATGCGTCCCCGTTGTCACCACAACATTGCGTTCGTAGCTCAGTTGGTTAGAGCACCACCTTGACATGGTGGGGGTCGTTGGTTCGAGTCCAATCGAACGCACCATAATGCGTTTATAGCTCAGTTGGTTAGAGCACCACCTTGACATGGTGGGGGTCGTTGGTTCGAGTCCAATTAAACGCACCATAATGCGTCTGTAGCTCAGTTGGTTAGAGCACCACCTTGACATGGTGGGGGTCGATGGTTCGAGTCCATTCAGACGCACCAATCTCAAATTTTCCTTCATTAATTCCATTTGATGATTACCCTGCTTTTTTTGACTGAAACAGTGCACTCCTTTTACGCCTCAGCCTGACCGTCATCAGCCCCAGCAAGCGACAAATCTAATCCCATTTATCCGCGGCGAAGACTGGCCTGCGCCATCGCCATCGCCAGGGCATCTTCCCCTGCCGGCAGCCGCGAAGGGGCATCAGGATCGTGCACCATTCGCCAGACGGCCTGAGCGACATCGGTCGCCTGCGTCACGCTGGCGTTATCCTGCATGCTGTCGAAGATCTGCTGGCCGAGCGCCGTATAGCTCTCCGGGAGCTGGCCCATCGTTCGACGAGCGTTTTCCCCGAAGCGGGTCTGGGGAGCGCGTCCCGGCAGGATCAGCCCGACACGGATACTGAAGGGCCGAAGCTCCAGCGCCAGCGACTCCGTGAAGGCATTCACCGCCGCCTTACTCGCGGTGTAGACCGCCAGCAGGGGCATCGGTTGCAGGGTGACCGCCGAGGTAATATTAACGATCGTCCCGCTTCGGCGCGCTCTGAACCGGGGGATCACCGCCTGGGTCATGGCAATCGTTCCCAGGGTATTGGTGGCAAACAGGTCTGCTATCGCCTCGCGTGACGCGCCCTCCAGGGCATTAAGCATCCCCACCCCGGCGTTGTTAACCAGCACATCAATCTCTCCGGCTTCGGCAATGGCCTCTGCGATACTCTGCGCCGAAGTGACGTCAAGACGTACCAGCCGCAGGCGGTCGCTGGCGGGTAACACACCTTCCTGCGGAGCGCGCATTGTGGCGATAACCTTCCAGCCCTGTTCAAGAAAATAACGCGCCGTCTCCAGGCCAAAACCCGATGAACAGCCGGTGATCATAATCGTTTGCATATCTCTGTCTCCGAATGGCTTCTTCCTTTTGATCATAGACAGACCATGCCGGACGATATAGGGTCAATAATCCATCATTCTTTCGCAGGAGTCCGAAAATGAGCGATCCGCTGGCGGAGGTCATTGCCATGCTAAACCTCAGAGTGGTGCTGACCAAAACCGTTGAGGGGGCGGGAGACTGGCGAGTGATACGCTCGGACCAGGGGTTGTCATTTTATGGCGTCGTGCTGGAAGGAGGCTGTCGGCTGGAAATTGACCAGCATGAGCCGCAGATCCTGCGCGCCGGGGATTTTATTCTGATCCCGGCGGCGTACCGCTTCGCGCTAACCAGCCTGACCCCGTCCCCTTCACCAGCGCTGGAGACCATCCCGGTGCAACTGGCGGAGGGACACTTTCGGCTGGGAGCCCTCGACAAGCCTGCGCAGATGCAGGCGCTGATTGGCCACTGCGCTTCCGGTTCGACGAACGCCAGCCTGCTGGCCTCGCTGTTGCCAGCCTTTGTGGTGGTCCGCAATCAACCGCGGCTGGCCACCTTTGTCGGGCTGCTGAAAGAGGAAGCGCAGGCTGATCGTGCGGGCAAATCTTTCGTTCTGGCGCGGATGGTCGAGCTGCTTTTTATCGAGGCGATCCGTTCCTCCGGCACGCTCGCGACCCCCGGTCTGATGCGCGGGCTGAGCGACCCGCGGATCGCCCAGGCAATCCGCCTGCTGCATCGGGCCCCCGCCAGACGCTGGACGGTCAACGCCCTGGCCGCCGACTGCGCGCTGTCTCGCTCGACGTTATTTGAGCGCTTTACCGACCTGACCGGGATGACCCCGATGGGCTATCTGTTAGGCTGGCGAATGACCCTGGCCATGCAGTGGCTGGGCGAGAAGGGCATCAGCATTGCGGATATCGCCGAGCGCATCGGCTATGGCTCGGCCAGCGCGTTCAGCGTAGCCTTTACCCGCTATACCGGGATATCGCCGGGGAAATATGCCCGCCAGCGGGCGACGCTAAATGTCTCCGGGCCAGCCCTGACTTAACCGGCTACAATCTCCGTCTGCAGCCAGCGCTCAAACACCTGCAGCGCCGGCTCCCCCTCCCCGCCACCGGGTTTGATCAGGCAGAAGCGCTTGGCCAGCGTCGGAGAGCCCGGCCACGGGGCGACCAGCGTCCCGGCGCGCAGCTCGCTTTCCACATACATCTTCGGCACCAGCGCCACCCCCTGCTGGCTCAGTACCGCGGCGATGGCCATCTCATGCAGATCGTAGCGCGGCCCCTGCGCCGGATTATCCAGTGCCAGCCCGCATTCCCGGGCATAGTGCAGCCAGGCGTCAGGGTTCTGCCGCCGGTGAATGCGCGGCAATCGGTTAAGTTGCCCGGGGAGATCGTCATTCGTCAGCAACGCCGCATGACAGACCGGCAGCAGATACTCCTCGAACAAAAAGGTCACATCCATGCCAGTCCACGCCGGGTGATCAAAATGGATGGCCGCATCAAAACCGCTGCCCGGGAGGATGAAGGGATCGCTGCGGGCGGCAATATTGACCACGATATGCGGATGCTGCGCTGCAAAGCGTCCAAGCCGGGGGATTAACCAGCGGCTGGCAAAGGTAGGAAGCACGGCGATCTCCAGACTATGCCCATCGGAGGGCATCCCGCTGACATCGTGGGTATCCCGCTCCAGACGGGCAAGGATCTCGCGGACCTGGCGGGCATAGCGGGCGCCAGCCGGATTGAGCCGCACCCGGCTCCCCGTCCTGTCGAAAAGTTTACTGTCGAGGAGCGCTTCCAGACGGGCAATCTGCCGGCTGATGGCCCCCTCCGTTAACGCGAGCTCCGCCGCCGCGCGGGCAAAGTTGCCGTGACGGGCAGCGGCCTCAAAAGCCAGTAGCGCAGCGCTGCTGGGGATTTTACGACGCATAGCCAATGCTCCTTGTGCAGGCTCACCGAAAGTCAGTGATAGAATATCACTGACTATTGAATTAACATCGTTTTTCAGCGCCATTTTTAGCCGATAGGATGATGAAAACTCACTAAAGCGCTTTGCGCGCTCAATCATCTGTCTATCGAGGTCACTATGCTCTATGTCGTCGAATGCGCCTACACCGATCCCCAAAGCGAAGCGGCGTGGAATACCTTTTACAATCAGGAAAAACTGCCGGCGCTGGTCTCTGTGCCCGGTTTTTATGCCTCCCAGCGCTTCCGCGCCCTCAGCGAGGGCTGCCCCCGCTATCTGGCGCTGCACGATATCCACGATGTTACCGTCATCGACAGCGACGCCTACCGCCGCAACGGTGGCGGCCATTTTGCCCGCTGGCAATCGGCGATCACCGACTGGCACCGCCACCTCTATGTTGCAGATAGCGGCGTGCGGGAGGTCCGGTCTGATGAGGTGCTACTGCTGAGCGATACGCCTCAGACGCTACCCATCCCCCCGACAATCGTCCTGCTGCCTGGCGGCCTGGCGACGCAACAAACCCGGTATGCCGCCATCGTCCCGCATAACGACCTGCATCACCTGGCCACGGCTGCCGCCGTCTTTATCTATCAGCCCATCACCGCCCGGTTACGTAACCCGGCGCAACGCGCGTGAGGTCACCATGACACCAGTCCCCTTTTATACGTTGACCGCAGGCGACCTGACGGTGACCGCCGTCAGTGATGGTCAGATGTCGGCGCCACTGTCCTTACTCTCGGGTATCACGCCTGAGGAGGCGGAGCACCTGCAGCGGAACGCCGGGTTAGCCTCACCGGAGGTCATTGCGATTGGCGCCTATCTTATCCGCGGACGCGGGCACACCGTACTGGTGGATACCGGCACCGGTGGAGTCAATGGCGTCGGCGGTGCGCTTATCGCCAACCTGGCGCTGCTCGGCGTACGCCCTGAGGAGATTGACACCATCCTCCTCACCCACGCGCACCCGGACCACATCGGCGGGTTGCTGACGGCAACCGGCGCCCCGGCGTATCCCAACGCCACGGTGTTCCTGCCTTCGCGGGAACGCGCTTACTGGTTGGCGGCATCCACACTGGACAACGCCAGCGATCGCGGCCGGCGCAACGTGCTGCTCGTCCACCGCGTACTGGCGATCTGCGCGGCGCAAATTCGCGAAGTTGATGGTGAGGAGACGATCGCCGGGATCCACCCGTGCCCTCTGCCCGGCCATACGCCCGGGCATACCGGGTATCGTCTCGAAGCGGGCGATACCTCGCTGCTCATCTGGGGGGATATTGTCCATTTCCCGACCATTCAGACCACCCGACCGTCGGTGTCGGTCGCCTTCGACGTCGATCCTGAACAGGCCCGGCGAACCCGGGAAAGCCTGCTGCGCCAGGCCGCCAGCGAACAATGGCTGATCGCCGGCATGCATCTTGGTCTGCCCGGCTTTGCCAGGGTAGTGGAGAACCCTTCTGGTTATCTGTTGCAGTCGGTGTAAAAGTCGCAGAGGTAAGCCCTGCTTGTCCGCAGGAACAAGCAGGGCTTTATGTCAGGGGGTTGGGCAGGCCGCTAACTGCGGCTTTTCCAGGCTTTTTTGCTTTTGCAGCTGGCTTTGGTGGCGACCCACGGGTGGCGTAGCTGAGTCAACTGAAGATCCTGGGAGGCCGGGCTGGCCGACCAGCGTTTGGTACACAGAGGCTTACGAGTTGCAATGACCATAAAAACGCTCCTGAAAAGTAATGAACAATTCCCTGGGTAGTTCCATAAGTTCAGAATCAGCTTATCATCGCGTAACGGAAGTTATTTCAATCTTTGTTTTACTATGTAAATGGTGAAAGCCTCCTGAAATGAGCAAAATTGATCTAGATCAATATAAATGTATTTAGTTTTTCCTGACACCTATATATTCAACCGCTTACCAGTGCCTGACGTTTGTTTAAGACTTTTCCTATACCATACAATCCTGCAGAGAAATAATCATTTTTCAGATTTTTATTCTAGTTATGTATACGAATATGGTTATTTGTTTTGATTATTCTAACAGATAAAATTCACTTGGTCAGTCAGCAGCAGGCAGGTACTCTGCACCGGCAATAACTGGATTTGTCAGGGAGTGGTAGATGACTAAGGGCTATAAACTGCTTGGCTATAAGTTAGCAGATAATATTTTCTACTGCCTGCATCATCGGGAAATTATCGCGCTGCGAGGGACGCGAACGCAAGTTCAGCTACGCAGTACCATGGCCTGTTTACTGGAATATCTGTTGGCGCATGGCAGAGAACGGGTGGTCAGCGATGAAGAGTTGATGATTAACGTCTGGGAAAAAAATAACCTTCGCCCGTCTGCGCAGCGATTATGGCAGGTTATTCAGACGTTAAAAGCTCGTCTTAGCCAGGCTGGCGTTGAAAGCGCATTAATTATTCGGGTCAAGTGCGCCGGGTATTATATTAACAATGCGGTCGTAGCCGAAATTTACTCATTCAAACCACCGGGCATGATGAATTACATTAATACCTCGCCTGCTGATATGAATAAACTCCTGGTACGCAGCTAATCCCCTCTCCGCGCCGTTTACATCGCTTGTAACAGGGTTTATCCGTTGAATATTTTAATTCACAGCAATAATGTTTTTTTTAATATCGGCCTCGCCCAGTGTTTCAGAGATATTCAGGAGACCCTGCCCGGGCTGAACATTATTCATTCGCTGCCACTTAGCCATTTTCCCGATCCGGCTGGGCTGGATGTGATTATTTTATCGCTGGAAAACTTTCACGATTATCAGGCCGCCGCTGAATTAGCCCTGCGTTATCAGAGTCTGGTGATCGGCTTTACCTCGGCCGGCAACGTGAGGCGCGGACGCGCCTTTTTCGCGGATACCCTCCTGTGGGTTAGCCAGCGGGAAAGCGTTCTGGAGGTTGGCCGCCTTTTGCGCAGGCTGGCCGATCGTCGCTGGCCTCTGGTGCCGCGTCATCAGCGTCAGAGTACCTCTTCCCGTCAACGAGCCCCCCTCAACCGCCTGGAAATGCGCATGATCGCCGCCACCATGAAGGGACAGTCGGTGAATCAACTGGCGACCACGCTGGGGATCAATCGCAAGCGAGTCTATAACGGACTGGAACGGATTAAGGTGAATTTTCATCTGGTCAGCCATACCCATTTTCACCATTTTATGACCACCGGGCCAACATTTAACCCGCTCTCATCCGACCTTGCCAGTTATACGCAGGGGCAAGACTTGCCCGGCAGCAACAGGCCGCGTTGCACGCAGCGGAAAATCATTCATATTATTTGAACAAGATTCGCAAATTGTTTTGATTTTAACCTGCAAGAGTCAAGCGTATTCTTTATCACATCAGGGCAACAAGCCCTTTATCAGACACCAGATTAAGGAATACGACCATGAAATCCATCAAAACTTTCGTTGCTGTTGCTGCACTGTCTCTGTTCTCTTCTGTCAGCTTCGCCCAGAGCGTCAGCGCTACCGCTTCCACACTGGACCGTGCTGAAGCAAAAATCGCCGCCCAGGCCGCGGAACAGGGTGCATCCTATAAAATCACCAGCGCCCAGTTTAACAATCGTGTCCATATGACGGCTGAGCTGAGCAAATAATCCTTTTAGCCGTTAGCAATAAATAAAGCGCCGTTTTTAACGGCGCTTTATTTTTTCCCCTTTTCCCTTTCAGTGATGTCCCGACAGACAGGCTGTGGCGCTCTCCCCGTTCCCGACCAATACTGACTGTATCCTCCAGAAAAGAGAGCCTGATGATGAAAGCCTGGACAGTCAAAAAACCCGGTTCGCTTGAGAACCTGCAGCTTGTCGATCTTGCTGACCCCGGCGCGCCCGCCGCAGGCGAGATCCGGGTGGCGCTGCACGCCACCTCGCTGAACTACCATGATTTGCTGGTCGCGACGGGCGTTATTCCCACCGCCGATCGGCGGATCCTGATGGCGGATGGCGCCGGCGTGGTGGAAGCAGTTGGCGCCGGGGTGAACGAATTTCAGCCGGGTGACCGGGTGGTCGCGGGCTTTTTCCCGCAGTGGCTGGATGGCCGCCCCGGTCCACTGGTGAGCGACTTCAGTCAGACCCCGGGCGATGGCGCGGAGGGGTTCGCCTGCCAGTATGTCGTCAGGCCGGCCAGCCATTTTACCCATGCGCCTGAGGGGTGGAGTTTCAGGGAAGCGGCAACCATAACCACTTCCGGTCTTACCGCCTGGCGCGCGCTGGTTGTCGAAGGACGGTTAAAAGCAGGCGATACGGTACTGACGCTCGGCACCGGCGGCGTGTCGATAACCGCCCTGCAGCTGGCGAAAAGTATGGGCGCGCAGGTGATCGTCACCTCGTCGTCAGATGAAAAGCTCGCTCGTGCTCGCACGCTGGGGGCCGATCATCTCATCAATTACCGAACCACCCCGGAATGGGGCGCCGCGGTGCAGGATATCACCGGCCATCGCGGGGCCGATCTCATTCTGGAGCTGGGCGGTCCGGGCACCCTGGGGCAGTCGTTCGAGGCGGTCAGTGTCGGCGGACACATTGCGTTGATCGGCGTCCTGACCGGCTTCGAGGGTCATGTGCCCACCCATCTGCTGATGAGTAAACAGGCCCGGCTGCAGGGATTGGTGGTGGGTAATAGACGGCAACAGCAGGA
Source organism: Klebsiella sp. A-Nf5 (assembly GCF_002810545.1). Classification (NCBI taxonomy): domain Bacteria; kingdom Pseudomonadati; phylum Pseudomonadota; class Gammaproteobacteria; order Enterobacterales; family Enterobacteriaceae; genus Klebsiella; species Klebsiella sp. A-Nf5. The sequence goes on along the minus strand of NZ_PIOG01000227.1, from coordinate 66,714 downwards.
CTACGTCAACGCCCTGAACCTGCAGGCGTCGCGGCCGGTTATCGATAAAGTGTTTGATTTTACAGCCTTACCGGATGCCTTCCGCTATCTGCAAAGCGGCGCCCATTTCGGCAAAATTTGCGTGGAGTGGTGAGGGGATGAACAGGGCCTCCGTGCCCTGGGAACGGCTTTATTCGAAAAAGACGTCCGGATTTTCCGACAGGGAAACAAAGGATTTCGTGTTTTTATCCAGCGCCTGAATGTCGCCGCTTTCAATGTCGTAGAACCAGCCGTGCAGGCGCAGGGTATGGTCGCGCAGACCGACCGCCACCGACGGATGGGTTTTGATGTTGTTCAACTGAGCGATGACGTTTTCCTGCACCATGCCGTTGACCTTATCGGTTTCGCTGGCCCAGGTTTTCTTTTCCACCACCGCTTTCGCGGCATCAGCATAGCGCAGCCAGTGGGACACCGCCGGCATCGGCTCAAGGCACTGGCAGGTGGCGATCGCTTTCATCGCGCCGCAGTTGGAGTGGCCGCAGATCACGATATCCGTCACGCCCAGCGCAACGACGGCATATTCGATGGTAGCAGAAACGCCACCTGGCTCCGGCCCGAAAGACGGCACGATATTCCCGGCGTTACGAATGACAAAGAGCTGTCCCGGCTCCTGCTGGGTTACCAGTTCAGGCACCAGACGGCTGTCTGAACAGGAGATGAAAAGCGCTTTGGGATTCTGGCTGGAGGCCAGGCTACGGAAGAGCTCTTTACGCTGGGGGAAGATCTCTTTCTGGAAGTTGAGGAAGCCCTCAATGATATGTTGCATAGCAGTGTCTCTTCTCTGTAGTTATTACGGTATGACAAAGATCACAGTTATTCAGTTTACCATTGATGACAAGAATGGGAATCGTTATTCAAACAGTTGCGCAGAAAACGCGCGCCGCCAACGCCCGCTCCGCCCTGCCTTGTCCACACCTTTTTGACGTGCTTTCCTGAACCAGTTTGCTACTCTGTTTAGCTCAACCGTCCACACGGTACCGACCGCCTGCCGGCGGCGGACATCACAGGAGTCGCTATGTTCTTATCCAGCCTGATGGCCATTGCCGCGGTGCTGATCATGGGCGTGATCAGTCCCGGTCCAAGCTTTATCTTTGTCGCGCGCAATGCCGTCGCTCGCTCGCGCGTGCACGGTCTGGTGACCGCCCTCGGTACCGGCGCCGGCGCCGCCATTTTTTCCATTATGGCAATGCTGGGCCTGCAGAAGGTGCTCACCGCGGTGCCGGAGCTGTTTATTGGCTTGAAAGTAGCGGGCGGGCTCTACCTGTTATGGCTGGGCTATAAGATTTTCCGCGGGTCGGCGCAGCCGATGGACTTTTCCGCCAGCGGCATGGCTGGCAACCATTCGCTGCTGAAGACCTTCCGCGATGGGCTGTATACCCAGCTGAGCAATCCCAAAACCGCGCTGGTGTTCGCCTCAATTTTTACCGCCCTGCTGCCAGCGCAGATCCCCACCGCCTTTTACTACATCGTGCCGCTGATGAGCTTTCTGATTGACGTCAGCTGGTATTCGCTGGTGGCGCTGGTGCTGTCTGCCGATCGCCCGCGGCGCGTCTACCTGCGGCTGAAGCGGCGGATCGACATCGCCACCGCGACGGTGCTGGGGGCGCTGGGCCTGCGGCTTATCGCCACCTCCCTCACCCGCTAACGGGTTACACGGTATGGATGCGAATATCGTGCTGCTGAAAGGCAACGCGATATTCGCGACTGATATTCTCTTCGACCACCAGCACATCGATATCGCTGCTCGCGGCGACCACAAACCGCGCCACCGCTGGAATTTTATCCGAGGTCAGGCCGATGATTATTTCGCTGCACTGCTTAATCACCGCTTTCTTGAATTCGCAGTCGGCGTAGTCAAAACCGGTCAGGCCCGACTCTGGCGCCATGGCGCAGCCGCCGATAAACCCCTGGTCGAATAACATGCCCTGCACCTGAGCCACCGCCGCGGCGCCGACGCAGCCGCCGCTCGCCCGTTGCACCTGCCCCCCGAGGATCACCACGTCATACAACGGTTTTTTCACCAGTACCGCGGCGATCTCCGGTGAGTTCGTTACCACCGTCAGCGCCAGTTCGGCGGGTAGCGCCTCGGCCATCGCCAGATTGGTGGTCCCGGTATCAATGAAAAGGGTACCGCCGGGCTTCACCAGCCTGGCACACTGTTGCGCGATCCTGAGTTTTGTTGCTCGATTTTTATCTTTCCGTTCACTGTAGTCCCCGGCCTCCGGCAGGCTCAGCACCGCCCCGCCATACACCTTTTTACAGAACCCCTCGCGACTGAGCTCATGCAGATCGCGGCGGATGGTGTGCTCCGACACCTGAAGCCGCACCGCCAGCTCCGCGCAAACCACTCTGCCGTTTTCCTGCAGGATCTGGCAAATCAACGCTTGTCGCTGTTGGGGAAAAGCAGCATAATCGAGCACGATAACTCCTTAAATTATCAAAAACGAGCAACAGCAAGCATGATCGTCTGCGCTGCTTTGATTGTCAATGTTCCTGCCCGGAGGTTTACCATGAAAATTGCCCATTTCGCCCTGTGGACCCAACAGCTCGACGTCCAGGCCCGCTTCTGGGTCGAGTTCTTTGCCGCCAGCATCAATGAAAAATACCTAAGCCAGACCAACCCCGGCTTTGCCTCCTATTTTGTCACCATTGACGATGAGGTAGTGATCGAGCTGATGACCAAGCCTGGCCTGCAGCCGGCCAGCGCGGATAACAACCATACCGGCTGGGTACATCTGGCCCTCTCGGTGGGCGGGGCGGAACAGGTCGATGCCCTCGCCCAACGCGCCGAGGCTGCGGGGATACTGGTTTCACCGCCGCGGACCACCGGCGACGGCTATTATGAGGCAGTGATCGCCGATCCCGATGGCAACCTGATTGAAATCGTCGCCTGATCGGCAGACCGCCCTTGCGACGACGCACCGCTGACGTCCGCTCTGAACTGACCGCCTTGTTCCTTCCTTCACGCCCGGCGGTCGTTCCCTCTCCTGTTGCCTTTGCAACAGCCGGCGCAAAACGGCGCTGCATTTGCAGCAGTCCGCTCCATCAGCTGACATAGCCAACCCGCTTCCTGTCACGACTGCGCCTTCCTCTCTCGCTGGCACGCGTTTTGCTTACCCATACATATAACCCACAGGCATTATGAATTATTTATTTATCTAATTTGTGCATAAGCTATTCACTGAATAAGAGAGAAGATGATGTCAGCCAGTTCACCCGCACAGCCTTACACCCAGTCCACGCCGCAGGCGCATATTATTGCCAGCGATGCGGAAGCCCTCGCCATCGCCCATGAAATCGCCGCCGTGCTCAAACCCGGCGCCGCCGAGCGCGACCGCACGGGCATTGTCCCGGCGGAGATCGTCAACACCTATTCCAACAGCGGGCTGTGGGGCATCACGGTGCCGCGCCGCTTTGGCGGCGCCGAGGTCTCGGCCGCGACCCTCGCGCAGGTTATCGCCATTCTCTCTGCAGCCGATCCGTCGTTAGGCCAGATCCCCCAGAACCACTACTGCCTGCTGGAGGATATTCGTCTGCAGGGCAGCGACGACCAGCAGGCGTTCTTTTTCGCCCAGGTATTACAGGGCTATCGCTTCGCCAATGCCCTGTCGGAAACCGGGGGGAAAACGGTCCTTGATATTCGTACCCGTATCGAGGAAGGCACAGACGGTCTGCGGATCAATGGCCGTAAAGGCTACTGCACCGGCTCGCTGTACGCCCACTGGATTGGCATTCTGGCGCTGGACGCCGACGACCGCGCCCAGCTCGCCTTTGTGCCGCAGAACAGCCCTGGGCTGACGGTAGTTAATGACTGGGCGTGCCTCGGTCAGCGCACCACCGCCAGCGGCACTGTGCTGGCCGATAATCTTCCGGTTAATCCTTTCCACCTTTTTCCAACGTGGAAGTCCTACGCCAGCCCGACCCTTGCCGGCCCGTTCGCCCAGCTGACCACCGCGGCGATAGACGCCGGGATCGCCCGCGCGGCGCTGGACGATACCGTGGCGTTCGTGCGCCACAGCGCCCGGCCGTGGATCGACGCCGGTGTGGAGCGGGCGAGCGACGATCCGCTGACTATCTACCATATCGGTCAACTGGACAGCCGCCTTGCCGCAGCCGATGCGCTGTTGGAGCGGGCGGGACGGGTGCTCGACCGCTATAAAAATGACCTCAGCGAAGAGCATGTCGCCGAGGCGTCGCTGGCCGTCGCCCGCGCCAAAATCTGGACCACCGAAGTGGCGCTGGAGGCCGCCAGCCGCCTGTTCGAGCTGGGGGGGACTCGCGCCACCGGTGAGTCGCTCAACCTCGACCGCCACTGGCGCAATGCCCGGGTGCACACCCTGCACGACCCGGTTCGCTGGAAGTATCAGTTGCTTGGCAACTGGGTGCTGAACGGCATTGGCCCGCAACGACATGACTGGAACTGATATGACGAGTCTGCTGGCGTTTTTCGCGGAAATCGACTGGAACGATGTGGCCCAGGCCGCCCTCGATACCCTTACCATGCTGGCCTGGTCGCTGGGATGGACGGTACTGCTGGGGCTTCCGCTGGGGATCGTGCTCTATCTCACTGGCGAGCCGCGTTTGCTGTACGCCCCGCGCCTTTACCGCCTGCTGTCATTGTGCGTCAACGTGCTGCGATCCCTGCCGTTCATCATTCTACTCATCGTGATGATCCCGGTGACCACGTTGCTGACCGGCACCTCGCTGGGGGTGGAAGGAACTATTCCGCCACTGGTCGCCGGCTGCGCCCCGTTCTTCGCCCGGCTGGTGGAAACCGCCCTGCGCGAAGTGGAGCACGGCCTGGTGGAGGCCAGCTGGTCGATGGGCGGCAGCACCTGGCAGCTTATCTGGCACACGCTGCTGCCGGAGTCGCGGGCCGGGCTGATCGCCGCCGTGACCGTGACGGCCATTTTGCTGGTCGACTACACCTCGATGGCAGGGGTGATCGGCGGCGGCGGGCTGGGCGATCTGGCCATTCGTTTTGGTTATCAGCGCTTTCAGACTGACGTGATGGTGGTCACCGTCCTGATGCTGATCGCGCTGGTACAGCTTCTGCAAATGAGCGGCGACCGCCTGGTGCGCTACGTCAGCCGCAAATAACTTACCCTTCTCTGCTCAGGAAACCCTTATCATGAAAAAATCCATTATTGCCGCCGGACTGCTGGCCCTCTTCTCCACCGCAGCGCTGGCTAACGAGACGCTGATCGTCGGTGCCACGCCGGTGCCGCATGCGGAAATCCTTGAATTTGTGAAGCCGGTGCTGGCGAAGGAGGGAGTCGATTTACAGGTCAAAGTGTTTAACGATTTTATTCAGCCTAACCAGCAGCTGGCGGAGAAACACCTCGACGCCAACTACTACCAGTACCGGCCGTTCCTCGATAACTACAACCAGACCCGCCACACCAACCTTGTACCGGTGGTGGGAGTGCATATCGAGCCCTTCGGCGCCTACTCCAGCAAATACAAGACCCTCGCCGCGGTGCCTGACGGCGCCACGATCGCCATCCCTAACGATCCGGTGAACACCGGCCGCGCGCTGGTGATGTTAAGCAACGCCGGGCTGATTACCCTCAAGGATCCGCACAATCCGCAATCGGCAACGAAGGACATTACCAGCAACCCGCATCACTTTAAGATCCGCGAACTGGAGGGCGCCATGCTGGCGCGCGCGGTGAAGCAGGTCGACCTGGCCTTTATCTTTGCCAACTATGCGCTGGAGGCTGGTATCGACACCGATAAAGCGTTGCTGGTGGAAAAAGGCAGCGATCTGTACGTCGAATATCTGGTGGCGCGCCCGGACAACATTCAGGACCCGGGCATTCAGAAGCTGGCGCAAGCGCTGCATTCGGACGCGGTTCGTCAGTTCATTCTGACGCGTTATCAGGGCAAAATTTTACCTGGATTCTAATCACCGCGGGCAGCGGCGTCAGCCACTGCCCGGGCTAACGGAGCGCATCATCGTGACGCATATCCCTGCCCCACCGACTCATATTGAGTTTGCTGGTATCAGCAAAGCCTATCCTAACGGCGTGCAGGCGCTACAGGACATTGACCTGACCATCCGTCAGGGCGAAATTTTCGGCATCATCGGCCGCAGCGGCGCCGGAAAATCCACCCTGCTGCGCCTGTTTAATCGTCTGGAAAATGCTGACAGCGGCGAGATGTTCATCCACGGCGAGTCAACCATGCGCTACTCCACGCGCCAGCTGCGCGATCTGCGTCGGCGGGTGGCGATGATTTTTCAGCACTTTAACCTGATGGCCACCAAAACCGTGGCGCAGAACATCGCCTTGCCGCTGAAGATGGCTGGCGTCCCGGCCGACGAACGCCAGCGTCGGGTCAGCGAGATGCTTGAGCTGGTGGGCCTCAGCGCGCTGCGCGACAGCTACCCGGCCCGCCTCTCCGGCGGCCAGAAACAGCGAACCGGCATCGCCCGGGCGCTGGTCACTCAGCCGGAAATTCTGCTGTGCGATGAGGCAACCTCGGCGCTGGATCCGGAAAACACCCTGTCGGTGCTAACCCTGCTCAAGGAGATTAACCAGCGCCTGGGCCTGACTATCGTGCTGATCACCCACGAAATGGAGGTCATTCGCACCCTCTGCGATCGGGTCAGCGTGCTCGAGGGCGGGCGCATTGTCGAACAGGGCGATGTCTGGCGCGTGTTTGGCAACCCGCAGCACCCGGTGACGCGCGCCATGCTCGGCCTGCAGCACCCCGATCGCCCGGAGGCCGGGCCAGCGCTGCGCGACGGCGAGCAGATCGTGACCTTACGTTTTGACGGCAGCAGCGGTCGTGAACCCAATCTGCAGCATATCGCCAGCCTGCTGGGAGGCGACGCCCGACTGCTGTACAGCAACTGCGAGCGCATTCAGGGCCGGGTGATCGGCCAGCTGCAGGTCCGGCTGAGCGGGCCGCTGGCCGCCAGCGCGCTGGCGCAGGATGGCTGGGTCGCAGACAGCATTCTGACCCACCATCATCAGACAGCGGAAACCACTGCTTCTTAGCCATCGAATGAGATTATATTCCCGATCCTTTGCTAAGGATAATTAGTTATAAATCATAGCGTTTCAGTGTTAGACAGGGCGAAGTGCGCCTCTTATCTTTCGTCATGAATTGTAAATAACCACGCAATTATTTGATGAGGTAGCACTTTTGTCCAGATTACAACAAGGATTAAAAACCCGAAAAACCCGCTTCGCCCTGGCGCTAAAAGTGGCCCTGCTCGGCGGCGTGGTAGCATTTTCTTCTGTTGCCCATGCGGAAGGGATCCTGAAAGAAGGTATCACCCCGGCCACCGACGCCAGCCAGATCCCGGCCAGCGCCAAACTGCGGAAAGACACGGTGGTGGCCGGGATCTCCGAGCCGCAGGGGATCTTTAACCCCTACTTTTTCGTCAACGGCTGGGATGAGAACGTGACTAACGTGATTTTTTCACGCCTGATCGACTGGGACAGTCAGGGTAAGCTGGTCCCGGGACTGGCGGAGAGCTGGACGGTCAGCCCGGATAACAAAGTCTACACCATCAAATTGCGCCCTGGCCTGACCTTCAGCGACGGTTCACCGCTGACGGCGGAAGATGTCGCCTTTACCCTGACGGTCCTGCTCGACCCCAAATATGATGGCGATACCGACATCACCCTGGCCAATATCGCCGGCGGCGCGGACTACAAAGCCGGCAAAGCTGACAGCGTCAGCGGCCTGAAAGTCATCGACCCACTCACCCTGCAGGTGACCACCACCCAGCCAGGCGCCACCACGCTGGCCAAAATTGGCGGGCCGGTGCTGTCGAAAGCCTGGTACGGCAAAGGATATCAGCGGGGAAATCTCGACTATCTGCGTTCACTGCACGGCAAGCCGCTGGGCAACGGCCCTTACGTGTACGACAAATACATTCCCGGTCAGGAAATACGCTTCCATGCCAATAGCCATTTTTACCGCGGAACGCCGCCAACACCGCGCTTTATCTACCGCGTGACCAATCCGTCGACCAACTTCCAGCTGTTCCAGACCGGAGAGACCGACTATGACGCCTTTACCTCACGCCCCGACGATATTGAGCAACTGAAAATGCTCGGCTTCGCCAACATTAATCTTTACGGCTCCAGCGACTACAGCCAGGTGGAGTTCAACGTGCATCGCCCGGCGCTGCAGGATAAGCGCGTGCGCCAGGCGCTGATTTACGGCCTGGATCGGCAGAAGCTGATCGACGTGGTCTATCAGGGGTACGGCAAAGTCGCCATCGAGCCGATCGCCCCGATCTCCTGGGCCTTTAACGCTGAAGGCGTCAACCCTTACCCTTACGATCCGGCACAGGCCAAAAAGCTGCTGGATGAGGCCGGCTGGAAACCTGGCGCCGACGGTATCCGCGCCAAAGACGGCCAGCGCCTGGAGCTGACCCTGCTGGTGAGCAAGAAGGTGATCAACGACGCTCTGATCCCCATCGCCAAGGAGAACTGGCGGCAGATTGGCGTGCTGCTGAAGCCGCAGGTGGTGGATTTCAACGCCCTGATGGCGCAGCGCAAAGCCGGAAATTACGATCTGGCCTCCTTTAGCACCAGCACCCTCAACGACCCGCACGACGGGGTATGGGATTTCTACAGCAGCGAAGCTAAAGAGTCCGGCTACCATAACGAGGAAGTCGATAAGCTGATTAACGCCGGCAACGCGGTGCTCGACATTGAACAACGCAAGCCGATCTACCACCAGCTGTATAAAGTGCTGGCCGACGATCCGCCGGTGATCCTGCTCGGCTATCGCGACATCCTTTCCGCCAGCAGCGCCCGCGTCAGCGGCTTTAAGCCGGATATCTACAACGGCCTGACCGGCAGCCTGCCGGATGTAAAAATCGTCAAGTAAATCCCCTGGCCGCCGGGTTAACCGGCGGCTGATGTGAGACCGTCATGAAAAATTTCATCCTGAGGCGCTTGCTGCAAACGCTGCCGATGCTGCTGCTGGCCTCCTTCATTATTTTTATGCTGTTTGCCAAAACCCCCGGCGACTTTATCGATGGCAATATCACCCTGACCGCCGCCCGCGCCGCGGAGCTGAAGGCGATCTACGGCCTCGACCAGCCGCTGTTCACCCGCTACCTCCACTGGCTGGGACAGCTGCTGCGCGGTGATTTAGGCTTTTCACTGCAGTATCAGATCCCGGTCAGCCAGTTGCTCAACCAGTACATCTGGAACTCTTTTCTGCTGGCCAGCGTCGCGCTGGTCTTTTACTGGGGCATTGGCCTGGCGGTCGGCGTGGTTTCTGCCCTGCGCCCCGGCTCCTGGTTTGATCATCTGGTGAGCGTCGCCGTGTTTGCCGCCATGTCGTTCCCCACCTTTTTCCTCTGCCTGCTGCTGATTAAATGGTTTGCCGTCGATCTCCACTGGCTACCGGTAGGCGGGATGACCAATACCGGCAGCGACGAGAGCGGCTGGCAGTATGTGCTGCAAGTGGCCGCCCACCTGGCGCTGCCAGTGCTGGCGCTGGTGATGCTGCAGGCGGGCAGCCTGACGCGCTATGTGCGCGCCAGTATGCTCGACGTGGTGAAAATGGATTTTATCCGTACCGCCCGCGCCAAGGGATTGCAGGAGCGCACCGTGATCCTTAAACATGCCCTGCGCAACGCCCTGCTGCCGATTATCACCCTGCTGGGCTTCGAGCTGCCGGGGTTGTTCTCCGGGGCGATCATTACCGAGAAGGTGTTCAACTGGCCGGGGGCAGGCCACATCCATATCGACTCGCTGGCCGCCCGCGACTATCCGGTGCTGATGGGGTTTACCCTGTTTCTGGCGGTGCTGACGATCGTTGGTAATTTGCTCGCCGACGTGCTGTACGCCTGGGCCGATCCGCGTATTCGGGTGAGGTCATGATGATCCTGTCTTACTTTGCTTCCCGTCGCCGCCAACGGCAGGCGGCTATCCCGGCGCTGGCGCACATGACCCCCTCTCCCTGGCGACAGGGGTGGCGACAGCTGCGCCGTAACCGGCTGGCCATGTTCTGCCTGATCCTGCTGGCGGTAATGGCGGTGTGGTGCGTGCTGGGGCCCGTCTGGTCGCCGTGGAGAGATGATGCCACCGATGCCCTGAGCATCAACCAACCGCCCGGGGCGGAACACTGGCTGGGGACCGATTTCCTCGGGCGCGATGTCTACACCCGCCTGCTGCTGGCCGGGCGCATCTCGCTGATTATCGGCCTGCTGACCATGGTGATGTCGGTGTGCCTCGGCTACCTGCTCGGCGCCCTCTCGGGTTATGTCGGCGGGTTGACCGACAAACTGATCATGCGCGTGGCCGACCTGGTGATGACTATCCCCGGGTTACCGCTGTTGATCGTCGCCGGGGCGATGCTTTCTGAGCTCGATTTTTCGCCGGACTCGCGCATTTATATGGTGGTGGTGATGCTCAGCCTGCTGGAGTGGCCCCGACTGGCGCGGCTGGTGCGCGGACAATGTCTCTCCCTGCGCGAACGCGATTTTATGCTGGCCACCCAGGTGCTGGGCCTGTCAGCGCGTCGCCGGCTGTTTGGCCACCTGCTGCCGAATACCATTCCGATTCTGGTGGTGATGGCGACCATGGCCGTCGCCAACGCCATTCTCAGTGAATCCGCGCTGAGCTATCTCGGCCTCGGCGTGGTACCGCCGACGCCGTCGTGGGGCAATATGATGGATGCTGCCAATAGCCTGATCGATTTCCAGCGCCGCCCCTGGCTATGGATGCCGCCGGGCATCGCCATTTTTATCACCGTGATCGCCATCAACGTGCTGGGCGATGGCCTGCGCGATGCCATGGATCCCAATATGAAACCGAGGCTGAAATGACCACGCCGTTAGTCGCCTTTCATCATCTCTCCGTCTCTTTCGCCGGCGAACGCACTCGCGTGCGCGCGGTGCAGGAGGTCTCTTTCACCATTCAGGCCGGGCAAACCGTTGGCGTGGTGGGCGAATCCGGCTGCGGCAAAAGCGTCACCGCCATGGCGCTGATGGGTCTCCTGCCACCGCAGGCGGCGCGCATCGATGGCGGCGAGATCCGCTTCGCGGACCGCGATCTGCTGCGGCTGAAAGCCAGACAGATGACCGACCTGCGCGGCCACCAGCTGGCCATGATCTTTCAGGAACCGATGTCGGCCCTGAACCCGGTGTTGACCATCGGTGAACAGCTGTGCGAACCGCTGATCCGCCACCTCGGCGCCACGCCGAAAGCCGCCTGGCAGCAGGCCATCCAGCTGTTAAGCGAGGTCGGCCTGGCGCGCGGCGACAGCCTGATGACCCGCTATCCTCACCAGCTTTCCGGCGGCATGCTGCAGCGGGTGATGATCGCCATGGCGCTGAGCTGTCAGCCCAAACTGCTGATTGCCGACGAACCGACCACCGCGCTGGACGTCACCGTGCAGGCGCAAATCCTGCGCCTGCTGCGTGACCGGGCGCGGGCCAGCCAGATGGCGATGATGCTGATTACCCACGATCTGGGAGTGATCGCGCAGATGGCCGAGCAGGTAGTGGTGATGTATGCCGGACGGATCGTGGAACAAGGTGCCACCGCAGAGGTGCTACGGCATCCGCAACATCCTTACACGCGCGGGCTGATCGCCTCCCGCCCGGTGCCGGGTGAGAGGCGTCGGCGGCTGTACTCTATTCCCGGCCAGGTGCCGGATCTGGCCGCCCTGCCGGCGGGTTGCGCCTTTGCCGGGCGCTGCGAGCGGGCGACAGCGCGCTGCCGGGAGGCGATTCCGCCGCTGCTCGGTGAGCGCCAGCGGGCCGCCTGCTTTTACAGCGAATTTGCGGAGGCGACAGCATGAGCGAACGCTATGTTATTGAAGTGGATGGATTGAAAAAATATTTTCCGCTGCGCGACGGCCTGTTTGGCCAGCAGACCGGCGAGCTTCGCGCGGTGGACGGCGTCAGCTTTAACATCCGTCCGGGCACCATTTTTGGCCTGGTGGGCGAGTCCGGCAGTGGTAAAACCACCGTCGGCCGGACGCTGCTTGGCCTGTATGAGAAGAGTGCCGGCAGCGTGAAATTTCACGGTCAGGAGCTGGCCGACCTGACCGCGCCTGCCCTGCGCGCCATCCGGCCCAGAATGCAGCTGGTGTTTCAGGACCCCTACAGCTCGCTGAACCCGCGGTTGCGTATTGGCGACGCGATTGGCGAAGCCATGCTGCAGCACAAGCTGTGCACCCGCGATGAGCTGTATGACCGGGTGATAGCCGTGATGAAGATCTGCGGCCTGGCGCCGGAGCACTATGCCCGCTTTCCGCATCAGTTCTCCGGCGGCCAGCGACAGCGGATCGGTATTGCCCGGGCGCTGATCCTCAACCCGGATTTTATCGTCGCCGATGAGCCCATCTCGGCCCTTGATGTGTCGATTCAGGCGCAGATCATCAATTTGTTTTCCGACCTGCGCGACGACCGCGGTGTCACGTTCTTGTTTATCTCCCACGACCTCGGGGTGGTGGAGCATTTATGTGACGATGTGGCGGTAATGTATCTGGGACAGCTGGTGGAAAGCGCCAGCCGCGATGCGCTGTTCAGCCGCCCCCTCCACCCCTATACCCGTGCCCTGCTGGCCGCGGTGCCAACCCTCGATCCGCACAGCGAACCGCAGGCGCTGGTGCAAGGCGAGATCCCGGATCCGGCCAATCCGCCCGCCGGCTGCCGCTTTTCATCCCGCTGCCCGCAGGTCAGCGAACATTGCCGGAGAGAGGCTCCGGCGCTGCGCGAGGTGGCCCCGGGTCATCGGGTCGCCTGCCATTGGGTCGCGTCCTGAGCACAGTCGATGGGGTTATTTATTTCTAAACAACCGTCCGATTGTGCGCGGCAGCGCCAGGATTTACTATCCGCCCCGTCTTGTGAGACGCGTTATGAATGAAGCGTAATATTTTTGTTCATTTTTGCCCGATGGCTTCGGGCATTTTTTTCTCTACGCCCGGGAGCGATCCTGTCGGCAACACATTTAGCGGGGCGCGGTCGCCCGTCTGTCAAAACGCAGCAATGGAATTGCTTGTCCGCGTCCCGCTATCCCTTTCCCTTTATCTTTCCCGCCGGTGATTAAAAACCGGCAAAAAATAAGAAATGATGAGATTGCCAGGGGCATAGCTTTCTCTTATTTTTTAAGCGTGTACTCCCCATTCAGGAAACAGCATCATGCTTAAGCGTCGCACTCTCAAAACAGCACTGGCGGCGGTTATCTCTCTTGCCGTGCTGGCCGCGCCAGTCTATGCCAACCCGGGTAACGGCAACGGCGGTGGTAATCACGGGAATAGTGGTAACCATGGCAATGACGGCAATAATGGCGACCATGGTAATAAAGGCCAGAATAAAGGTCAGTCCACTGACGATCATGGCAACCGTAAAAACTACGGTAAACCCGACCATGTCGACAGCGATATCAGCTTTTCACGAGCGCGCTCCCTTGCCGTGAACTACGGTCTGGTCGGCTATCAGGCACTGCCGCCGGGTATCGCCAAAAACGTCGCCCGCGGCAAACCGCTGCCTCCGGGGATCGCGAAAAAGACCCTGCCGGCTTCCATGATTAACGACCTGCCCTATTATCCTGGCTATGAATGGCGCGCGGTCGGCGATGACCTGGTGCTGGTCGCCCTGAGCACCGTCATCGTCACCGCCGTGATTAACGGTGTGTTTGACTAAATCACCTGCTTATTGAAAAGCCTCGCCCCGGCGAGGCTTTTTTGTGCCTGGCGCTGGAGCGTGACGACTCACCGGCATAACCAGTATGATAACGGTTCAACCAACCCGGGACAGACTATGGACAAAGACACAGTAGTGACGCTGTTGAAATATAAGCGCTGGATTGACCTTGCCACCTTACAGGCGATCCGCGCGATTGACGGTACGGTATATGGCGAGAAACGTCACCTGACCATCAGGCTGATGAACCATATCCATGTCGTTGACATGATTTTCCGGGCGAACCTGCGCGGCAGGCCGCACGGTTACACCGCGCTGAATACCCCCGAGACGCCAACCGTTGATGAGCTGGAAACGGCCATGACCGCCTGTACGGACGAATACATTCAGTATGTCAGCGCCATGACCCCCGCTGATTTCCACGAACGTATCGCCTTCAAATTTGTCGACGGCGGTGACGGCAATATGACCGCGATGGAGATGCTGAACCACATGCTCTTTCACGGCGCCTATCACCGCGGGGCGGTGGGCTGGATGATTGGCGAATGCGGCGGCGTGCCGCCGAAAGAGGTGCTGACGGTTTTCCTACGCGACCATCATTCCTGAGTCTCGTCATGTGATGTCCCTCTGCGCAAGTGGCGCAGGGGAACGGCTTCATGGCGAATGACGCAGTCCTGCCCGTCGCCATGACGTCTTGCTAATCACTCCCGGAGGATGCTTCCGCGGCTAATTCGAATCGTGCCGGGTATGATAAAGGCTGCAGAGGTAATGCGTCAGGCTCGTCCAGTCTCCCCAGAGGAATGAGCCCGTCAACGTAACCATGAGCCTGATAGAAAATGGCCAGCGAGGGATCAGCCGGGTCCGTTAGCGCGGCTGTCCGCCCCGGGATAGTCCCTCAGGATGTCGATAATCACTCGCAGCGCACTGGACACATTGCGGTGCGGATAATAGATATGAAACCCCGGGAAGGTATGACTGTAATTCTCCAGAACCGGTATCAGCCGACCGCTTGCCAGTTCGTCCTGCATCAGATCCGCCGCTTCATAGGCCAGCCCCACGCCCAGCGTCGCGGCTTTAATGACGGTGCCGGCATCGCTGAATACCCACCCTCCGGCGGGATTATGTCGGTACAACCGATCGCCATCATGCAGCTCCCATCCCCACGGTGAACCATCCGACATGCGATAGCCAATGCAGGGATACTTTTCGAGTTCGCGGGGATGCGTGGGGGTCCCATGCTGGCGGAGGAAATCGGGGCTACCGACAACCCGCATCGGCACATCGGCGCCAATACGCACGGAGACCATATCCTCGTTGACCATACTGCCATAGCGGACCCCGGCATCGTATCGCTCCTTCACAATGTCCACAAAGGTATTATTTTCAATGAGTTCCAGTTCAATATCCGGGTAAGCATCGCGTAACGACTGCAATCGCGGTAGCAACAGTTGTTCGATAGCCTGCCTGCTACCGTTAATGCGCACGGTTCCGGCAGGTTTCTCCCTGAGCTGATTCAGTAGTATCCAGCCATTCTCCAGCTGACCGAAACCCTGATCGAGCGAACGCAACAGTTTTTCCCCGGCCGGGGTGAGCGCGACCTTGCGGGTACTTCTTACCAGTAACTGCAGATTAATACTTTTCTCCAGCATGGTAATGCTGCGGCTGATGCTCGACTGGGCGAGGCCCAGTCTGGCCGCGGCGCGGGTAAATCCCCCCTCTTTCGCCACATGATAAAAAAGATAGAGATGGTGTAGATCCTCACGACGAAAAATATCCACCCTGGCTCCTGTGTCTGGTCGGTCTCAATGGTTTTATTTATAACATGGATGCATTAATGAAGTGCGGTTTTACCCGCTAATCAGAACAGCTTTAGTTCTCTACTATAAGCGCCTTCAACACTCACACAGAGCGGGACATCCTGGTCTGCACTTCACACCCTTCAGGAGTATTTATGGCTGCTTTTTCTCATCGAACGCGACATACGGGATTGATCCTTGGGATGGCGATGCTGTTTGGCTCAAATGCCGCCTTTGCAGACCTGACGCTGCCCATGAAAGGCGACGCAGATGTTAAGCTCATTCAGACCTGGGATAAAACCTTCCCGCTGAGCCGCGCCGTCGACCATCAAAAAGTCACGTTTAAAAACCGCTACGGCATTACCCTTGTCGCCGACGTCTATGTGCCGAAAAAGCGCCCGGCCGGTAAGCTTCCTGCCCTGGCGGTCAGTGGGGCATTCGGTGCCGTTAAGGAGCAGTCATCCGGTCTCTATGCTCAGGAAATGGCCCAGCGTGGTTTTGTCACCCTGGCTTTTGACCCTTCCTATACCGGCGAGAGCAGCGGCGAGCCGCGTAATATCGCCTCTCCCGATATCAACACGGAAGATATCATGGCAGCCGTCGACTATCTGGGTCTGCTGGATATCGTTGATCGGCATCGCATTGGCCTGCTGGGCGTCTGCGGCTACGGCGGGCTGAACCTCAGCGCGGCAGCCATGGATAAACGTATCAAGGCCGTCGCCACCTCGGTGATGTATGATATGTCGCGCCTGTGGGGTAAAGGCTTCCAGGATAGCTATACCCCGGAACAGCGTAGCAAAGTACTGGAAAACATGAGCCTGCAGCGCTGGAAAGACGCCGAGAATGGCGTGCCTGCTTATGAGAGCCACAATGTCAGCTTTGATAAAGCGGGTAACGTAGTCCGGGATAAAACTATCCTGCCAGCAACGCTGAAAGCAGATGCCGATCCCATTACTCGTGAGTTCTTCGATTATTATCGCACCCAGCGTGGGTATAACCCGCGGTCGGTTAACTCCGCCGGAGCATGGTCAGTGACAACCCCGATGCCGTTTATGAATTTCGCGCAGCTGGATCATATTAAGGAAATCTCGCCACGGCCAGTGCTGATTATTACCGGTGAGAAAGCGCATTCGCGTTACTTTGCGGAAACCGCCTACCAGGAAGCGGCTCAACCCAAAGAGCTGGTCATTGTTCCGGGTGCGAACCACGTGGACTTATATGACAATCAAAGCGGGAAAATTCCGTTTGATAAACTGGACAGCTTCTTTAAAGCCAGCCTGAAATAATTTTAAATTGACCTCCATTTTAATCTCTACGCCGGGACTAACCCGGCGCACAGGAGTCAATATGCCTAATTTTAGTTTTTATAATCCAACCCGTATTGAATTCGCTACCGATAAAGAAGGTAGCGACGCCTGCCGTAAACGTTAAGGTGTAATAAACCCCATTATGAATCTCAGAAATCATTCAGCTTATGCTGATGAAAAAAGCCCTTCCTCCAACTGGACGGGAGTATTTGCCATCACACTCTGCGTATTTACGCTAATCGCTTCAGAATTTATGCCGGTGAGTCTGCTCTCCCCCATCGCTCTGGATTTGGGGATCACCGAAGGCACCGCGGGTCAGGGAATGACGATCTCGGGAATATTTGCGGTCTTAACCAGCCTGCTTATTCGCAAGCTGGCCGGAAAAATGAACCGCAAATATCTGCTGTTACTGCTGACCGCGTTGATGGGGATTTCTGCTTTAATCGTGGCAATGGCGCCGAATTTTAGTATCTACATGCTGGGGCGCGCACTGATTGGGGTGGTCATTGGCGGCTTCTGGTCAATGTCTGTCGCCACGGCGGTCAGGCTGGTCCATATTAGTCAGGTTCCGCGCGCTCTGGCCGTTTTTAATGGCGGCAATGCGCTTGCCACCGTCGTGGCTGCACCGCTTGGCAGCTATCTGGCGTCAGTCACCAGCTGGCGCGGTGCCTTTCTGAGCCTGGTGCCCATCGCGGTGGTGACCTTTATCTGGCAGTGGATAAGCCTTCCCTCAATGAAAGCGGGATCGCATCAGGCCGCCAGCGGTTCAGGTCTGGGAAGACTGCTGGGCGATCGTTCCGTGGCGATCGGCATGGGCGCGGCCGGTATTTTTTTCATGGGGCAGTTTACCTTATTCACCTATATTCGGCCGTACCTCGAACTGATCGCTCAGGTCGATGCCAGGACCATCTCGCTAATATTATTAGCAATCGGTATTTCCGGACTGGCGGGAACCACGGCTATTGGGCTGGTGATTAAAAACCAGCTCTATAAAACGTTAATGATTATTCCGCTACTGATGGCCCTGATTGCGTTGCTGCTGATCCCGCTGGCGACAAACATTGTCGCGGTATCGATTCTGCTGGCCCTGTGGGGCGTACTCTCCACGGCAGCGCCGGTGGGTTGGTGGAGTTGGGTCGCCCATGCCACCAAAGCGGATACCGAATCAGGCGGGGGACTGATGGTCGCGACAGTGCAGTTTTCCATTGCCATTGGCTCAACGGTCGGCGGTATTTTATTTGATCATCTGGGCTATGAGAGCACCTTTTGCCTGAGCGCCGGGATGCTGGTCGTGGCCGCGCTGATGGCGATCCAGACGGCGCGATGCTCTGCTGGCTGAGTCATGCTGTTGATAGTGAGCGACGTGAGCTGGCGCTGCTCCTGCTAACGTTGGCGCCCGCTCGGCAGACCTGGATAGCCAGGCCAGGATGCCTCTGGCCTGGCGTTATCCACGGCTCAGGAAGTACATTGATGGTACCCTTCATTGGCCCATTGATGAATGCCATCGGGTCCTTTTGGTGTAGAAGGTTTAGGACAAGCCACTGAAGTATAAGCGCTTCCCGCCCTTCCTTTTGTTATTGTCTGGCGTGAATTCGCCCCTACGCCATCCATACACCCTGTACGGCAATCATTCGCATCAAACCACATCACGGTAACGGCAAAGCCACAATGATTAATCCAGAAGTCAGCCAATGAATTCGACGTCGAGTCACGGGTAAGGCAATTATCGGCCGGAGGATAGGATTTAACTGACGAAGAAACCGATGGCTGCCCTTGCGAAGACGCCGTTCTCAGGGCGGCGTTTTGCGGTGTGGCGACGGTCGAGACTGAACCGCCAGCCGCGCTTTGAGTTGTGGTTTGAGATCGCGAACCTGATGAACTGTGGGATAATTGAGTCACCGGTTGTTTATTCGCGACGCTGGCGACCGTATTATATCCCGTTTGCGGATCGCTGGTACCGCCGAGAGTAAATACGTCATAAAGCATGGCAATCGGCAAGGTCGCGACATACCATGTCGCGACA
Organism: Klebsiella sp. A-Nf5; assembly: GCF_002810545.1. Lineage (NCBI taxonomy): Bacteria > Pseudomonadati > Pseudomonadota > Gammaproteobacteria > Enterobacterales > Enterobacteriaceae > Klebsiella > Klebsiella sp. A-Nf5. The sequence continues at coordinate 47,916 of NZ_PIOG01000227.1, read as the reverse complement.
CCATAATGGCCTTTATCAATCTCCTTCCCGGTTTCGTTTAGTGCTTTTTGCGTTGTGCAGGATATTAACGCGGGGAATAAAATCACGATGGCTATCACACGAAAGAAAAACATATTAACCACTCCCATCCAGCAGGAATTAGATATACGGACTGACCGCTCAGGGAGCGATTAAATCCTTCATTCGTTTTATGAGGATTATAATGGCGGCAATAACAGACTCACTCATTCATATGAATGAGTGGATGAAATAAATCAGCCGTGAATCGCGCGGAGGATCAGCAGAAGTTCAGCCTGATGACGAGTATGGGTTTTCCGGTACAGGGCGCTGAGGTGGGTTCTGATCGTGGCGATGGATACGCCCAGATGTAAGGCGCATTCATCCGGCGTCATGCCCCGCACCAGCAGCTCCGCCACCGCATTCTCGGCGGGCTTAACGTTAAACAGCTCCATCAAGGCGCTGCCGGTGAGAAACGGCTCGGGAATAATCACGCAGGCGACCCCGGCAAGGCGGGCCGCCGGGATCACGAGGATCGGTTTCGGCTGACGCCCGGCGGTATAGCACAGCCCTGCCTTCGGCGGCTCTGCCGTCCGGGTGGCCTGCTCGATGGCGCGTTTGAGTTTTTTACTGTCGGTATTGAGGCACAGCGTATCGCCCCCGCTATACCAGGAGAGGCGGGCGTTGGCGCGCAGGTAGCGTTCAGCATGCGCGCTGGCGTAGAGAATTTTACCGCCATGATCCACCAGCCATACCGGGTAGATCCCGTTGTCCATCACCGCGCTCTGGTATTTTATGGTGTCCCGCAGCTGTTCAAACCGGGCGTGAAGCTGGCAGGCGGTTTTTAACGCCGGGATCAGGCGCCTGAACAGTTCAAACTGCACCGGCTGCGGATAAGCCGCCGTATTGGCCGTCATCAGTGACAGATAGGTGGCATAGCCATTGATGGTGCACAGCTTGACGCTGGTGAGATTATTCAGGTCGTTGGGGTGATGAAATTCATTGTAATAGACGCTGCCGGCAATAAACTTATCGCCCAAATACTCGCGGTCCCGATATATTTGCCCGACCGGTAACGCGGTCAATATTTTTTCGGCGGGATCGATAGCCAGAAATACATCGCGATAGGCGGTAAAGACCTTCTCCTCGAGCAGGAATGAATCGGTCAACAGATGGGCATTGCCTTTGTCATAAAACAGAAATGCCGCGTACTGATGGCCGGTCAGTAACGCCAGTTTCTGCAACGCCGATTTCCACAAATCAGGATCCAGGGTGGCCATCAGCACCGTTTCCAGGATCTCGATGTAAATCAGTTCCGGATCAATCGCCATAACGACACCTGTGAGTCACTGTTTCCGCGGCCGGAGCGGCGCATGTGGCCGCCCTAATCAGCATAGTTCCGCCAGCGAAACAATGACAGTCCCGGTTCGCTAAGCAGACCGGGAAGCATGACGCCAATGCGCTATCAAGGGGGTTCAGGATTCGCTGTTGCGGGTTTGGAAAGCGCTCCCCTTCCGGCATAGCATCCGCCAGACCATCAATGCGCACAGCAGGGTGACGACCGCCAGCCCGCTAAACAGTAGCGTATAAGCAGAATCATAGCTCTCGCGCAGTGCCCGGAGGGAAAAGTCAGGCAAAAGCGCAGCCGCCTGCGGCATATTGCCGGCCCCCAGCCAGCCTGCGGCGCGGTCAATCACCTCAGGCGCATACCCGTGAACGTGACTCTGCAGCGTCAGGGTATTGCTTGCCGTTAATACCGCGGAGACTATCGCCAGGGCGATTCCCTCTCCGGCAACACGAACGGTGTTGAACAGGCCTGCCGCCATACCGGCTTTCGCCACCGGCACAGCGGAAATCGCCAGGCCGTCCATCAGCCCCCAGGGAAGCGCTGCCCCCGTCCCACAGAGGATCAGCGACAGCACCAGCCGCGGGAGGTGCTGGCTGTGAAAAGCCTCTCCCAGCAACAGCAACCCGACGGAGGCCATCATCAGTCCTCCCGTGGACACCATCCCGGGGGAAAACCAGCGGGTGAGCAGGGCTGCAACGGAAGGAAAAACCAGCATCGGCGTGGTTAACGCCATCAGATACAGCGCGCTCTGCGACTCACTCATCCCTTCTCCGCCCATAAAATGCAGTGGAACAATAATCAGCAGGACAACGTAGCAACAGCAGGTGGCGACAGGCAGCAACAGTACGCCGACAAAACGCGGATGGCGTAGCAGGGAGATGTCCAGCACCGGGTTGTTCACCCTCTGGCAGCGCACGACAAACGCCACGAACAGTCCCGCCGACGCGATGAACAAGGTCAACGTCGGCAGCGATAAAAAACCACAGGCAGGAATGACCATGAGCGATGAGGTAAACAACATCAGGGCCAGCGTAAACAGGGTTAAGCCGAGGTTGTCGGGTTTCCGCGGCTCGCTTTTTTCTGCCGCGGGCAGATACGCCAGTCCGATAAGCAGCCCCCCTGCCGAAAGCAGCGCAAACAGGGCGTATACGCCGCGCCAGCCCACCGCGTCGGTCATGAAGCCGATCAGCAGCGGGCCAAACGCCAGGCCGGCGCCGAACACCGTGCCCAGGATGCTGAATGCCCGGGTCCGCTGAGCGCCGTCATAGAGCTGGGCCAGCGCCGCACTGCCGCTGGCTAAAATCATCGCCGCGGCCAGGCCTTGCAGTGACCTCAGCATGCCTGACAGCAAGAGATCGTGTGTCAGGCAAAACAGCAGGCTGCTCAGGCAAAACAGCGCGGCGCCGGCAATGAAAATGCGTTTTCTGTCGATGGCATCCGCCGTCACGCCTGCGGCCAGCAAAAAGCTGCCGAAGGTCAACATAAAGCCATTGGTCAGCCACGACAGCGCAGCGGGAGAGCCGCCCAGCGACTGCTGTATCGCGGGGGTGGTCATGACGCCGCCGGTAAAACTTAACGGCAGCAGCATGGCCGCCATAAAGACAGAAAGCGCTGCCAGGGCGCTGGCGTATCGGGAAGGTGTTCTGGCGGTACGTGACATCTGGCGGCCCTCATAAGGTGGCAAGGAAGGAATAAACTGTCGCCATCCTATTGCGGATGTTAATGCCGATAAATAGACTGAAAATATCTTCTTAAGAGACATAAGGTTTATAATCGATGGACAGTCTCACCTCGCTGACGTCCTTTGTCCGCACCGCCGAAACGCTAAGCTTTGTTCAGGCCGCCAGGTTGCTGGGCATTTCAGCCTCGGCGGTGGGTAAGAATGTCGCCCGGCTTGAGCATAAACTGGGGGTCCGGCTGTTCAACCGCAACACCAGAAATGTCAGCCTGACGGCGGAGGGGGCCGCGTTTCTGTCCCGCTGCCAGAGTATCCTTGAGCAGATCCAGGAGGCCGAGTCAGAGCTGACGAGCAGTCTCTCACAGCCCACCGGCAAACTGAGGATTTCACTGCCCGTCATCGGCTACCGCCTGCTGCTCCCCGCCCTCACCGCCTTTACCCGTCTTTATCCGCAGGTTGAACTGGATCTCGACTTTAGTGACCGGCTGGTCAATCTGATCGATGAAGGATTTGATGTCGCTATCCGCAGCGGTGAATTAGCGGACTCCCGCTTGATCGCCAGAAAGCTGGGAGGCTTTCGTTTTGTGCTCTGCGCCAGTCCGGCCTATCTGACGGAATACGGCGTCCCCGGCTCGCCAGCGGAATTGGCGGCGCACAAGTGCATTTTTTTCCGCTTCCCCGCGACGGGGCTGATCCAGCCCTGGGAACTGCGCGGTATGCGGCTGACGGGAGATTTCAGGGCCGCTGCCGTTATGACGGTCAATAACATTGAGGCCGCCATTCGCTTAAGCGCGGCGGGAATGGGCATCGCTTATGTGCCTGATTTTGTCGTGCGCGAGGCCATCAATGAGGGACAACTGCAGGAGGTGTTGCCAGGCTGTTGCGTCAAGGATGGGCATTTCTCGGTCCTGTGGCCCGCCAGCCGCTACCTGTCACCGAGAATACGCTGTTTTATCGATTTTATGGCTGCGGCAGAGATACCTTTGTCACCCGCATCGGCAACGCCTATCCCTTGTGTCTAACAATTTGTGGTGATTAGCTACCCCCACTGAAGCAGAGTGTGCCGCCCCCTTCCCCTAAGGTCAGAAAAGTCTGCACCGATGAATCCTGATCTGCAGCACATGGCTCTCCGCTTCACCTTTCATACCAGCACATCTGGGTGAACGGTTAGTCGGTTTGAGATTTACTCAACAACTACGACGATTTTGCCAACCTGTCCATTTGCTTCCATATAGCGCTGTGCATCCGCAATATCTTTAAGCGGGAATGTTTTATCAATGACAGGTTTCAGTTTGCCGGTACGTAAACCTTCGGTGACGAAGGATTTTGCGCGTGCCATTTTTCCAGGGTCTGTCGTAATTTCAAACAGCTCATATCCACGCAGCGTGAGATGCTTACCGAGAATATCAAAGACAGGCACAAGCAGGTCGCGACTGTCTAGCGCACCGTACTGGAAGAACATACCTTGCGGTGCCATCACCTGGGTCAGTTTTGCCACGTCCGGACCACCGACAGGATCAAAAACAATATGGGCGCCCATGCTATCTGTCGCATGATTGATTTCCGCAACCATATCCTGCTCAGCGGTAGCTATAACAGTGGCGGCACCAGCTTTTAGAAGCATGTCTCTTTTTTCGGCAGTCCGGGTAAGCGCAATGGGTTTAGCACCCAGCATGTTAGCTATCTGTATGGCAGCCAGTCCTACGCTGCTTGATGCTGCGCGGATCACAACATTCTGCCCAGCCTGAAGGTTGCCATATTCAACCAGTGCGCCATATGCAGTGACATACATCATCCAGCTTGCAGCAGCCTCCTCGAAGGAAAGGTTTTCAGGATGCTTCACCACAGCATTTACCGGGGCATTGACCAGTTCGCCGTACATGCCGTATTCATTAAACATAAACGAAGGAATAACGCTGACCCGATCTCCAGTAACAATCCCTTCAACATGCTCACCAACGGCCTGCACGACGCCCGAGGCCTCGTAACCCAGGCGTGCTGGAAATTCCGGTTCAATGACATACTGACCGTTACGGTACATGATTTCTGCACGGTTAAGACCAATAGCATGTACGCGAATCTGAACTTCACCCGCTGTTGGTGCGGGCACCTCCACATCTATAACTTCCAAAACTTCCGGACCACCGGTGCGGTTAAAGGTAACAACTTTAGACATATTCAGCTCTCGTCAGTTATCAGCACATCTTTAGAATATTGTTGAAGACATGCCCGGTTCATTTACTGACAATCTACGCTGCTATAAACGTACCAAAAATAGCTGACAGGGAACTTCAGTATTAATTATCTGTTAACAATCCATTGGTTTCAGCGGTTCTGGATGGTCAGAACTTCACTGAACCAGTCGATAAAGACCCGTACTTTGGGCGAAAGGTAGCGCCTGTCCGGATACAGCACCGACACGGGCTTAGACACAGAAGGGTATTGCGTCAGAATCTCTTCAAGAGCGCCGGAAGCAATATGTGGGGCAAGGGCGTTAAAGGTGGCCTGGATTATGCCGAGGCCCGCCAGTCCACAGGAGAGCAGAATATCTGAATTATCAACCAGCATGCTGCCTACGGGACGCAACGAAACAATCTTCCCGTCCTTAGTAAATTTCCATTCCATCACATCACGACTGTGGTCGCTGAAAAAGTTTATTGCCCGATGCTGCTCCAGATCCGCAAGTGTTTCCGGTCGTCCATGTTGTTGCAGGTAAGACGGGGCTGCACAGGTGACCATCCTGATGTCACCAAGACGTCTGGAGATAAAACTCGAATCCTGAAGTTCACCCAGGCGGACAAGACAGTCCACCCCTTCCGTGATTAGATCAGTTTTTTTGTCCGATGAAACCAATATGACATCAATGTCAGGATACAGTGACTGGAAATGTTTGAGATTAGGGATCAGTATGGCGTGAGCCAGCGCCAGCGGGACATCAAGCCTGAGCCGCCCCCGAGGTGGAAGGGTAGGTGAAAAACTCGCCATCATGTCATTAACTTCAGACAATACAAGCCTGGCGCGATGATAAAACGCCTCCCCTTCAGCCGTAACGCTCAACTTACGAGTAGTGCGATGGATGAGTTTTACGCCGAGGTCGTCCTCTATCTGCTGTATCGCTTTGCTCACGGTGGGACGATGAATCTGCAGAATGTCAGCGGCCCTTGTAAAGCTGCCCTGCTCAACAACCTGTACGAAAATATTAAGGTATTCAATCATGTTTGAATGCACGTGATCACCTGGCTTTAGTTAGGCTGTTCGTAGCTGGTATTGTAAAGTAAACAATTCCGATGGGCATCAAACTAAGGACTTGATGGCTTTCAAAATGTGCGCTCCTGGCTGGGAGTTCAATGTCTGCTGTGAGCGAGGAGCGGACAAAACAAGCTCAACTTTTCAACTTAACTGCATCATCCAATGATGAATATGAATCAATTGATTAAACTTATTTCGGATTGCATCATCAATATTATCGTTAATTATTAATGGAGACCATATTGTTAAATGAGGGGAAACTGGCATGGTACGAACAAGAACACTACCATTTTTGTTTACCATCGTAACATCCTGCATATTTCTCCCTTTATAATCACGTTCTTTATCCAAGCAATTTAAAGCTTCATTTAAAATACGTTCCCATTCCCCATGAGTCAGCTCATTGAGGTTAAATTCCTTGCCACCTATATATTTCTCTCTAATTTCAGGTCTAGAAACCACCTGCCAGGCATCCCGATAAAAAGTCATGTTAATTTCGTCTTCAGAATCTAATTTTTGTATTACACTTAGCAACCCAGGGACTGCCAACTCTGATTTAATAAGCTTAGCTATAGGCCAATCTTTGTATTTTATACCTTCAAGATTAACGCCCATACGGATATTATTATTTTGCGTACAGACAGAAATATTCCATTGGACGCCTTCATTTCCATCGCTCATACCAAAAAATGGTTTATTGAGCTGGCCAAAAGCCCTTCCTTTCACACCCAGAACTTCGCAAAAAGACTGTAATATCTCTGCATACTCATCAGAACCATGTTTGGAGAGATCTCTGTTATTCTTTTTAACTTTATGGTCCGGGTTAATTATTGATAAGGATTTCGACTCCAACTCAATCATCATTTTTATCTCATCCTGAGATTCAAAAATTGACACTACTGCTTTGTATGCATCATCTGCGCGTAAATTAAAAAACTCTCTTCTTTTTTGCCGCAAGGGACTTAACTTATCGTGAATTAATCTTTCTAGTTTTTTACAATCACTAACAAAAATAGAGTGAGAAACAGCCCAAATAAAATCACCTGTTGAGCTCTTATTTATCTCATCACATCGGGAGGTTGGATCTCTGGTCGTCATTCCAATTTTACATACAGGTAAGTCAATATCAGAAACCTCCAATATATATACATATCCAGTCGTTTCGTCAGTCATATTTACCATCTTAAATTTTTTATCAATACATCCTCATTATGACGTGGTAAAAAATAATAATCAATTACCATATGTTTTAAATACACCCATCGAGAGTTTGATAGATAACGTCCGCTTCACGCCCTGAGACATTCGACAAGCTTTTTATGGCTTCAGTAAGGGCGACTTTCGCGCTTCCAGTGCCAGCAAATATTTCGCTTCGTCGTACCGGGTTCTGGTCTTCCAGCAGCGGTAAATGATCCTTATCCATTTAAATGCCAGAGTCCGGATCGCTGACTGATGAGATTTCCCTTTTTCTCGCTGGCCCTGGTAATAAAGTCTGGCCCAGTACGATGAGTTAACCGTCTTCGCAGTCCATTCCACGAATGTCTGTCGGACGAATTTCGCGCACTGCCAACGCCAGTGTACCCAGGATTTTTGACCACTTCGTTCGGTTACTGGTGCGATGCCAGCGTAGTTTTGAATTTCTTCGGCGCTGTTGAAGCGGTCGCGGTTATCACCCAGTGCTGCAAGCATCCGTGGGCCCATACACGGTCCCATTCCAGGAAGTGATTTGAACAGTTCTGCATCCGGAAGCGTATCAAATAAGGATTCTATACGTTCATCGTAGGTTCTGATTAGGTCGCCTGTCAGTTTGATTTGGGATGCAAGTGCTGTTGCCATCAATGCATTTGCCTCGATGACAGTTTTATCTGTGGTCAGGGGAATAGCGCTGGTAATACTTGCAACCCGCTGTTCGGTATATGCAACAGCAGGACCACCTTTAGCATTCATAAAATGACGGACAGTATCGCTGCGAGCCCGTTTGAGTTGTTGCAGACTCGGCCAGCGAATGATTAGCTCGCAGAACAGGGAGCTGTCCCGATGGGAGAACCATTTCAGGGGCTGAGGGTAATACTGCTTAAGCGTATTGATGAGCCGATTAACAAAGCGACGCTTGTCTTCGACCAGCAGTCGGCGCTGCTCAACTAATTGCTGGAGTAATCGGATATCCGGATTGTCGACTTCAATGGCTTTTATCTTGTGGGGATAACGTAGCATCAGGTCTAATGCCAGCTCAGCATCCTGCGGATCATCCTTCGCACCGCTGGGCCAGAAAGCCTGTCGGTAGCGGGCCAGTGACAACGCGTGTACTGGAAAAACAGTGACAAATGGGTACTTCTGGAGTGCATACACCACCGGGCCTTTCTTCAGCTCAACGGCAATAGCAATCCTGCCTTTCGCCCTCTGGTGTAACTCATTGAGCCAGATATCAAGTGCCTCAGGCGTATGTTCAATCACATGGAATATGCGATCACCGTTTTTAAACTGAACGCAGACATCGTGTTTTTTATCCGCCCAATCCAAACCAACATGAGCAGCAAATTGATCTTTCGCAGTCATCACCAACTCCTTTTTATCGGGGATTGGTATGCATTCCACGCTCTTCGAAAGAAATATAGTCAGCATTTTTTCTGCATGCCCTGAGTATTCGTTAGCGAACGTGGAGCACTTACTGGCTCGAAAGCAAAGCAGCAATCATCAAATCACATGATTCTGGCACAATATTCGTAACCAATAAGCGCATACCCTGAATCACTTAAAAGTGTAACTCTCAGGGTGTGAATGACTATACATGGCACAGAGCAGACGTTAACACCTACAGCATCGGGAAGCTTCTGAATACCACGTCAGCGGCATGAGGGTGCCAGATGAGGTTACATGTGTCTGTGGAGTCAAATGGCGCCGAAAGCCCGGCGTAGCCGGTTACCGAGCTATAAATTCTGCCCCCCTGCCCTGGTTAGCATTAACCCACTAACAACAATAAAGAAGTTAAGGTAATCCCTTTAACCCCGGTGAGCTGGCTTTACGGCGTTTACAACGTAAAGGACGTGATTTCCAGGGCCTTAACCAAGGTAGCTTGCTGCTGACGCTTAGGGAGATGTTCTTCAGTTATTTCAACGACACCAGGGAACTTAACACGGTAGCTGAAAAGCCCAACGCCAGATATCCTGCCGCCGCGTCAGCGAAAGCCGGCGGCAGGTATACCATTCAAGGGAGCATCTTACCCTTTGGCGAAATTGGCCTGGATCCGCTGCTGCAGATAATCCTCGGCGCTGATGGGCGGGTACTTTCTCTGCGGCCCGAGGATCTCGACATCTTTATTGGCCTGGCAGAAAAACGCCAGGCTGTAGCGCGGCCCCTGATATTCGTGCGGCAGCGGGTTTCTCACCCGGTGGAAGTTAGACGGCAGCTGGTCGTCGCTCCAGCGCATCAGCATATCGCCGATATTGCAGGTGATCACCTCCTCCCGCGGTTCAATGCTGGTCCACTGCTGGCTTTCGCGGTCTTTACCGGGACAAACCTGCAGGCCGCCCTGACCGGGGCGCTGGAACAGCAGCGTCAGGCAGTCAAAATCGGTGTGCGCGCCGGCCCGCCACATCCCCTGCTGCGACTGCTCGGTCGCATAGTAATGCAGCATACGCAAGGTGCTCTGGTAGGTGTCTCGCTGCGGATCGTGCGCGGTGGTGAAAAACGATTCCGGAAAACCGAGCTTCAAAGCAAAGCAGGAGAGGATCTTCATCCCCAACTGCCAGCACTGCGATTCAAACCCGAGCATCGTCTGCTGGAATGCTGGCAACTCCCGATCGCTGGGCCAGCGCCCGGCCATCAGCGGCCGGGTGATCTGATACGACTCTTTTTGATCCGGCGTGCGGGTCGATGGCCGAACCTGCGCTTTGCTTTCCCAGCCGGCGTTGCCGGCCAGCGGATACTGGCGCTTCACCTCGTCGGGCAGGTCGAAAAACGCCTCGGTCATGCTGAACGCCTGACGGATATCCGCCAGCGGGATACCATGGTGGCTGACCTGGAAGAAGCCAATCTCCACCGCCGCCTCCCACAGTTGTTCGGCAATGTCATTTTTTCTTTCGGCAAAGTTCGACAGGTCGATACAGCGCACTTCGCGGGCGAAGGTCTCTTCGCCCTGGGCGCCCATCAGCGCCTCTTTTTCCAGTTCCTGTAAGGCGTAGCGTTGATTCTGGGTGGTTGAGGTCATCGTCATTATCCTGTTATCAGTTAAACAGCGGCGCGCTGTTGGAGGGTACGGACGGCCGCCAGCGCGTCGTGGCGCATCGCGTCAAGGTCGAGACCGGGAATGGCGTCATCTTCCACGATGGGCCGGCCATTCAGCAGCAGCGCCTTCAGCGCGGCGCGCCCACCGCAGGCCACCGGCCCAATAGCCATATCATGCAGGCCGAAGTAGCGCGGATCGTCCAGCCGGTAAATGGCGAGGTCCGCCTGCATGCCGACCTGCAGGGTGCCGCTCTGCGCTAAGCCAAGGATCTGCGCGCCGCCGGCGCTGCCCCAGCGCACCACATCCTCCACCGTGGCCGCATCGGCCCCGCCCTCAAAGGTGCCCCCGGCGTAGCGCGGCTGCGCCAGCATCCCCTTGCGCGCGCGCTGCAGCAGCCATGCGGCATGGGCTTCGCTTTGCATATCCGCCGCTTCATTCGAGGCGGCGCCGTCCACTCCCAGCGAGACCGGAACCCCGGCCTGCTCCAGCGCCAGCAGATCGGCGATGCCGCTGCCCAGCCGGCCGTTGCTTTGCGGGCAGTGAGCAATGCCGGTTCCGGTGCGGCCCAGCAGGGCAATCTCCTCCGGCAGCAGCTTCACCAGATGGGCAAACCACACGTCATTTCCCAGCCAGTCGTGCTCCGCGCAGAACTGCACCGGCGTCATGGCGAATTTCTGCCGCGCGGCGTCGAGATAATCGACGGTTTCCGATAAATGGCTGTGCAACCGGATCCCCAGCTGGCGGGCCAGCTTCGCCATCTCCCGCAGCTGGGCGCCCGGCGCGGAGTGCAGTATGGTAGTGGGCGCCATCACCACCCGGCGCAGAGAATCGGGCCGGGGGTCGTGATAGCGGCTGACCAGCCGTTCGACATCCGCCATATAGCCGTCGAAGGTTTCCGGACGCAGCGCCACCGGCAGATCCTGCTCCACCGCCCGGCCCTGGGTCGCCCCACCCCGGCACAGGACGATACGCATCCCCAGCGCTTCCCCTTCGCTGAAGACAATCTCCGAGGTATCGAAGGGCATATCCGGCCAGTACAGGTAGTTGTGATCCGCCACGCTGGCGCAGCCCGAGCGCAGAAGCTCCACCAGACCAATGCGCACCGCCAGACGAAAAGTGTGTTCATCGAAGGCCGCGCGAAAGCGGTACGGCGTGGCGCTCAGCCAGGCCGTCAGGCTCTGGTTCAGCCCCTGCGGCTCGCCCTTCAGCAGCGACTGAAAAAGATGGTGGTGCGTGTTCACCCACGCCGGATAGATCACGCAGTCGCGGGCATCAATCAGTCGCTCTTCCGGCAGCGGGGTCAGGCTGCCGATGGCCGCAATCTTGCCGTCGCGGATGCGAATATCCGGCCCGGCCAGCCGCGCCGCCTCTCCGGGCAAGCCGCTGAGGATGGCATGGGCATTTTTAATCATTAATGACATGACGTTGCTCCTCAGGGTTTAACCTGCATGGCCTGGACAAATTCGGTGGTGTAGGCCTGTTTCCAGTCGGTGGCCGCCGCCAGCAGACCAGTACTGACCATAAAATCGCGGGTCTTCTGCCAGCGCGCGTCGGTCATCGTGCCCCAGCCCTGGCTGGCGGCATCCCCGCCGTCGATCAGGTGATGCTCACGGATCTGGGTCACGCCCCAGGCGAGCAGATCGTCGGTCATTTTCGGATTGTCCTGCTTAATCAGCGCATTTCCCGGCGCCGGATTGTTGAGGTAGCTCACCCAACCCTCCATCGAGGCGCGGACGAACTTCGCCATCGCCGCTTTACGCTCGGCGATGGTATCCGGGCGGGCGATGAGAATGCCGCCGTAGGGGGGATAGCCGTGTTCGGAAAAGAGGAAGAAGTTCGCCTTCACCCCAGCCTTCTGCACCTGGAACACCTCGGAGCTGACATAGGCCTGCTGGGCGACAGCGTCATCGACGACAAAGGGTTGAATATTGAAGGTATAGGGGCGAACCTGCGCGTCGCTCAGCTGATATTGCGCCTTCAGCCACGGCCACCACGTCGCCTGACCAGAGCTGGAGACCAGAAGCGTTTTGTCTTTCAGCCCCTGCAGGGAGGTGACATCGGCATGGGTCAGCAGCCCCTGGGGATCGTACTGAAAGGGCGCGGCAATGGCTTTCGCCTGGAAGCCGCGCTGAATGCCTTCCAGCAGTTGCAGATCGTAGCCGATGATCACATCGGCCCGCTTCGACAACAGCAACTGCATGCCGTTGACCTGCGGTCCGCCGGAGCGGATCTCGACGTCGAGACCGTATTTTTTGTACAGCCCAGTGGCCTGAGCCTGATAATAACCGCCCTGCTCCGCTTGAGCGTACCAGGAGGTCAGCAGAACGATTTTCTCCTCGGCCTGAACGGCCAGCGAGACACCGCCGAGAGCCATCAGGCCCAGCCAGCGAAAGCCCCGGGGAAGGCGTGCACGACTTTTCATTATCCCTCTCCTCTTCATGCCGGGAGAGGGGCGAGCAAACCACGGCTCAGCCTCCCATCCCGGTCAACATTGAACCGCGACATGGTGACTGAGCAATGTCCCGTATGGATAACCCGTACTGACCGCTTCTACTCACACTCAGTTATACAAAAACAATGCCAGATTTGATTGCCCCGCGAGCGGCCGCGAGAAATCGCCTGCGCCGCCGCCCCTGGGCATGCAACCTTTGATTCATGCACACAAAAAAAGCACCATCATGGTGCGTTAATGAATGATTTTAGTGCCTGCCTGGTCGCTCACAGCTGACTGAAGAGCATCTCCAGCTGGTTCAACATCATCGAGGCGGCGAGGGAAAGCTGGCGGGCGGGCGAGACGCACAGCGCCAGCGTGAAAGGCTTAAGCTGCGGATCGGTTAGCGGTACAAACGCCAGCTGGCCGGACTCGATCTCATCGAGAATATCCAGCCGACACAGGATGCCGATGCCCATCTGCTCTTTGATCAGGGTGCGGATCATGTGAATGTTGTTCGACACCGCCACCTCCTTCACCTCGTTGCCGCTGATGTTCACCAGCGCCTCCACCGGCTCGCTGATCATCAATGGGGCGGACGGCAGGATAAACGGGTAGTCGATGCACTGACTAAAGCGCACGGCGCTGCGGCTGGCCAGCGGATGGCCGGTCGGCACTACGATACCCATATTCATCTCGGCAAACGCCCGCACCTGCAGTTCGCGGGAGGTCTGGGGATTGAGCATGATGCCGAAATCCGCCTCGCCAGAGATCAGCGCCTGCTGAATGTGGATATTGTTCATGGTGGTCAATGTAAAAGAGATGTTGGGATAATGTTTATGCACCTCTTTGAGCATCGTCGAAAAAAAATGCCGGTTAATGGCATCGATGGTAGCGATACGCACATGCCCCCGCCGCAACCCTCGCAGGTCATCCAGCTGCTCGCAGACCCGGGTAAAGTCCTTTTTCCAGTTATTGGCCGCGTGCAGGAGCAGCTCCCCGGCGGCGGTCAGCCGCAGCCCGGTGGGATGGCGCTCGAAGAGCGGCATCGCCAGCTCCTGTTCCACGCGCAAAATCTGACGGTCGATGGAAGACGCCGATACATGCAGCGCCTCTGACGCTTTACGAAACGATCCCTGACGGGCCACTTCGGTGAAATAGAGCAGAAATCGGGAGAAGGCAAACATGGTTTGGGTGCTCTCTTTTTTGCAACGGGTTGTGCGAATCAAAGCTCTGGACGCAACAGTTTTATCACAATACCGTAGCATTCATAGCGGAGAAACGATCGTTTCACCCATTTTCTTGCACGCCGGACAGTTTACTGCGAAGGGGGAGTGATCTCTTCGCCGACCCTGGCCGCCCTGCAGACAGCGGAATGAGGGAGAGTAAACGTTAATGCACAGCCACGATCTTATTTCGGTCTCGGTCGGGGAAATACGCCCCAACGGACAGGGAAATCTATCCGTAATATTGCAGGCGGCGGCCGGGGAAATATTACCGGCCTACTCTGCCGGGGCGCATATCGATATTATTATTCCCGGCGTTGGCCCACGGCAGTATTCCCTGTGCGGCATGCCTGACCGCGGCAAAGACTATGAAGTTTGCGTCAGGCTGGCTGACACCTCCACCGGCGGCTCACGCTATATGCACCAGCAGCTCAAAGCCGGCGATCGGCTCTCCATTTCGCCTCCGCGCAACCATTTTCCCCTGCCGCAGGCCGGGCGCTACCTGCTGTTTGCCGGCGGTATCGGCATCACGCCTTTGCTGGCGATGGCTGAAGCGATTGCCGCCAGAAAGGGGGCGCTGGAGCTGCATTATTATGTCGCCAGCGCGCGCCAGACGGCCTTCTCCCCGCGCCTGACCCAGCTGGCTGCGGGCGGCACGGTGGCGATCCACTGTAGCGAGGAAGGCGCGTCGTTTCGCCAGCGGATCCCCGCCTGCTTAACCACGCCCGATCCTGAAACCACAGTGGTCGCCTGCGGCCCGGAGGGTTTTATTCAGCGACTGCAGTCGGTCATGGAGGAATATCGCTGGTCGCCGTCGCAATTCGTCTTCGAGCGTTTTACTCCCGCGACGGAAAATAATACTGCGGCGAAAAATGCTTTTTATATTGAGCTGGCCTCCAGCGGGCAGCGCCTGCAGGTGGCTGCGGATCAAACGATTGCTCAGGTATTACAGCATGCCGGCGTGGAGGTGATGCTCTCCTGCGAGCAGGGAATGTGCGGGTCGTGTATTACCGGGGTCCTCGACGGGATCCCCGAACACCGGGACAGCGTGCTGACGGCGGAAGAGAAAGCGGGCAACGACCAGATCACGCTCTGCTGTTCGCGGGCGAAATCGCCGGTTCTGGTTTTGGATCTGTGAGGAGACTGACGATGACGTTCCCCTCCTCTTCCGCGCCGCTCGCCGGGATCAGCCGCGCCCGACTCCCGGCCTGGGCGCTGCCCGATGGCTGGCCGACGCAGGCCAGCGGTGAACCGCTTCTGGCGGACCTGGCCTTTCGTGACGGCCGGATTGCCGTATTGACCCCGACCGACCAGCCGACTCCCGGCCTGTGGGACCTGGCGGGGGCCCTGACGCTCCCCGGCCTGGTGGAACCTCATGCCCATCTGGACAAGACCTTTACCATTGAACGCTGCCGTCCGGCGCAGGCCGGGCTGCTGGCGGCGATCCACGCCATGCACGAGGATCGCCAGCACTGGACCAGGGCGGATATTCAACGTCGGGCGTCCGCCGCGCTGGCCCGGGCGGCAGCGAATGGCGTGACCCATTTGCGTAGCCATATCGACTGGTTTACCGCCGACGCACCGGACGCCTGGCAGGAGATCGCCCGCCTCGACACCGTCGGCATCACCCTGGAGCGGGTGGCGCTGGTCCCGCTGACCCTGTTTCGCGATCCGGCGGACGCCGGGGCCATTGCCCGAACGGTCGCCACCAGCGGGGAGCGCTGCCTGCTGGGCGGCTTCATCCACTCCTCCAACTGGGACGCCGCCGCCATGGCAAACCTGCTGCGTAGCGCGGCCCGCTGGGAGCTGGATCTGGATTTGCATATTGATGAGGAGCTCAGCGAGGTGTCTCAGGGGCTGACCTGGCTGGCGGACCATCTCTCCCGCCACCCTTTTCCCGGGCATATCTGCTGCAGCCACGGCTGCGCGCTGGCCGCCGGCAGCGACGAACAGGCGGCGCCGATCCTGCGCCAGCTGGCGGCGCACGGCGTCACCCTTATCGCTCTGCCGATGACCAACCTGCTGCTGCAGGATGCGACGTTCGGTCGCACGCCGCGCCAGCGGGGGATCACCCTGCTGCACGAGGCGCAGGCCGCCGGCGTAGCCACCCTGCTCGGCTGCGACAACGTACAGGATGCCTTCTGTCCGGCGGGGAGCTATGACCCGCTGGACACCCTGGCCTGCGGCCTGTTCGGCGCCCAGCTCAGCGACCTGTTCGACCGGCAGTCGCGGCTGATCTGCGATCGCGCGGCGTTAACCGGTTCGCCGGCAGACGCGGCGCCCTTTGCCATCGGCGCGGCGGCCAGCGTGGTGATTTTCCCGGGTAGCGACCGTTTTACCTGGCCTTTAAACAGCGCCGCCCGTCTGGTGGTTAACCACGGCAGGTTAACCCACCGGCGCGTGTGGCAAGAGGAGATGGCACATGAGTCTTGAAGCAGGCGCGGGGGCGCCGCTGGCGCGATATGCCGCCTGGCGCAGAGCCGGTGATTTTATTTTTCTCTCCGGCATTATTCCGGTCAATCCCCTGACCGGCACCATCGTCAACGGCTTTCAGGATGTGCCTGAGCCGGTGCGAGAGCTGCTGGGGGCGACCGGCGAATTTTCGACCGATGCGAAACAGGGCCCGATCCTCGCCCAGAGCTGGTACGTACTGGAAAGCATCCGCCGCACCGTGGAGTCCGCGGGAGGGCAGATGAGCGACGTTATCAAGCTGGTGCAGTACTTTCGCAACCTTGACCATTTTCCCTATTACAGCCGGGTCAGGAAGCTGTTTTATCCCGACCAACCGCCTGTTTCCACCGTGGTCCAGGTCAGCGAAATGCTGCCCGACGCCACGGTATTGATTGAAGTTGAAGCAACCGTCTGGTTACCCCCGTCATTTAACTCCGAGGCTCCGCGATGATTAACGGTTACATTCCTGCAGCGCGCTTTCTCCCTTTTCTGAGCTGGACGGACGTGGCCGCCCTGCCGGATAAAAGCAACACGGTTATCGTCCTCCCCACCGGGGCGATCGAACAGCACGGCCCGCATCTGCCCTGCTCGGTGGACAGCGTGATATCTTCCGGCGTGGCGGGCCATGCCCTTGCCCGGCTACCGGCAGCGATCCCGGCCTACGCCATCCCGCCGATCACCTACGGTAAGTCAGAGGAGCATCTGCATTTTCCCGGCACCCTGACCCTCAGCGGCGATACGCTGCTGCATACCGTGCTGGAGATCGCCGAATCCCTCTATCGGGCCGGTTTTCGCAAGCTGCTGATGATCAACGGCCACGGCGGCCAGCCGCAGATCCTGCAGATAGCCAGCCGGGAAATGCGCCTGCGCCACGGGGATTTCATCGCCATCTCCCACGACGTGTTCAACGTGCCCAACTGCGAAAAACAGTTTCTCAGTCCGCATGAACAGCGGATGGCGATGCACGCCGGGCATAGCGAAACGGCGCTGATGCTGGCGCTGGCGCCGGAGTGCGTTCATATGGAACGGGCGGTCGCCAACTTCCCGCCGGAATTCCCCTGCCCAACCCTGTCGAAAGGCCGTCCGGCGGCGGCGTGGGCGTCCTATGACTTTGGCCCCAGCGGGGTGATTGGCGACCCGACCCCAGCGACCCGGGAGCAAGGCGAAGGACTTCTCGATTCCCTCGCCGCCAGCTGGGCGCAAGCGATCATCGAGATCCACCGCATGGCCTGGGTCGAACGTCGCGAACCGACCTGGGGCAAACAGCACTGGCACGGCTTTGTGCAGTCCCTACCCCCCTCTTTCGCTGCTGAATCCAAGGAGCCCTGATGAATACCAGATCGACGCCCGTTTTTACCCTGCTGACCGTGGCCGCCCTCGCCACCTCAGCCTCCTGCTTCGCGGCGGAGAAGTTTACGTTTCTCACCAACTGGTATGCCCAGGCCGAGCACGGCGGGTTTTACCAGGCCCAGGCCACCGGGCTGTATCAGCACGCCGGTCTCGATGTCGAGATTAAAATGGGCGGTCCGCAGATCAACGTCATGCAGTTGATGGCGGCCGGTCAGGCGGATTGTACCCTTGGCGACAACGGTCAGGCGCTTGAGACCTGGCAGGCCGGGGTACATGCGGTGACCGTCGCCACCGTGTTCCAGCACTCGCCGACGGTGTTTATCACCCATGATAAAGTGGAGAACCCGGCGGAGCTTAAAGACAAAACCTTCCTGCTCGCCACCGAGGCCTATACCTCTTTCTGGCCGTGGGCGAAGAGCGAGCTGGGTCTGGCTGGCAGCAAAGTGCGCCCCTATACCTTTAACGTCCAGCCGTTCCTCGCCGATAAAAATCTGGTGCAGCAGGGCTACGTGACCTCCGAGCCGTTCTCCGTCGCCAAAGGCGGGCAGCCGTTCTATGTCTATCCGCTCAGCGACTGGGGCTACCCGCCCTACGGCAACTCGATTATCTGTATGGCGGACACCATCCGCAAACGTCCGGCGGCGGTGGCGGCCTTCGTCAAAGCCTCCATGGAGGGCTGGAAAAGCTACCTGCAGGATCCCACCCCCGGCAACAGTCTGATCGCTAAAGCAAATCCGCAAATGGGCGCCGAGCAGATCGCCTTTGGTATTGCCCAGATGAAGCAGTACCAGCTGGTGACCGGCGGCGATGCTAAGACCGGCGGCATCGGCATCATCACCGAGCCGCGGCTGAAGAAAACCTGGGACATGCTGGTGAAAAACAAACTGATCGACGCCAGTAAGGTGCCGTTTGAGCAGACTTACACCCTGGAGATGGTCAAAGACGCCGGAGTGATGCCATGAATACCGCCCCGAAACTGACCGTGATGAGCGACACCCGCTTTACGCCCGCCTCTGCCACCCCGGCCATCGAGGTGCTGTCGGCGGAGAAGATCTACAGCAACGGCACCCGGGCGCTGCTGCCCGTTAACCTGACCATCAATCAGGGGGAGTTTATTACCCTGCTCGGCCCGTCCGGCTGCGGGAAGAGTACGCTGCTGAAGATGGTCGCCGGCCTGGTGGAGCCCAGCGACGGCAAGCTGATGCTGTGGCGGCGCGACAGTCGGGAGAAAGCCCAGCATCCGCTCTCGTTCGTCTTCCAGGAAGCCACCCTGATGCCGTGGAGCAGCGTGCGCAATAACGTCAGGTTGCCGCTGGATCTGGCCGGCGTGCCGCGCGCGGAAGGTAATACCCGGGTGAGTGAAGTCCTTGAGCTGGTGGGGCTGGGCAAATTCGCCGACGTCCTGCCGCGCGAACTCTCCGGCGGCATGCAAATGCGCGTCTCCATCGCCCGCGGCCTGGTCACCCGGCCAAAGCTGCTGCTGATGGATGAGCCCTTCGGCGCGCTCGATGAAATTACGCGTAACAAACTCGACAGCGACCTGTTGCGTCTCTGGCAGGAGCAGAACCTGACGGTGGTGTTCGTCACCCACTCGATCCACGAAGCGGTGTTTCTCTCACAGCGGGTGATCATGATGGCGGCCCGTCCCGGACGGGTGGTCGAAGATATCGCCATCCGCGAGCCGTTCCCGCGCAGCGAGGCGTTCCGCGTCAGTCCGGCCTTTTCCCTGTATGCCCGTCAGCTGCAGGACAGTCTTTTGCAGGCCAGCCAGTCCGGTATGGAGTCATAATATGAAAAACACAACCTCAACGCCGTGGGTCCAGCATCCGCGTTTTCTCAAAATTCTCTATCCGACCCTCGTCGCGGTGGCGGTGGTGCTCCTGTGGCAGGGCGCGGTGAGCTATTTTCGCATCCCGGCCTTTCTGGTGCCGTCGCCGCTGGTGATGCTGGAAAGCCTGTGGACACATCTCACGCCGCTGCTGCTGGCGCTGCTGTTCACCCTCAAGATCACCCTGATCTCGTTTCTGCTGTCGATTGTCATTGGCGCCGCGGTGGCGTTTATCCTGGTGCAGAACCGCTTTGTGGAAACCGCCCTGTTTCCCTACATCGTGTTTTTGCAGGTGACGCCGATTGTCGCCATCGCCCCACTGATCATCATCTGGGTGAAGGATGCCACGCTCTCGCTGGTGGTGTGCGCCACCCTGATGGCGGTGTTTCCCATCATCTCCAATACCACTCAGGGCCTGCGCAGCGTCTCCCCCGGCCTGCTGAGCTATTTTCGCCTCAATCACGCCAGCCGCTGGCAAACGCTGGTGCGGCTGCGTATCCCCTCGGCGCTGCCCTATTTCTTCGGCGCGCTGCGTATTTCCAGTGGGCTGTCGCTGATTGGCGCGGTGGTGGCGGAGTTTGTCGCCGGGACCGGCGGGACCAATACCGGTCTGGCCTATCAGATCCTGCAGGCTGGCTACCAGCTGGATATTCCGCTGATGTTTGCCGCGCTGCTGCTGATCTCTCTCGCCGGGATCGCGCTGTTTGGCGTGATGTCCTGGGTTTCGCGCCGGGCGCTCAGCGCCTGGCATGAAAGCGAAGCCGTGCAATCTCATTAATGTTTTGCTGACGAACAGGAAGAAAAATGATGACTGATGAGCAGCGTCAACACGCGGTCGCGGCGATCCAGCAGGCACTCCCGACGCTGGAGTGGACCTTACAGCCGGCGAAGATCAAACGGCTTTCCCGCGATTTTCACTGGTTCAGTCCGGTACTCACTGAGCAACTGGCGGGGAAACAGGCGGACGCGGTGGTTCGCCCACGCGACGAAGAGGAGCTGCGGCAGCTGGTCGCCGCCTGCGCGCAGCACCAGCTGCCGCTGACGCTGCGCGGCAGCGCCACCGGCAACTATGGCCAACTGGTCCCCCTCGAAGGCGGGCTGCTGGTCGATATGACCGGACTCAACCAGATCGTCGCCCTCGGCAACGGCACGGTACGCGCCCAGGCCGGCATTCGTCTGGCAGACATCGAAACCGCCGCCCGCCCAACAGGATGGGAGCTGCGCTGCATGCCGTCGACCTACCGACTGGCGAGCCTGGGCGGCCTCTACGGCGGCGGGTTCGGCGGCATCGGCTCCATCAACTATGGGCCGCTGGCGGCGCCCGGCAATGTGCTCAGCGTCAAAGTGATGACCGTCGAGCCGGTCCCCCGCGTACTGACCATCCCGGCTCCCGAAGCGCTGCTGCTGCATCACGCCTACGGCACCAACGGCATTATCCTGGAGGTTGAGCTGGCGCTGGCACCCATGCACCAGTGGATTGAACGCCTGGACGTGTTTGACGATTTCGCCGATGCGCTGAACTATGCCAACACCTGCGTCCGCTCGCCGGGGCTGGTGAAACGTCAGGTCGCGCTGCTGGCCACGCCGATCGCCGACTACTTTAGCCACCTCAACGATCGTTACCGCACCGGGCAGCATGCGGTTATCAGCCTGATCGCCGAGGAGAGCGAAGGACTCTGCGCCAGCCTGTTACAGCGCCATCGCGGGAGCAACGCCATCCGTCAGGCCAGCGACGAGGCCCGGACGCAAAACGCCTCGTTAATGGAATACTGCTGGAACCACACCACCCTGCATGCGCTCAAGGTGGACAATACGCTGACTTATCTCCAGACGGCGTTTGATCCGCTGCGCTATCCGCAGCAAATTTTACAGATGGAGCAGCACTTCGCCGGGGAGGTGATTTCCCATATTGAATTCCTGCGCGATATCGAGGGCAATCTCACCGCCAGCGGTCTGCAACTGGTGCGCTATACCACGCCCGCGCGGCTCAACGCCATCATGCAGATATTTCGCGACAACGACGTCAAGATTAACAACCCCCACGTGCTGCAGGTTGAGGACGGCAAACAGGGCGTGATTCGCCCCGACGTCGTGGCAGTGAAACAGTCTCTCGACCCGGCGGGATTGCTTAACCCCGGCAAGCTGCGCGGCTGGGCGCTGCGCGACCAGCTGGAGCTGGACAGCAACCCGCTGGCACTGGCCACCCGCGAAACCCCCACGACCTGAGCGCCCCATTGCGGGGCGCGCTAACCGGTCGCTGGCCCGCTTCTCTTCCTCCTGCCCGCGCGGCGAGTATTTTTACGCCACTCATTCATATGAATGAGTGGCGTCTCTGTTTCCTCCGTTATACTCATCAAAAAAGCGACGATAAATTTATTATCGCGGGTTAATTCCGCGGTTCAGTTTTCGTGCCGGATTAAATAGTTATTCCGAACACGCTCTGGTGGATTGTTTATTACGCGTCCGACAAAAAATGACCGTAAAATGAGTCGACATAAATTTGCCCCTATGAATTAAGCACATGATAAAAACGTTGTAAATTATTTTTATTCAACACAGCAATAGTGAGGATAATATGAGCGATGCTATTTCTTCGCAACTTGAAAACATCATTACGATGCTGATCGCCATCAGTATCGCCTCGGAAAGACTGGTAGAGATAATCAAAGGGTATTTTCCCTGGCTTAATCTGGAAAATCAGGATCCGGTCATCGAAGGACGACGCAAATCTGCCCTGCAGATATTAGCGGTGGTTGCCGGTATTCTGACGGCGTTTTTGACCCAACCTTTCGTCGCCGGCAGTTTCTCGGCCATTAAACATCCGGACCTGATGACATTATGTATTGGCCTGATGGCAAGCGGCGGATCGGCGTTCTGGAACGTCATTCTTAATTATCTGTTGCAAGTGAAAAACCTGAAAAAGCAACAAGTCAGCAGCGTAAAAGCAGACCCAGTAGCGGATCCAGTCGCCGATCCTGCCCCCCCTTCTCCGGTTCATCAGGACGTGGTTCATGGCGCAGAGCCGGTCAGCTCAAACCCCTGTTTCAATCCGGAGGGTAAATAACATGGTATGGCGTGTCGCAAAGAGTCTGCTGATACTCAGAGATCAGATTAATCAATATGCTCCGCATCGCAACAAGGACAGCGATGGCACCATTGGTGATGAACATCATGCCCACACCAACTCGGATCATAATCCGCAGGTGATAGATGGAAATATTGGTGTGGTAACGGCTATCGATATTACCCACGATCCTCAACATAAATGTGATGCTCAGGTGATTGTCGATGCGCTGGTCGCCAGCAAAGACAAACGAATTAAATATATTATCTGGAACAAACGGATCATTAGCGCTTCTGTCCAGCCTTGGGTATGGCGGGATTACCATGGCGTCAGCCCGCACGATAAACATTTCCACTTATCCGTGGTGCCGGTGAAAGCGCTGTACGATGACACCTTACCGTGGCTGTTATTTAATCCATTTAAATAATGAGCTAATTTTTCCGATTACCGTGAGGCTAACATGACTCAACAAACTGAACTTGAGAAAATAAAAGCGGCCCTCAACGCCATCGAGGAACTCGAAAAGATTGCCCGTTCTACGCAACCAGCCGATATTAAAAATTTTTGCGTGGAATATAACACCACCTGGAAAAAGAAAGTGGATACCCTGCTGGCACTGATTATTGATGAACCCATCAGTTCGCTGTTAGTTAAACTGGTGCCTTACTTACCCACGCTGCTGGTGATTATTAACATGCTAAAGGCGGGCGTTGAGCAATATTGTCAACTGCATCTCGCGGTGGAGCCTCCCGTAAATAAATAATTGCCACCCATCCGGCCAGGGCCAGCTCAGGCACTGGCCTCCCTCCCCAATCCCCCATCTGGCCACGTTTCTCTCAGCCCAACGCCGACCTTATCCTGCGCCGGACAGTCCCGCCATATGGACGATAAGCCCTACTGCGGCGGCGGCGGCCAGTACCCAGGTCAGCTTCCACTTATAGCGAAACAGCAGCCCGGCGGCGCCCAGGGCAATGGCTGCGGACCACGGGTCGAAACCGGACGGTCCCCAGACGCTATGCCAGATAAAAAACAGCGCCAGATTCAGGATAACGCCCACCACCGCGGCGGTGATGGCGGTCAACGGCGCGGTAAATCCCACCTTATTATGGGTCGTTTCAATAAACGGCCCACCGGCGAGAATAAAGATGAACGAGGGCAAAAAGGTAAACCATGTCACCAGGCACGCCGCCGCGATGCCCCCCAGCAGCACATCATCGACGCCCAACACCGCTTTGGTGTAGCCGCCGACAAACCCGACAAAGGTCACCACCATGATCAACGGTCCGGGGGTCGATTCCCCAAGGGCGAGGCCGTCCATCATCTGCCCTGCCGTCAGCCAGCCATAGTGGGTCACCGCCCCCTGGTAAACATAAGGTAAGACGGCATATGCCCCGCCAAAGGTCATCAGCGCGGCTTTGGTAAAGAACCAGCTCATCTGGGTCAGCGGATGCGCCCAGCCCAACATTAGCGTCAGAGCGGCCATCGGCACCAGCCACAGCAGCATCCCGGCGATCAGCACCTGAGAGGTACGCCGCCAGCTGAAAATGGCGTGGGCCGGGATCGGCGTCGTGTCATCAATGATGGCCGCACCGCCCGGGTGAGTTTGCGCACGGTGGGCGTCCGCCTTGCCGAATATCGCCGGCGCCAGCCGTCCGCCGATAAAACCCACTATCGCCGCGGCGAGGACAATCAGCGGAAAAGGAACGTTCAGCGCAAAAATAGCGACAAAAGCAGCGGCAGCGATGGCCCAGTAGGCGCCATTTTTCAGCGCCCGCGAGCCGATGCGGTGCGCCGCCTGCAATACTATCGCCGCCACGGCGGGTTTGATGCCATAAAAAATCCCCGCCACCACCGCGACATCCCCCCAGACGAGATAGATCCACGCCAGGACAATAAGCAACAGCAGAGAGGGCAAAATAAACAGCACCCCGGCGATGACGCCTCCCCAGGTTTTATGCATCAGCCAGCCGATATAGGTCGCCAGCTGCTGGGCCTCCGGGCCGGGCAGGACCATACAAAAATTGAGCGCATGCAGGAATCGCCCTTCCGATATCCAGCGTCGGTTATCCACCAGCTCCTGGTGCATCATGGCGATCTGCCCGGCAGGCCCGCCGAAGCTGATGAAGCCAAGCTTGAGCCAAAAGCGAAATGCCTGCCAGAAGGAGACGGAAGCGACGACGGAAGGACTGTCAGTCTGCGGAAGAACGACCGTTTTGCTCATGATTGCCAGACCTCATTTCACAGGACCTCAGTAAGCCGTCGAACAGCGAGCAAGCTGTCGCCAGCAGTTGGTCATCGTCCGTAATGGTTTCCCGCAGCCCTGCAAGAACACTCTCCACGCCCGCCGCCTCCGGGGTCGGTACCCCACCGACGTCCAGGAAGTGGATCAACCGCCCCAGACTGTCGGGGATCACCGCCTCCAGCGCAAAACGCCGGACCAGTACTTCAAAGGTCACCAGCGTGCCGACATGGCTGAATGGCGCGCCGTCAAAATCAAAACCGACCGCCGTCGCCGGACAGGTCTCGGGCGCGGCCAGCCACAGGAACCGCGCCTCGTCGTCAATAAAGCGCCGGATAAGCCAGGCGCTGGCCAGACGATCGACCCACGGGCGTCGGCGGGTGGCCCACAGCCGGCCGCGAAAGGCGCCTCTGTCCAGCAGGCTCAGTTCGCCCGCCACCGACTGCGGCTCGTCCGGCGATAGCCGCTGATTAATGACCTGCTCGATAGTGGCCAGTCGCTCAGCGGCTTGCTCCCGGGCGGCCCCCGGAAAGAAATCAATGGCCTCGATCCGTCGGTAGTCACGCTGAATTTTACGCAGCTGTTTCAGCTGAGCCGCCAGTTCGTCGTTGGATAACGTCCCCTGCAGCGCCTGCAGATCCTGCAACAGCGCGTCGTACTGTTCGCGGCGATCGAATAGCGGCCTGAGCGCCTCTTCTTCCGCCGCCTCAATCGTGAAAACATACCCGGTCCCCCCTTCCGCGCGGATCGCCTGGCAGGTGCTGAGGAAAGTGTCATAGCCCTGGCGCACGTCGGGCAGCAGATAGACCCCATCGCGCAGGACCGCCGCCCCGCTCTGCTTCAGGGTTCGCCAGACACGCATGCGCAGCGTGGCTTGAGACGTCGTCAGGTTAAGGATCAAGAGATGCATTGTCATGTTGTAGAGATTACTACAGCATGTAGCGTCTGTGACGTTTTTACGTGCACGGGGTTAGATGAATTTCAGCAATGCATAGCTGAAAAAAGCAAAAGACGGCCTGCGCAGCGGCAGGCCAGGCGCTACGCGCGGGGTGGGGATAAGGGGCGCAGCAGCAGGGTCAACAACGCCACCGCAACCGGGACCAGGGAGCCCCACAGCACGGCGTTCCAGCCGAAGGCGTTGAGCAGAACCCCGGAGGAAAACGACCCCACGATCATTACGCCGAAGACCAGAAAATCGTTGAGCGACTGAACCTGGGTCTTCTCTTCCGGGCGGTGGAAATCGATGATTTTCGCCGAAGCCCCGGTGAAGCCAAAGTTCCAGCCGATGCCGAGCAAAATCAGCGACAGCCAGTAATGATACACGCCGAGACCGCTCAGGCCGACCGCCACCGACGCGGCGGTGATCAGCAATCCCGCAGCCGCCATTCGCACTGCGCCGAAGCGCTGGATCAGCCGGCCGGTGAAAAATCCCGGGCCGTACATCGCCATCACATGCCACTGGATCCCAAGGTTGGCGGCCTGCTGGGAAAGGCCGTGCATATGCATGGAGAGCGGCGCGGCGGTCATCAGAAAATTCATCACCATATAGGCCACCGCGCCACTGAATACCGTGGTGGCAAAACCCGGCTGGCGGACAATCTCGCGCAGCGGCCGCCCACCGCGCACGCTGGCCGCGGTGGGCTCCGCCGGCGTCACCCCTCTCAACAGAAAGGCGGCCAGCACTGCAACCAGCGCCTGAGCGAGGAAGGTGACGGCGAAGGTATGTGCCGGCCAGAGGTGCATGGTGCCGGTGACCAGCATCGGGCCAATGATCCCGGCGGCCACGCCGCCGCCCATCACCAGCGACAGCGCGCGAGCGCGACGCGCCGGGGCGACGCCGTCGGTGGCGGCAAAACGAAAACTGAGCGCCACGGCGGCATAGGCGCCGCCAAGCATCGCGGCGAGACAAAACAGCAGAAAAGAATTCAGCACTACCGCTAGCGCGGCCGTCAGTCCGGTCACCACCCCGGCGCCAGTCCCGAGCCTGAACGCCGCTTTGCGGCCCCGAGTTCGCGCCAGCGCGCCGAAAGGCAGAATGGAGGCCGCCATCCCCAGCACAAACAGGGTGATCGGCAGCGTGGCCAGCGACGGGCTGGGGGCAATCGCGTTACCCACAATCGCGCCGGTGGCGTAGAAGACCACCGAGTTGGCGCCGGCCAGCGCCTGAGCGGCAGCCAGGCGAAGGATATTTTTGTTCTGCACCGCCAGCGGCAGCATGTGTTCTGTAGACATCCGTTGTTTTCACCGGTTTGAGAGTGGCGCCAGGCTGGCCGTCTGGCATCGCGCCCTGCTTGTTGGGTTCCCTGACCGTTACCTTAGCCGCAAAATGCGCTTTTGCACCATAGCGAATCGCAATATCACCCGGCGATCTGTCCCCTCTTCTGCGTCAGATCGCCGGGCCGGGCTTCGCCGCCCGTTTTATTCCGGGGATCCGTCGCGCCGCGCGGCGGCAAATTTCGCCGCGATCATCGCGGCCGTCGGCTGGACGCCCCCCAGACTCCACTGCTCCGGGTCATGTTCGTCAATGCGGATCCAGACGGACTGGCGGAACTGCGGATCGCCCAGCCCCTCAATCTCCACCAGCAGATCGGTCATCCGTCGCAGCAGTTCACTTTTCTGTTCCGCGGTCATGATCCCTTTAATGGTTTGCACGTTAACAAATGGCACGCTATTCTCCTTAGCATCTAGGTCTAAAATTCAAACTCAGAGTAGAAGGTCATTCTCGCGATGTCAAAAAATAAATCACTGCCCTACCTCGACCCGGCGCTGTGCGGCCTGGCGGAAGGGGCGAAAATCCTCGGCGACCGTTGGGTGCTGTTGATCCTCCGCGAAGCGTTTTACGGCGTGACGCGCTTTGAAACGATGCTGTCGCACACCCATATCACCCGCCAGACGCTCACCACCCGGTTAAAAACCATGACCGAAACGGGATTGCTCAGCAAAGTGCCTTACCGGGAAGCCGGCTCCCGCGAACGGTATGAATATGTTCTGACCGATAAAAGCCGTAGCCTGGCGCTGGTGCTGTTCGCCCTGATGGAATGGGGCCACCAGCACGTGCTGCACAGCGCGCCGCATATTGCATTGGTGGACAGCGCCAGTGGCGAGGCCGTCCATCCGGGGTTTATTACTGCCAGCGGCACCGTGGCGAGCCCCGCCGCCCTGCAGATCGTCAAAGCCGGGGAGGTTGATCCTCCTGAGGCGTGACCCTGACAAGGTCGCGGTTGCGCCGCTACAGAACTTTCGTACGCCTCTGGCGAAAGCCGCCGCAAGCGGGTATGTTGCATAGCCACGGTACCCGACGAGCGCGGGACATTTTTGTTTCATCGAACTGTGCGATAAAGGATGAAGGCATCCGGTAACCACGACCCGGCCATTCCGACGCGCAGATCGTGCATGCTAAAGGTAGAAAATGTCGCTTCGTTCTCTGCGGGCTTTATGTCTGACCAGCTTTTTTATTGCCGACGTGCGCGACGGCCTCGGCCCGTTTCTGGGGATCTTTCTCACCCAGCGTCACTGGCAGGCGGAGGACATTGGCCTGCTGATGTCCGTCGGCGGTATCGCCGGCCTGCTGGCGACCCTGCCCGCCGGCTTCATCACCGACAGCTCGCGGCATAAGCGCTTGCTGCTGGCCGGGGTTTGCCTGGTGATCACCCTCACCACCCTGTTGCTCTGGTTTAGTCAGAAGACCAGCGTGGTCGGCCTCTCGCAAGTCGCCAGCGGCATCTGCGCGGCCTTTGTCGGACCGCTGATCGCCGGGATTACCCTCGGTCTTGCCAGACAGCGCGGCTTTAGCGCCCAGATGGGGAAAAACGAAGCCTTCAACCACGCGGGGAATTTTTTCACCGCGCTAATGGCCGGGGCTATCGCCTGGTACTGGGGCATCGGCGGCATTTTCATTCTGATGGCCTGTACCACGCTGCTTACCCTGGTCGCCCTGCTGGCGATCCGCGGCGGCGATATAGACGATGACGCCGCCCGCGGCATCGAAGCGGCATCCGCGCCCTCCCTGCCGGGGTTTGCCATCCTGTTCCGCCATACGCCGCTGCTGATCGCCGGCGTGACCCTGATGCTGTTCCATCTCGCCAATGCCGCGCTGTTGCCGATGCTGAGCATGCGGATCGCCGCCGCGCCCGGACACCTCAATCCCGGACTGTTTGCTGCCGCCACGGTGATTATTTCGCAGGTGGTGATGATCCCGGTGGCCATCCGGGTCGCTGGCAGCATCGACAAATACGGTTACTGGCGATGCATCCTGCTGGCGCTGCTGATCATGCCCATCCGCGCGGCGCTGGCGGCGTCCAGCGACGCCCCGGCGATGATGGTCCCGGTGCAAATTCTTGATGG
Organism: Klebsiella sp. A-Nf5; assembly: GCF_002810545.1. Classification (NCBI taxonomy): domain Bacteria; kingdom Pseudomonadati; phylum Pseudomonadota; class Gammaproteobacteria; order Enterobacterales; family Enterobacteriaceae; genus Klebsiella; species Klebsiella sp. A-Nf5. The sequence continues at coordinate 18,486 of NZ_PIOG01000227.1, read as the reverse complement.
CCTGGCGGCAGGGATTTTGGGGGTGGCGGTGCCCAGCTTTATCGTCTCGCTGCTGCGCGGCAGCGGGCACGTTAACGCCGGACAGAGCGTGGTGATGCTGATGCAGGGCGCCGGGGCGGCAATGAGTCCGGCGTTAACCGGGTCTATCGCCGGGCACTACTCCTATGCCACCGCCTTCGGCGTGCTGAGCGTTATCGCGATTGTCGCCCTGATGGTATGGTGGCGCAGCGCTCCGCTGCTCACCGCCTCCGCGTCACCGCCAATCGGCGAGAGCGGGCAGTAACCTACGGCACAGCGACCTGGGGAAAGAGGAAATCGCCAGCCGGACAGCAGCCCCCTGCAGCCCGGCTGGCGTATGAGAGGCGTTAATTCACCCGTGCTCGCAACGTAATGTGCTGCAGGGCGTTCGCCATATCGAGCTGAATCAACTCCTTGACACCTTCGCGCTTAATAAACTGGCTGCGGTGCTTACTTTTCACCTCTTCAATACTTTTTTTGATCTCTTGCGCCGGTAATTTATACCAGCCGCGATCCTGTTTCTCACCACCCATTTCCAGCCACAGCGATGAATAACTGGCTTTCACCAGATCGCTTTTCACGTGGTAATCGGAATCGATCGCGTAGACGGTGGTGATGCTGAAATAACGCAGGAAACCATACAGCACGCTCATGATGATATTTTTCGGCCGCGTGCCATGCAGCTCTTTAGTCAGCACCTTCACTTCGTCATTGGTGATATCTTTCCCGCCCTGGATGCCGCCAATATAGGCGCGGCCATCATCGGTACAGGAAAAACAGACGCTATAGACGCGCCGGTCACCGAGAAACAGCTGCAGCATCAGCTCCCCCTCCTCCTGAAACGGCGACGCCAACAGCTTAACGTCAAGATTATCGCCATTTTTCAAAGGAATAGAGAACATCGCGCGACCAAAATCCGCCACATTGTACAGCTGCGGCAAGACATCAGGGTGAAACGTTTTCTCAATAAAATTCAGTGAACCGTGGGCAATATCCAGCTTGCGTCGTTTTGACAGCCGTTTATTGAGATACGCCTTAAATGGTTTATCCTCGAAAGGCACCAGCCCTTTGGTTACGGCTGTCAACCGCGCGCACTGATATTTTGCACAAAGTTCTTGATATTCTCTGTATTTACCTCCTGCGAGCGAGAGCTCTCTGCATTTTCGTAAAATTTTTTTATAGTTTATTTTGACCTGACCGATCACTTTATTATGTTTACGCCATTCTTTGATGGCGCCTGCAACAGTATGTTCCATTGATTAAGATCCATAGATTCATCCATAATCGCGGGCATATTAACATAAAAGCTTTTCGTCAACGCTTAATTACTCCTTCGTTGTCCTTTCATTTAATATATACACAGGAAATCATTCTGCCTGGTGATTAATAAAGCCAACGCCAGTCTGTCAACGGTTATTTATGGTAGGGGAAGCCTGGCGCTCAGCGACTTAACGCTCTGTGCGTTCGGCGCGGAGAGCGGCTACATCCGCTGGCGGTTTTGCCCTATACTTGACGCTGATTAAAAACCAGCAACGATAGGTAACTTATGGAAATTGATCTCGACAACCTGGTCTTCAGCGGCCTGGATGAAGCAGAAGAACGCAACGCGGAGCGTCTGGAAGAAGCGGACAAAAAAGCGCAGGCGATCGTTGCCGATGACGATTGCGGCGACGCCTGCAAAATCTGATTGTCAAACCGGCCAGCAGGCCGGTTTTTTTTGCCCCTCCCGCCTGCTCAGGTCGGCAAGAACCCTTTCAGCGTATCCAGCAGCGCCTGCGCCGCCTTTGACAGCGGCATATGCCCGGCATGGATCGCGCCGACGCATTTCTCAATCGGCGGATCGCTGAGCGGGATGCAGACGGCCCCCAGGGAGGTCATCTGCGTTTTACACAGCGCCGGTACCGCGCTGCCCCCCAGGCCGCTGGCCACCATTCTTCCCACCGTCACCAACTGGTGACTCTCCAGCGCCACGTCCAGCTGGCGACCGCTGCGCGCCAGCGCCTCCTCCAGCATCAAGCGTACCGCCGAGGGACGCTGAAGGGTAATAAAATCGAGGGTCAACAGCTCCTGCCAGGTGAGCTGCTTTTTCTTCGCCAGCGGCGATTGCCGGGGAACGATCGCCACGAAGCGGTCCACCGCCAGCGGGGTAAACAGCAGGTTGTGGGTGGGCGATGGCTCGAAGGCAATGCCCATCTCCACTCGCCCCTCGCGCACCATCTCGATCACCTGCTCATTAATCACGTCATGCACCGTGACGTTCACGCCGGCATAGCGGTCGCGAAAGGCCTTCAGCGCCTCCGGCAGGACGTTGGCGGCAAACGACGGCATCGCGGCCACCGAAATTTTACCCCGCTGCAGGGTAAAGCTCTGACGCATGGCCTCCTCGACGTTATCCCAGTCGGCCAGCAGTTGACGGGCCATCGGCAGAAAGAGTTCCCCCTCCTGGGTAAGGGTCACTTTGCGGGTGCTGCGCTGCAGCAGCGCGCCACCCAGCGCCTCCTCCAACCCCTTGATGGTCAAACTGAGGGCTGGCTGCGACAAATTGAGCCTTTCGCTGGCGTGGGCGAAATTCAGAGTGTGAGCTACCGCTAAAAACGCGCGTAACTGTTTGACACTCATTCTCATTTTTCTTCCTGTTAACTAATTGAAAAAAATTAGTTAACAGGAAATTAATTAAAATTCCAAATGAGTGGGTCACAAATTCAAAATTATCAAATCAGTCTCCAGCGCCAATGATAAGGCTATCGCAAGGCAGGAGAGACAAGATGGCAGGACTGGATAAACGCGTCGCCAGCTATGAAGCGGCGCTGGAAGGGTTAACGGACGGCATGACGCTGCTTGCTGGCGGTTTCGGCCTGTGCGGCATTCCCGAGAACTTGATCGCCGAGGTGCAGCGTCGCCAGGTGCAGGGGCTGACAGTGGTCTCCAATAACTGCGGCGTCGACGGCTTCGGTCTCGGTATGCTGCTGGAGTCACGCCAGATCAGCAAGGTGGTGGCCTCTTACGTCGGGGAGAACGCGCTGTTTGAACAGCTGGTGCTGAGCGGCGAGCTGGCGGTTGAGCTCACCCCGCAGGGAACGCTGGCCGAAAAAATTCGCGCCGGCGGCGCCGGGATCCCCGGTTTTTACACCGCCACCGGCTATGGCACCCCGGTCGACGAAGGCAAAGAGGTGCGCCAGTTCGACGGCAGGCACTACATCCTTGAAGAGGCGATCCGCGGCGATTTCGCGCTGGTCAAAGGCTGGAAAGCCGACTGGTACGGCAATGTGGTTTATCGCCATACCGCGCAGAATTTCAACCCGCTGATGGCCACCGCCGGGCGTATTACGGTGGTGGAGGTGGAAGAGATTGTACCGCCGGGCGAACTGCCGCCCTCCGCCATCCACACCCCGGGGATCTATGTCGACCGGCTGATCGTCGGGCAATTCGAAAAACGTATTGAACAGCGCACCCTGCGCGCCGGAGGGCACTGAGATGCTGACCCGTGAACAAATGGCGATGCGCGTCGCCCAGGAGCTGCGCGACGGCGACTACGTCAACCTCGGGATCGGTATCCCGACGCTGGTGGCCAATTACATTCCCGCCGGTATTGAGGTGATGCTCCAGTCGGAGAACGGCCTGCTGGGGATGGGCGAATTTCCCGACGAAGCCACAATCGACGCCGACATGATTAACGCCGGCAAGCAGACCGTCACCGCGCAAACCGGGGCGGCCATCTTCGACTCCGCCCAGTCGTTCGCCATGATCCGCGGCGGTCACGTCGACCTGACCGTTCTTGGCGCCTTTGAGGTCGACGTCGCCGGCAACATCGCCTCATGGATGATCCCTGGAAAAATGGTCAAGGGGATGGGCGGCGCCATGGACCTGGTGGCCGGCGCGCAGAACATCATCGTGGTGATGACCCACGCCTCAAAAAACGGTGAATCCAAACTGCTGCCGCAGTGCACTCTGCCGCTCACCGGCGTGGGCTGTATTCGCCGGGTGCTCACCGACCTGGCCCTGCTGGACATTGTCGACGGCGCGTTTGTCCTGCGCGAAGTGGCCCCGGGAGTGAGCCCCGACGAGGTGATGCGTAAAACGGCGGGACGACTGATCGTGGCCGACGATGTGCGCGAAATGCGCTTCAGCTAAGGAGAGACCATGACCGATATTGCCATTGTTGCTGCAGTACGCACCCCGGTCGGCAGCTTTCGCGGCGCCTTCGCCCCTCTTTCCGCCGTCGACCTCGGCGCCGCGGTGGTACGCAGCCTGCTTGAACGCGGCCAGTTGCCCGCCGCGGCGGTGGACGAACTGATTTTCGGCCAGGTGCTCACCGCCGGCTGCGGGCAGAACCCGGCGCGCCAGACCGCGCTGCGGGCCGGCCTGCCGGTGGACACCCCGGCGGTCACCGTCAATCTGGTGTGCGGCTCCGGGCTGAAAGCGGTTCAGCAGGCGGTGCAGGCGATCCGCTGCGGCGACGCCGAGATCGTCATCGCCGGCGGCCAGGAGAGCATGAGCAATGCCCCCTACCTGATGCACGGCGCCCGCGACGGCCTGCGTTTCGGCCACGCCAGCCTGCAGGACAGCATGATTCTGGACGGCCTGTGGGACGCCTTTAACGACTACCACATGGGCATTACCGCCGAGAACCTCGCCGACGCCTTCGACATCAGCCGCGAGCGCCAGGATGCCTTTGCCGCCGGGTCCCAGCGCAAAGCGGCGGCCGCCATCGCCGCCGGGCGTTTTCGTGAGGAGATCGTCCCGGTCAGCGTCCCGCAGGGCAAAAAGCCGCCGCGAATCGTGACTGACGACGAGCAACCGCGCCCGGAGACCAGCGAGCAGCAGCTGGCCCAGCTGCGCCCGGCGTTTCGTCCCGCTGACGGCAGCGTCACTGCCGGGAATGCCTCGTCGCTGAACGACGGCGCCGCGGCGGTCCTGCTGATGAGCGTCGATAAAGCGCACGCGCTCGGGCTACCGGTGCTGGCGCGCATTGTCAGCTCAGCGGTCGCCGGGGTCGACCCATCGGTGATGGGCATCGGCCCGGTGAGCGCCTGCCGCAAAGCGCTGCAGCGCGCCGGCTGGACGCTGGACGAGGTGGATCTTATCGAAGCTAACGAGGCTTTTGCCGTCCAGGCGCTGGCCGTCGGTCAGCTGCTTGAGTGGGATAGCGAGAAGGTCAACGTCAACGGCGGTGCCATCGCCCTTGGCCATCCCATCGGCGCCTCCGGCTGCCGGATCCTCGTCAGTCTGGTGCATGAGATGCAGCGCCGGGGCGCCAGCAAAGGGCTGGCAACCCTGTGCGTCGGCGGCGGCCAGGGCATCGCCATGACCCTTCAACGTTAACAGGAGCTACTATGTTTACACCACGCCTGGCGGTACTCGGCGCGGGACTGATGGGCGTCGGCATCGCCTGTCATTTCGCCCGTCACGGTCACGCCGTCCGCCTGTATGACACCGATCCGCAGCGTCTCGCCGAGGTTCCGGCGGTGGCCAGCGCCATCCTGTGCGAGCTGGAGGCCAGCGGTCAGCAGGATCCCGCCGACCGCGACGCCGTGCTGGCCCGTCTGACCCCCACCCCAGCGCTGAATGCCCTGGCCGACACCACGCTGCTGATAGAAGCGATCCCCGAGCGGCTACCACTGAAGCACGCCCTGTATGCCGAACTGGAAACGCTGATCGCCGACGAGGCGATTATCGCCAGCAACACCAGCGGCCTGCCGCCGGACTCGCTGGCGCAGGGCATGCGCCACCCTGAACGGCTGCTGATCGCCCACTTCTGGCATCCGCCGCACCTGATCCCGTTGGTGGAAGTGGTGCCCGGGAGCGCCACGCTGCCCCATCTGGCGCGCCAGGTGAGCGACTTTTGCGCCGCCTGCGCGCTGGAAGCGGTGGTGCTCAATCGCGCCGCGCCGGGCTTTGTCGGCAACCGGCTGCAGTTCGCCCTGCTGCGCGAAGCACTGCATATCGTCCACAGCGGCATTGCCTCTGCCGAGGTGGTGGACCAGGTGATGCGCGCCTCGCTGGGCCGCCGCTATGCGATGGTCGGCCCGCTGGAGGCAGCGGACATGACCGGGCTGGCAACGGTCCAGGATATTTGCCAGCACCTGCTGCCAGAGCTGGCCAGCGGGACGGAGATGATGTCGCTGGTGGCGGAGAAGGTGGCGCGAGGCGACACCGGTGCCCGCAGTGGGCAAGGCTTTTACCGCTGGGATGAGGCGCGGCAACAGCGCATCCAGTCGCGCCGGGAACATCAGCTTCGCTATGCCCTGAAGCCCTAGTATCGCGTTCTGTACCCCTACAATAACAATGAGAGTGAGACGTCGTGATGAGTGTGATAATTGCCCTGGCCGCGCTGGCGTTACTGATGCTGGCGGCCTACCGTGGATACAGCGTGATCCTCTTTGCGCCGATCGCCGCCCTCGGCGCGGTGCTGGTCACCGACCCGGGCGCGGTCGGCCCGGCCTTTACCGGCCTGTTTATGGAAAAAATGGTCGGCTTCGTGAAGCTCTATTTCCCGGTGTTTCTGCTGGGCGCCGTGTTCGGCAAGCTGATTGAGCTGTCGGGGTTCTCGCGGTCGATTGTCGCCGCCGCCATCCGCATCCTCGGACGCCGCCACGCGATCCCGGTGATCGTGCTGGTGTGCGCCCTGCTGACCTACGGCGGGGTGTCGCTGTTTGTGGTGGCCTTTGCCGTCTACCCTTTCGCCGCCGAACTGTTTCGACAGAGCGGGATCCCCAAACGGCTGATCCCGGCCACCGTCGCCCTCGGGGCATTCTCATTTACCATGGACGCCCTGCCCGGCACGCCGCAGATCCAGAATATTATTCCCACCAGCTTCTTCGGCACCAACGCCTGGGCGGCCCCCTGGCTGGGGCTTATCGGCTCGCTGTTCATCATCATCTTCGGTTTGCTGTGGCTGGAGCGTCAGCGCCGCAAAGCGCAGGCCCGCGGCGAAGGCTATGGGACCGACCTGCAAAATGAGCCGGAAACCCCGGATGACATCGATCTGCCGCATCCGCTGATCGCTATCGCCCCGTTGCTGTTAGTAGGGGTACTGAATCTGCTGTTTACCCACTGGATCCCGCAGTGGTACGGCGCCAGCCATGAGCTCACCCTGCCGGGTCTGGCGAAGCCTATCGTCACCGAAGTGGGGAAAATCACCGCCATCTGGGCGGTACAGGCGGCGCTGCTCTCCGGCATTGTGCTGGTGCTGGTCTGCGGCTATCGCAATATCCGCGGCCGGCTGGCGGAGGGGAGCCGAACGGCGGTCGGCGGCGCTATTCTCGCGGCGATGAACACCGCCTCTGAGTACGGATTCGGCGCGGTTATCGCCGCCCTGCCGGGTTTCCTGGTGCTGTCGAAAGCCCTCGCGGCCATTCCCAATCCGCTGTTAAACGAGGCGATCAGCGTCACGGTGCTGGCCGGGATCACCGGCTCGGCCTCCGGGGGGATGAGCATCGCGCTGGCGGCGATGTCCGAGACCTTTGTCGCCGCCGCCCACGCCGCCAATATTCCGCTCGAGGTCCTGCACCGCGTCGCCGCCATGGCCAGCGGCGGCATGGATACCCTGCCGCATAACGGGGCGGTGATCACCCTGCTGGCGATCACCGGCCTGAGCCATCGCCAGGCCTACGGCGGCATTTTCGCCATCACGGTGATCAAAAGCCTCGCGGTACTGTTTGTCATTGCCACGTTCTATGTGACCGGCATTGTCTGATACCAGATTGAAGGAGTAATAAAATGAATTTGCACGGTAAAACGGCGCTGGTCACCGGCTCCACCAGCGGGATCGGTTTAGGGATCGCCAAAGTGCTGGCTCAGGCGGGCGCGCAGGTGGTACTCAATGGCTTCGGCGACAGCAGCCACGCCCGCGCTGAAGTCGCCGCGCTGGGCAAGATCCCCGGCTATCACGACGCCGACCTGCGCGACGTCGGGCAGATCGAGGCGATGATGCACTATGCCGAAAGCACCTTCGGTGGCGTCGATATTGTGATCAATAACGCCGGCATCCAGCACGTCGCCCCGGTGGATCAGTTTCCGGTGGACAAATGGAACGACATCATCGCGATCAATCTCTCCAGCGTCTTCCACACCACCCGCCTGGCGCTGCCGGGTATGCGCCAGCGCAACTGGGGGCGCATCATCAACATAGCCTCAGTGCATGGCCTGGTGGCGTCGAAAGAGAAATCGGCCTACGTCGCCGCCAAGCACGCGGTGGTCGGCCTGACCAAAACCGTGGCCCTGGAAACCGCTCGCAGCGGCATTACCTGCAACGCCATCTGCCCGGGCTGGGTGCTGACCCCGCTGGTGCAGCAGCAGATCGATAAGCGCATCGCCGAGGGGGTCGATCCGGAGCAGGCCAGCGCCCAGCTGCTGGCGGAAAAACAGCCCTCCGGGGAGTTTGTCACCCCGCAGCAACTGGGCGAAATGGCGCTGTTTCTGTGCAGCGACGCCGCCGCCCAGGTGCGCGGCGCCGCGTGGAACATGGATGGCGGCTGGGTGGCGCAGTAGACGAACTCGGGGAGTCTGGTAATGGCTCCCCTGTTACTGCAGCGACAGGCTGACTAACCGCCAATTGACTTCAAGGTGGCAGCTGCAGTGATCAATACGCCAATCACCACAGGATAAAAAACAGCATAAATGATATAACACTCGATTTTCCGGTCTCTGGTATAGAAACAGATGGTGTTACCAATACTAATGAGAGACCCCAGGAAACCAACGGTGGCTAAAACAGCTATAAACGTTAATAGCCAGTAATATGCCCCCCCCCACACCACGGTTGCTGAGACAACCCAACATTGCCAGCGCTTGCAACAAACACAGTGCCATTGCGCCGGAGCAATTTTCACAAATTTTGCCGTAAAGTCTGAATGTTGACCACACCTGTAAATTAATTTTATTCACTGACCACTCCTTGTTTAAGGCAGCAAATGATTTAACCCTGTGAAATTCAATTTCTATTTCCTGAAATACTTAAAAGCATTAATTTAATCAGCTAATACAATAGCCTACTGTTGAAAACAATAAAAAACACATTGCAGTTACATATTAATATTACCCCTCCTTTCTCTCGGGAAATTATTAGTTAGTTAACCAAAAAAGACTTTCCTCAATCTAGTCTCCCTGCATATTAAAACGTGACCGGGCAAAGGCATCATAGACTTGCTGACTGGTAAATGCCGGGAAGGTCGCCCGTGCTGCCGCTTCGCGCAGCGCGGCGCAGTATGCTTTATTTCCCTCGACGGCGTCGATTTTTTCCAGTTTACCATCGCGGGCAAACTCAAGATGCAGACGGCACTTTTTCCCGTGCCACGCATATCGATCGGCAAGCTGGGCCTCCAGCGCGTTTTTAATCGCCCTTGCCTGCTGCCCATATTCATCCTCGTCGCTAAAACGTCCGGAGTTACAGCTGCCGACGGCCGAGGTTTTATGGCAATCGGACGGGTGCAGCGGCGTGCAGCCGCTAAGCACCGCAAGCAACATCACCTGCATCACTCTTTTTTTCATAATCCTTCCCTGTTTGTACAAGCACTGAAAGACCGCCTAACTGTAACGTGAAAGCAAGAGCATGCGGCCTGCCAATTATCAGGGGAGACAATTAAAACATCGCCAGAAAGCGTTTCACCGTGCGCGAACGCTCAAAGCGCCGCCAGGCGATGGCGATGTCGGTCTTCAGCGGCGCCCCGCTGAGCGGGTGATAGCTGACGTTCGGCTGCTGAATGCAGGTCATCGACTGCGGAACCAGCGCGAAGCCGAACCCGGCATTGACCATGCTCAGCGACGACGAAATCTGCGACGACTGCCAGGCACGCTCCATGTCGATTCCGGCGCGCAGGCAGCTGTTGTACACCAGCTCATACAGCCCGGGGGCCACCTCCCGCGGGAAGAGGATCGGCGCCACGTCGCGCAGCTGCTCCAGAGCCAGGGTCGGCTGCGTCGCCAGCGGGTTATCGCGCGGCAGCGCGATGACCATCGGCTCCTCATCAATAATCCGCAGATTAAAGGCTTTACTGCTCTCGCACGGCAGACGGACGAAGGCGATATCCAGCTCGGCCTCGCTCAGGGCGGTCATCAGATTGGCCATATTGTCTTCCATCTGGTGCAGGGTCACCCCGGGGTGGTCGAGCTGAAAACGATGCAGCAACGTGAAGATTTGCGGATGGAAAGCATCAGAACTGGTAATGCCTAGCGACAGGCTGCCGTTCATCCCGCGCGCAATGCCCTTGGCCTTCTCCAGCGCCGCATCGCTCATGGCGAGGATCTGGCGGGCATCCTCATAGAACGACTCTCCCGCTTCCGTCAGCTCCACCCCGCGGGTTAAACGCCGAAACAGCGGGGTCCCCACCTCTCGTTCAAGTCGCTGAATTTGCTGACTTAACGGAGGTTGTGAAATACCCAGCTCCTTGGCGGCCTGGGTGAAGTGCCGCGTCCTGGCGACGGCGACAAAATAACGAAGATAACGAAGTTCCATATCGAAAACGTCTCAAACCAGCATGGTTTCTATATTGGAACTGTGAGCTGAATCGGGTCAACATTTATTTAACCTTTCTTATATTTGTTGAACGAGGAAGTGGTATATGAATCACTCTGCTGAATGCACCTGCGAAGAGAGTCTGTGCGAAACCCTACGGGCGTTTTCCGCACAGCATCCGGAGAGCGTGCTCTATCAGACATCGCTCATGAGCGCCCTGCTGAGCGGGGTTTACGAAGGCAGCACCACCATCGCGGACCTGCTGAAACACGGCGATTTCGGCCTCGGCACCTTTAATGAGCTGGACGGGGAGCTGATCGCCTTCAGCAGTCAGGTCTATCAGCTGCGCGCCGACGGTAGCGCGCGCAAAGCCCAGCCGGAGCAGAAAACGCCGTTCGCGGTGATGACCTGGTTTCAGCCGCAGTACCGCAAAACCTTTGACCATCCGGTGAGCCGCCAGCAACTGCACGACGTTATTGACCAGCAAATTCCCTCTGACAACCTGTTCTGCGCCCTGCGCATCGACGGCCATTTCCGCCATGCCCATACCCGCACTGTGCCGCGCCAGACGCCGCCGTACCGGGCGATGACCGACGTCCTCGACGATCAGCCGGTGTTCCGCTTTAACCAGCGCGAAGGGGTGCTGGTCGGCTTCCGTACCCCGCAGCATATGCAGGGGATCAACGTCGCCGGGTATCACGAGCACTTTATTACCGATGACCGCAAAGGCGGCGGTCACCTGCTGGATTACCAGCTCGATCACGGGGTGTTGACCTTCGGCGAAATTCACAAGCTGATGATCGACCTGCCCGCCGACAGCGCGTTCCTGCAGGCCAATCTGCATCCCGATAATCTCGATGCCGCCATCCGTTCCGTAGAAAGTTAAGGGGTTCACATGGACAAACAGTATCCGGTACGCCAGTGGGCGCACGGCGCCGATCTCGTCGTCAGCCAGCTGGAAGCTCAGGGCGTACGTCAGATCTTCGGCATCCCCGGCGCCAAAATCGACAAGGTGTTCGACTCACTGCTGGATTCCTCGATTCGCATTATTCCGGTACGCCACGAAGCCAACGCCGCGTTTATGGCCGCCGCGGTCGGACGCATTACCGGCAAAGCGGGCGTGGCGCTGGTCACCTCCGGTCCGGGCTGTTCCAATCTGATCACCGGCATGGCCACCGCCAACAGCGAAGGTGACCCGGTGGTCGCCCTGGGCGGCGCGGTGAAACGCGCCGATAAGGCGAAGCAGGTCCATCAGAGTATGGATACGGTGGCGATGTTCAGCCCGGTCACCAAATACGCCGTCGAGGTGACGGCGCCGGATGCGCTGGCGGAAGTGGTCTCCAACGCCTTCCGTGCCGCCGAGCAGGGCCGCCCGGGCAGCGCGTTCGTCAGCCTGCCGCAGGATGTGGTCGATGGTCCGGTCAGCGGTAAAGTGCTGCCGGCCAGCCGGGCACCGCAGATGGGCGCCGCGCCGGATGACGCCATCGATCAGGTGGCGAAGCTTATCGCTCAGGCGAAGAACCCGATCTTCCTGCTCGGCCTGATGGCCAGCCAGCCGGAAAACAGCGCGGCGCTGCGCCGTTTGCTGGAGGCCAGCCATATTCCGGTCACCAGCACCTATCAGGCCGCCGGGGCGGTGAATCAGGATAACTTCTCTCGCTTCGCCGGCCGGGTCGGGCTGTTTAACAACCAGGCCGGGGACCGTCTGCTGCAGCTCGCCGACCTGGTGATCTGCATCGGCTACAGCCCGGTGGAATATGAACCGGCGATGTGGAACAGCGGCAACGCGACGCTGGTGCATATCGACGTGCTGCCCGCCTATGAAGAGCGCAACTATACCCCGAATGTCGAGCTGGTGGGCGATATCGCCGGCACCCTCAACAAGCTGGCGCAAAATATCGATCACCGGCTGGTGCTCTCCCCGCAGGCGGCGGAGATCCTCCGCGACCGCCAGCACCAGCGCGAGCTGCTGGACCGCCGCGGCGCGCAGCTGAATCAGTTTGCCCTGCATCCGCTGCGCATCGTTCGCGCCATGCAGGATATCGTCAACAGCGACGTCACGCTGACCGTGGACATGGGCAGCTTCCATATCTGGATCGCCCGCTACCTGTACAGCTTCCGCGCCCGTCAGGTGATGATCTCCAACGGCCAGCAGACCATGGGCGTCGCCCTGCCCTGGGCCATCGGCGCCTGGCTGGTCAATCCTGAGCGCAAAGTGGTCTCCGTCTCCGGCGACGGCGGCTTCCTGCAGTCGAGCATGGAGCTGGAGACCGCCGTCCGCCTGAAAGCCAACGTGCTGCATCTCATCTGGGTCGATAACGGCTACAACATGGTGGCCATCCAGGAAGAGAAAAAATACCAGCGCCTGTCCGGCGTCGAGTTCGGACCGATGGATTTTAAAGCCTATGCCGAATCCTTCGGCGCCAAAGGGTTTGCCGTGGAAAGCGCCGAGGCGCTGGAACCGACCCTGCGCGCGGCGATGGATGTCGACGGCCCGGCGGTGGTGGCCATCCCGGTGGATTATCGCGATAACCCGCTGCTGATGGGTCAGCTGCATCTGAGTCAGATTCTGTAAGTCATCACAATAAGGAAAGGAAAATGAAAAAAGTCGCACTTGTTACCGGCGCCGGCCAGGGGATTGGTAAAGCTATCGCGCTTCGTCTGGTGAAGGATGGATTTGCCGTGGCCATTGCCGATTATAACGATGCCACCGCCAAAGCGGTCGCCTCCGAAATCAACCAGGCCGGCGGACACGCCGTGGCGGTGAAAGTGGATGTCTCCGACCGCGATCAGGTGTTTGCCGCCGTCGAACAGGCACGCAAAACGCTGGGCGGCTTCGACGTCATCGTCAATAACGCCGGTGTGGCGCCGTCCACGCCGATCGAGTCCATCACCCCGGAGATTGTCGACAAAGTCTACAACATCAACGTCAAAGGGGTGATCTGGGGCATCCAGGCGGCGGTCGAGGCCTTTAAGAAAGAGGGGCACGGCGGGAAAATCATCAACGCCTGTTCCCAGGCCGGCCACGTCGGCAACCCGGAGCTGGCAGTGTATAGCTCCAGCAAATTCGCGGTACGCGGCTTAACCCAGACCGCCGCTCGCGACCTCGCGCCGCTGGGCATCACGGTCAACGGCTACTGCCCGGGGATTGTCAAAACGCCAATGTGGGCCGAAATTGACCGCCAGGTGTCCGAAGCCGCCGGTAAACCGCTGGGTTACGGTACCGCCGAGTTCGCCAAACGCATCACTCTCGGTCGGCTGTCCGAGCCGGAAGATGTCGCCGCCTGCGTCTCCTATCTTGCCAGCCCGGATTCTGATTACATGACCGGTCAGTCCTTGCTGATCGACGGCGGGATGGTATTTAACTAATAAAAAATAAGCTCTGACATGGCTTGCCCCTGCTTTCGCGCAGGGGCTTTTTTTGTTTGGGTGTAAGCATCCCAGCAAAACGAAGCATCAATATTTGCGGGCTTCTGGCGTTCCTACTTACGCTTCTGGCACGACGTGGGCAATCTGACTGGGATGAAGGTCTAATTTGAGCGAGGAGCGGAAGTTCGGGAACGGGATAGCTCCATTGATGACTTTATGCTACGTGTTAAACCACAGGTAATGGAGTTGCTGCCGGAGAAAGTAGTATTCTTTAGACTGAGATCTTTTGAAAGGAACTGTAGTTGCTATAAAATTGAGGAACCAAATTTTTTAGCTTTTAAAAAATAAAATATTATCTCTTTTAGAAATTAGATAAGCAGGAGAAAAGCTATGATATCGGTAATAAAGGACCTATTTAGTAACCAAGTGGTTTCCGCAGTCATTCTTACTATCATTGGAGCGATTACAAAAAAGTATATTCAGTTTCATCGCAGAGACTTTTTTTCACGCTCATCCTCCGAGCAGATAAAAGCAGTCGAATGGCTTAGAACCTCTTCTGTACCCATCTCCGATCCGTTAGCAAAGGCGGAACAGCAGTTCCGCCTACAGTCGTTCGGACTGCATAGAGATTGGCATTTATCTTATAAAATCATATGCTTGAGTTCCGATTATGCACAGTCATTAATTCCGTCCTTGAAGGCAGTCTTGCGTTATCAGGGCATGTACACAATTACTAACGGGAATATATACCCTCATAAATTCCATAAGTGGATAATACCTTTTGTGTTAATATCGTTGCTATTATATATCGGTGCTGAGATATACAGAGGTTCTTCACAGAGTGATGGTATAGAGATTTTGAAATCTCTATACGTCGTTATTGTGGCTTTTATAGTATGGTGTTGGGTCGCTGCTTGTGCTCTGAGAGTATCAAGCATCAGTAAAAAGCTCAATGCCTATATCCCACCCGCAAACGATTTTAAATCCAATACATACGATTTCAGTTCAATACTCAATAATAGATATCCCTAGCCTGCTGATCTGCTTCCCGTAAATACTGATACCTGGCAGTAAGCGAGATCCGCTTCTGGCACGGCGCGAACTGTTAACTGAGCCAAAGGTCCGCCATGAGCGAGGAGCGGACATTTTTCTTCGTCCTCTACTTCGTCCATTCTTTATGCAGTAACGCATAGATGTATGTGTCGTCATACCTTGCCTTACCCTCCTCGTTTTCAAAGGAGACAAATTCTTTAAAACATCCTTCACGTCGCATAAGTAGTCGCTCGCATAGTTTTTGAGAGGAGTAATTATAATCTTCCACCCAGGCATACAAACGTCTGGCGCCTTTTACTTTAAATAAATAATCAAACAGTGCAGCAACTGACTCGCTTGCATATCCCTGATGTTCAAAACGTTGATTAAAATGCCAGCCTACTGACCAGGTATTGCTGTCTGGCTCGTTGCTATTGTCCGCAAAAAGATGTCCGATTAACGTATCGGTTTCATTTAGACAAACGGCAAACTGTGTTGGGTCAGAGGCTCGTTTAGCCACGTCGACCTCTGCCTCAGCGAGTGAATGTAACTTTTCATCCTTAAAGCAAGGAGTACGTGGTGAAGAGAGGTAATCGAAAAGAGCTGCCGCATCCTCTTCCTTAAAATGGCGAATGATTAATCTTTGAGTGGTAATGATGGTCATAATGTCCTTGATAATGTAATGCCAGCCAGTTCAGCAAGAAGTCTGCTTTAAACTGGCCGGAACACAGGGCAGAGATTAGCCGTTCCGGCTATTCCCCAGTCTGTATTTTCGCATGCCTGTAAATCGTGTGATCGTCACGAAAAATACCGGAACAAAGAAAATGGCCAGTAGCGTTCCGCTAATCATCCCGCCGAATACACCGGTACCAATCGCATGCTGCGTGCTGTCGCTGGCTCCACTGGCAAGCATCAGCGGAACAACACCTAATGTGAAAGCCAGAGAAGTCATCAGAATTGGCCGTAAGCGTAGCTTTGCAGCCGTCAATGTGGCGTCAATAAGGCTCTTTCCTTCTTTCATCAATTGTCTCGCGAACTCGATAATCAGAATCGCATTCTTGGCGGAAAGTCCAATCAGGGTTATCAGACCCACTTTGAAAAAGACGTCATTCGTCATATTTGTAACGGATACGGCCAGCACAGCGCCGAGCAGCCCCAGAGGAACAACGAGCATGACCGCGAAGGGAATGGACCAGCTTTCGTAAAGAGCAGCCAGCACCATGAATACCACCAGTACCGAGAGCACAATAAGACCCGGAAGCTGTGATGCAGACTCTTTTTCCTGTAACGAACTTCCCGCCCACTCACCGGCGAACCCCGGTGGTAAGTGCTTAGCCAGATTGTCCATTGCCGCCATTGCGGTACCTGACGATTTTCCCTGTGCGGAACTCCCGGTTATGCGTATGGCAGGATATCCCTGATAGCGTATCAGTTGCTGCGGTGCAACATTCCACGAAAGCGTCACAAAAGTGGATAATGGAAGCATCTGCCCCAGACGGTTTTTAACAGACAAAGCCAAAAGTTGTTCAGGCTGCATCCGGTATGGCGCATCCGCCTGGACGATAACCTGCTGAACCCGACCATTATTGGTATAGTCATTAACATAATTGGAACCTGCTGCAACGGAAATGGTTTGATTTATTTCATCAAACGAAACCCCCATGGCTTCCGCTTTTTCCCTGTCGACATGCAGGGAAAGGCTTGTTCCCTCACCAAGTCCATCAATATAGACATCGGCAAGGTGAGGATTATGATTTGCCTGTACAATAAGCTCATCGGCCGCCTTTTTGAGTGCCTGATAGCCTTTCCCCCCTCTGTCCTGTAAATAATAAGTGAACCCGGATGAGGTTCCCATATCAGAAATAGCCGGAGGCAGCAGACTCATTGTTACGGCGTCCGGCACGTTTGCCATTTGGGACCGAATATGGTCAGCTTCTTCCTGTGCCGTGGTTCCTTTGCGTTGTCTCCAGTCCTTGAGGGTGGTGAATGCCATGGCCGAATTTTGGCCTGACCCTGAAAAACCAAATCCCAGAATCATAATGTTACTTTCTACCGCCTGCCGATGGGCGATCTCCTCTTCAAATGTATCGACGACCTTAAGCGTCCGCTGCATCGTGGCATCAGAAGGAAGCTGGATTGAGGACATAAAATAACCCTGATCTTCATCAGGTAAAAATGATGATGGTAAGGTGGACAGCCCGGCAAACAATGCCAAACATAATGCAGCGTAGATCATCATCATACGGCCAGTACGCTTCAGTACAAATCCCAGACCAGTGGCGTAAAA
Source organism: Klebsiella sp. A-Nf5 (assembly GCF_002810545.1). Taxonomy (NCBI): domain Bacteria; kingdom Pseudomonadati; phylum Pseudomonadota; class Gammaproteobacteria; order Enterobacterales; family Enterobacteriaceae; genus Klebsiella; species Klebsiella sp. A-Nf5. The sequence goes on along the minus strand of NZ_PIOG01000227.1, from coordinate 1,327 downwards.
CGAAGTCAGGCGATGAAAGTGAGCGTTAAACCACGCTGAAAATACGCTGCTTTTACCCTGATGAATACCATGTGGTTTGAGCAGGGTTGCACAAAGCGCAGGCGTTAACGTCAGCGCCAGGAATGCCGACAGTAAAATGGATATCGCCATCGAAATGCTGAACTGTCGATAAATAATACCCACAGAACCGCTGGCAAAGGCCATTGGTATAAACACCGCAGTGAGCACCAGCGTAATACCAATGATTGCCGGCGTAATTTCACGCATCGCTTCTCGCGTTGCATCCTGTGGAGACATTTTTTTGTCTTCCATCAGTCGTTCGACGTTCTCCACCACAACAATAGCATCGTCAACAATAATCCCGATGGCCAGTATCATTCCAAACATGGTTAAAATATTGATGGAATAACCGCTTAATAGCATTACGGTAAATGTGCCGAGCAGCGCCACGGGTGCCACAATCGCAGGAATAAGCGTACAGCGTATCTTGTGAAGGAAAAGCAGCATCACGAAAAAGACCAGAACCATGGCTTCAACAAATGTCTCAACTACCTTCAATATCGATAGCTTTACAAATGGAGCCGTATCGAAAGGCACGGTGAATGTCATTCCCTCGGGAAGCACACCGGACAGTTCTGTTAACCGCGCGCGGATACCCGACGCAGTACTAATCGCATTTGCGCCAGGAGACAACTGAATGGCGGCAGCCGTTGCAGGCACGCCATTTTCACGGATGCCAAATGCGTAACTTTGCAACCCGGATTCCACGCGGGCAACGTCTGCCAGTGTCACCCGGGCGGCTGAGACCTGTGATTTAATCGTGATATTGCGAAATTCTTCAACCGAAGAGAGCTGCCCTTTTACCGTTATTGGATAGGTCACCTCTTGACTGCTCGTCGCGGGTTCATCTCCGGTTCTGCCCGGTGAAACAATCACGTTTTGTTGACTGATGGCGCTTAATACATCCGTAACAGAGAGCCCATAGCTGTGTAATTTCATCGGGTCCAGCCATATGCGGAGTGCCTTTTCTCCGCCAAAAAGCTGGACTTTACCTACACCAGATACGCGACGGAGTTCATCAGTAACATTCCTTGCAAAATAATCGCTTAAGTCAGCTTCCTGATAGGCTCCGCTTGGCGATTTTAACCCCACCATCATTAAAAAACCGGAATTAGCTGCCTCAACATTTATCCCATTCTGTCTTACCGACTGCGGCAGGCGGGATTCCACAATTTTAATTTGGTTTTGCAGATCCATCTGGGCGAGTTTGATGTCGGTGCCGGGTTTGAAAGTTACCGTAATTGACGCCATCCCTGTCGTGTCACTG
>NZ_PIOG01000242.1:0-31802 GCF_002810545.1 Klebsiella sp. A-Nf5 | reverse complement strand
CCTGCATCGTCGGTCAGCTTATCTGCCTGGGACCACGGTCCCACCTGCGTCGTCGGTCAGGTAATCTGCCTGGGACCACGGTCCCACCTGCATCGTCGGTCAGCTTATCTGCCTGGGACCACGGTCCCACCTGCGTCGTCGGTCAGGTAATCTGCCTGGGACCACGGTCCCACCTGCATCGTCGGCAGATTATTAGTTTGGGACAACGGTTCAATCAATGCCTGTCACGAACAGGTATTGGCTTGTCGCCAGCAACCTGTTGAGCGGAGTAATCACGCAGCAGGGCGGTTATTACAGGTGATGGTGAAAGCTCTGTTGGGATCTGAACGAAGCATGTTGAGTGAAATTTGCAAAATTTCGCGGGGTGTGCGGCTTAATTTTAAATTTCCGCCAGCATTTTTAAAACCAGCTGCCGCCGCTGCGCGTTGGCCGGTCCTTCGTCCGGCCGGTAACCAGTCCCGGCCGTTCTTACGACCCTGGATGAACATGGTCCCGTCATCAGCGTCTCCAGTGTGAGGTCGTTTGTCACGCCGTCCGAGGGGATATAAGGGACACAACATATGGTAGAAAAAGCAGCTGTCTGAGACACAATATATTGATTATCCACAGTAACGGGGGATAACCGTGTGGGTAACATATTGAAAGTCCAACACGTTATCTGATTAACTGACTTTGTAAACGCCGCTGAACCATGAAAAAAATCCGGGGGAATCATCACAGCGCATAAACATACCGTTTTGTTTTTGGGTGACGGCAAGGAGGCCCCTGTTATCACCACATGCCTTGTCAAAGGTTTCCATTCCTATCCTTATCAGGCTCTTTTCGTTATTTTCGGGAGAGATCCGGAGATGTTTTGTCAGCCAGGCAGGATAGGTTTCAGCGTTACGCCAGTACTGCAATTCAATCACTGAAGCCATTCCCCAGACAGCGAAGAATAAGAAAACCACACCTGCGATTTTTCTACCCATATTGTTCCTTAACATTGATTTAATACATTCCTTGCTCCTCGCACCGGAGCACATCACAGATACTGATTGAGATCCACTTCACGCAGCGGCTGGTGTTGACGTTCTGTGATCAATTGCACCAGGTCTTTTTCGTCCAGCGCATCGAGCATTTGTTCATACAGAGCCGCGGGCACACAATAAAAAACAGGGCGGTTGCGGTCAATAATCGCGACCGGGTAGCCGCCGCCGGCACTGGCGGTGGCCACCGGATCGTTTTTAAGTTCGCTGACGCTGGCAGCCACATCACACAGAATGATGTTTGTCATGGTTCCTCCCTGAGACAAGTCATCTGTATGATCGGTAAAGTAAGCTCTGGCGGCAAGTCCCTTCTGTCATTTCAACGGTCAGAAACGGGCAACCGGCAGCTCCTTCCAGCGGGTGGTATATGCCGGTGACAGCATCTCCCGTTTCATCTGCCAGTCCGGCGCAATACCCCGTCCGGCAAACCAGACTTTCCCGAGTCCGGAATGATTAATACCGTCGAGCACCTTCATCAGCGCATCGCTGTGCGGCCGTGGCTGCACGTCATCGAACAGATTCAGCTGCGCGACGCCGTTCGGACTGAAATCATTGAGCATTATCCCCGCTTTTGCGTAGCGGTGGCCATCGAGCCAGATCCTGTCCAGAGACCTGACCGCTGCCGCGATAATGTCCCGGGTGTCACGGGTAGGGGTGTTCAGTTTTTCCGTGGCCACGTTACCGTAATACGGCTCATTAACCGCAAAAGGGGATGTCTTGATGAAGGTGCAGATATGCTGGCAGTACTGTCGCTCACCGCGTAACTTTTCCGCCGCGCGCTCGGCATACTGGCATACGGCCTGGCGCATTTCTTCGTAGGTGGTGATCCGCTGCCCGAAGCTGCGACTGCAGACAATCTGCTGTTTCGGCGGCGGCGCTTCTTCCAGTGAAATGCAACTCTCGCCGTTCAGCTCACGTACCGTGCGCTCCAGCACTACGTTGAAGTTTTTCCGGATAAATGTGGGGTTCGTCAGCGACAGCTGCAGGGCGGTGGTGATCCCCATAACGTGCAGCTTTTTTCGCTATCCGGTTCCCCACGCCCCAGATTTCTTCCACCGGCTGCAGGCTGAGTAATTTTGCCGTTCTGCGTGGATTTTCGGGCGACAGCGCCAGCATCCCCCTGAATTGTGGCCATTCCTTTGACGCCCACTGCGCCGATTTGGCCAGTGTTTTTGTGGCGCCGCAGCCGACACCGATCGTCAGTCCGGTTCCACTGAGAACGTGCCCACGCAGCTGCCTGCCAAAATCCTCCAGATCCATACAGTGGCCAATTCCCCGGGCATCCAGGAAACATTCGTCTATCGAGTATTGTTCGACGCGGGGAGACAGCTCCTCCAGCAGGGCGACCACGCGGTTACTCAGGCTAGCGTAGAGCTCGTAATTGCTGGAAAAAACGTACAGTTTTTCAGGAAACTGCGCCTCTTTGAGCTGGAACCAGGGGGTTCCCATCTTTATACCCAGCCGTTTGGCTTCAGCACTCCGGGCAATAACGCAGCCATCGTTGTTACTGAGAACGACTACCGGTTTTCCGCGCAAATCCGGTCTGAAAACCTTCTCGCAACTGGCGTAGAAGGAGTTGACGTCTGCCAGGGCGAACATCAGTCTGCCCTCCGGGTTTTATGAATGAATGCCGTTACCACGCCGAAAATTTGCAGCGTTTCCGGATCCGGGTACAGGGAAGGGAAGTCCGGGTTCATCGCCTGCAGGGCTGGCCGCGGCGTCAGAAGCAGGCGTTTTACGGTGAATTCACCCTCAATTTCCGCGATAACAATATCCCCGGGCCGCGGCTGTTCTGCTTTATCCACGACCATCAGATCGCCGGAATAGAGGCCAATATCAGTCATTGAGTTGCCAATCGCCCTGACAAAATAGGTGGAGTGGCGCCGGTGAATGCAGTACTCATTCAGATCCAGTTCAGACTCAGTGTAGTCCGCAGCCGGTGACGGAAAACCCGCAGGGCATCGCTCTGTGAACAAAGGAATTTTTACTATGCTGGCTTCTGATACTGCAGGAGTGAACTTCATCGTTTTTTCCCCTTGCTTAAAACTGTATATATATGGGTCTTCCCCTGTTGTGGTGGCTGTTGTAGGCTTTTGCTGTTTACCCAACAACAGGAGGAAAACCACTTGAGTAATGCTGCTGTTGTCATCAGGGAATACACTTCTGCTTTTCCTGACCCCATATCTATAAAGAAAGCCAGTGCTGTCGTTATCAGCCATTCTGATCTTGAGTATCGCGGATGGGTATGGGTAACGCTTCCTTCCGGTAAAGCCGGATGGGCTCCACAACAAATATTTACTCCCATTAGCACCTACGAAGTCATCTGCCTTGAAGACTATACGGCGCATGAATTATCAGTCAGGTCCAGCGAGAGAATTACTGTCATAAAGTCTCTTAATGGCTGGTTCTGGGCGCTCAAGCACTCCGGAGAATCTGGCTGGGTGCCGGAAGAATGTGTAAGTATTCTGGATGTCTAATTTTAATCCGGTACGCGTTTATGGACGAAAAATCCCTCTATGCCCACATTCTGAATTTATCGGGCCGTGGCAGGTTGAATCCTTGTCCCTTGATGAAAATGCAGGTTCCGTTACTGTCACCGTCGGGATCGCTGAAAACACTCTGTTAACCTGTCCTGCCTGCGGTAAATCCTGTCCTGTTCACGATCACCGACATCGTCAATGGCGACACCTTGATACCTGCCAGTTCGCGACATTAGTTGAAGCTGATGTTCCCCGTATTAAGTGCCCGGAGCATGGCTGTCAGACTCTGCCTGTTCCGTGGGCGGGGCCCGGAAGCCGGTATACGCTGCTGTTCGAATCGTTCGTGCTCTCATGGCTAAAAATCAGCACCATTGATGCTGTCAGAAAGCAACTAAAACTCAGCTGGAATGCTGTTGACGGCATTATGACTCGCGCGGTTAAGCGCGGTCTTGCACGGATAAAAAAGCCATTAGCAGGCAGGCATATGAATGTGGACGAGGTCGCCTTTAAAAAAGAACACCGGTATATAACGGTGATCTCCGATCGCGACGGGCGGGCGCTGGCCTTAACGGACGATCGAGGAACAGAAAGTCTCGCCGGTTACCTCAGAACGCTGACTGACGGGCAACTGCAGGCTATCAAAACACTCTCAATGGACATGAATGCGGGCTATATAAGGGCTGCACGCATCCATCTGCCCAGCGCAGTTGAGAAAATCGCCTTCGACCGCTTCCATGTGGCGAAGCAACTGGGCGAGGTAGTGGATAAAACCCGGCAGAATGAACATCCGCACCTTCCGGTAGAAAGCCGCCGACAGGCAAAGGGGACACGCTTCCTGTGGCAGTACAGCGCCGAATCCCGGCTGGAAAAGCTGATATGGCTGCGGACACAGATGAAACTGACCAGCCAGTGCTGGGCGCTGAAAGAGCTGGCGAAGGATATCTGGAACAGGCCATGGAGCGAGGAACGGCGGAATGACTGGCAACGATGGCTGGCGCTGGCGGCCAACAGTGATGTGTCAATGATGAAAAATGCGGCGAAAACAATAGGTAAAAGGCTCTACGGGATCCTCAATGCAATGCGACATAACGTCTCAAATGGTAATGCGGAGGCACTGAACAGCAAGATCAGACTGCTGAGAATAAAAGCCAGGGGGTACCGAAACAGGGAGCGCTTTAAACTGGGCGTGATGTTTCACTACGGGAAGCTGGATATTAGTTTTTAATATTAATAAATAGTGTCTGGAAAAATTCGCCGCCACCATTCCGGTTTCATATCCTGGAAAGAATGAGAATCAGGAGAAAAAATGTCAGTGTGACATTGGTCAAAAACACCGGACAATATAGCAACTACAGGACCGTCATCAATAGCACCAAGAGAACTACCACATCGCGGGCAAAAAGCCCTACTTGATGTTTCAGAAGAGCGGAACAAAGAAGGTTTACCTCCTTCACCAGTCCATTGCACATCTATGGCCGAAAACTCCAGCCATACAACAGTCTGACTTCCTGTATGTTTCTGGCAAAGGTCGCAGGAACATGAGTGGGGGATTCCAGGATTAACTGCTCTGAAGCGTATAAACTGGCACAAACAACCTCCAGATAGCTGAGTCGTCATACATGATTCCTAATCCGCAGTTTGCATGTGAAAAATATAGCAGAAAAGTTGAACAGCCACTACAACAGGGGAAGACCCATATATATACAGTATTATTTTGCGAAGGCCGTTTTTTTCAAGTCATCTTGTTGCCGTTGTCTGTAACCATTTGCTGTTCCTGCAAAAACAGTGAAATTTCAGAAGGATCACTGCCAGCCCGGAGAATCGTTATCTAATAAAATGTAATATACTGAAGTACAGTGCATTTATTCTGAGTGGAGTGATTATGAATACGGGTTTAAGGCAGGTTCTGCGATATGCAGGCGTCCCGGTTGACGCCGCTGAACCGGTGCGCCGGCAATTCGGTAGCCGCCTGATTTTAATCGTGACGGTTGCTCTCCTTCCGCTGTTGATTGTTGACGTCCCTCAGTGGATATTTGTGCTCTCTCAGATTATCTGGGGAAGCGGCATGTACATTGGTATCTCCGTGGCCAGTGATAAACCGGATCGCCGGTAAGCTCAGAACGAGAGATCTCCCGGACCGCCTGGTGACGGGCAGCTGATAAACCGGCGCCGTGCCATCAACACCGGATAAGGACGTCGCCGGCTTGTCGTTGCCGCCGGCTCCGCTTCACCCGGCCCCATTCCTCCGGCCTGTGGCCTGATTCCTGCGTCTGTCGCGTTGCGACATTTGCTTCCGCTTTTCTCCCTGTGGTCGAAATACGGGTTAGAGAAACCTTTTATTCAACCTCCTTCATCGCGACGGGTAGTGCCGCAATCTTATGAACCTGTGGAGGTTGCTATGTATCATGCCCGTCAAACCATGCTGAATGTTGAGGAGTCCGACCGTCTCTCGTTCCTGCCGGATCTGTTTGGTAACGATTTTCTGGCCGGAGAGATGCAGGTCTATGCGCTCGCTGAGAAACACATCACCGATTACTGCGGAGGCTTCTGGCATTTCATCCGTATTCCGGAGGGCGGCGGCTACATGATGCCTGACGGTGACCGTTTCCATCTGACTAACCCGGATAACTGGTTTGATCGGTCCGTCAGCGCGGATGCGGCCGGAGTTATCATTACGGCGCTGGCGATCAACCGCCGTATCTGGCTGCACCATGAACGCGGTGATGCTGCTCTGACACGCCACCTGATGCTGCGGGAATCGCAGCTGTGGAATTTCATTGACTCTCATGACGAATGCGCTGCTATTTACGCGGCTCTGGACTGATACTACATCGGGGCGCCCGACGCCCCGTTTAAGGTCTGAGACGGCACGATCTGTGGGGAGCTTACCCGGCTTCGCAGATCGGTGCGGCCGCGCGAAAATCCTGGCAGGCTTCGCCTGCCGGTGAGGCGGTTCGCCACGCCTGCGGCGCTGCGTACTGGCCTCACCTCAACAGGTCGCCAGTTAAGGATTAAGAGCGTAATATCTGCGTACCTTTTCTTCTTTTGCGGAATTTGCGTATGTCGCAGTGGAATATTGCCTCTTTTTCAAAGGAGGAGCAGGATAAAGTTGCCGTCGATAAGGTGGCTGTTGCTGTTGCCTGGCAGGAGCGCATGAACAAGCCCGTCATGCCGGAACTTGTTGAACGGGAACAGCCTGAACACCTGCGCGAATATTTCCGTGAACGGCTCCGCGTACATCGACTGAACAGTCAGCAGCTGCCGCGCGCAAATGCACCCGAATATAATAAACCGGGCGATGATCAGCAGAATTGATTTTCTTACTCAGTGTGTCCAGGGAGGGTAATCTGTGCGTATGTCTCTGATGTTTGCTGCCGTGTCGTTTTTAACCGGTATTAACCTGTTTTTTATTCCGTTTCAGCCTGTTCCGGCTCTGTGGGGGGCCATCCTGGCCGCTGCTTTTGTTCTGATTAATGTCGTGGCGGATAAGCTGCGCCTCTGGAGTGGTATTGCGTGGATTATCGTTGCCGGCATCATCATAACGCTGATGCTGAAGGGGAAAGAGCGGGTGACGAATTACGCGTGCTGATCACCGTTTTTGCTTTCCTGGCTTCGGCCTGGTACTGCGTTGTTCAGTACAGAAAAGAGAAGGGCGAGTCTCAGTCCTGACCAGACCAGACCAGACCAGACCAGACCAGACCTTACCTGACCTGACCGGTACTCTCCATCTTGCTGCAGCTCTTCCTCTGTTTAACTTTCTTTTCACACAATCTGCACCGGGGCCACCTTCGGCTCCTGACCCGCTGGCGCGGTTCAGTCGTCGAGCCACACTGCGCTAACCGCGAAAAGACGCGGTAAGCTCCGCCGAATCCGCTACGCGGTTTCGGGCCTGCCGGCTAGTGTCTGATGTCTGAGGTCAACGGCAGCGCTTGCTGCGACCGTTCCGGGCGCGCCGCTTTCACCGTGCCGGCGAAGGGCTGCCGGCACTCTGCAGGGCAACGCCGTTTCGCGCCCGCGCGTTCCGTCGTTGCGGCGGGTGCCTGCTCCTTTCCCCTGGTACCCGAATCACCCGTTTGAGTCCATTCGCCCGGGCTGACATAGCCACAACCTGTCGCATTGGCTGTCCAGGGTGTAATGAACAGTCCACAAAACTTTTTGCATGGAACCGCAAAAACTTTTGTGTCCTGCCCCGGACAGATGCGTCAGGCCGTGGCGTCTTTGCCCTTGCGGCGAACGGCTCTCAAACGGGTGAAGGTAACAACCAGGGGGCAGGTTCAGCAGGTCCCCACACAAAGTCAAAACCGCGGCCCCGGCAACTCAACGGGTGATGGTTTTTAAAGACAAAACAACAGAGTAAGGAGATTCATCATGGCAGCACGTGGCGTTAACAAAGTCATTCTGGTCGGACATCTGGGACAGGACCCGGACGTGCGTTACATGCCCAACGGGGGCGCAGTGGCCAATCTGCCGCTGGCCACGTCTGAAACATGGCGTGACAAGCAGACGGGAGAGATGCGCGAAAACACCGAGTGGCACCGTGTGGTGATCTTCGGCAAGCTCGCGGAAGTGGCGGGCGAATACCTGCGTAAAGGCGCGCAGGTCTACATCGAGGGCCAGCTGCGCACCCGCAACTGGCAGGACGATGCCGGAGTCACGCGCTACGTCACCGAGGTGCTGGTCGGCCAGAACGGCACCCTGCAGATGCTCGGCGGCCGCCGTGAATCCGGTGTGCCTGAGAGCGCCGCGCAGCCGCAGAGTCCTGCCGCCCCGGCACAACCTGCTCAGGCCCCGGCTAAATCCCCGAAAGCGAAGGGCGGTAAGAAAGACTGTCAGGATGCGGCTCCGTCTCAGCAACCGCCTCAGCCACTCCCGGATGATTTTCCACCAATGGATGATGACGCGCCCTTTTAAACCATGATGAAGACGCCCCGTTCAGGTGGGGCAGAGAAGGAGAAACATATGGACCACAACGTTTTGTCCCCGCTTGAATCCCTGCCGGATGGCACGTTTACCCGCAGACAGGCTCATGTTGTCGCAGCGCAGTATCAGAATGTGGCGATTGAAGATGACCAGGGGACCCATTTTCGTCTTGTCGTCCGTCATCTGGATGATAGCAGCATGGTCTGGCGCGTCTGGAATTTTTAACCGGGCGGCGAGGACCTGATGAACCGCTATATCCGGGACTACGGAGTACGCAAAACGCAATAAGCCGTAATAGGTGCCGGGCAGATGGGTCTGCCCGGCAGACATTAACCAATATCGGAGAGAAATCAATTATGTCAGTGACCGAGTCTAAAGCAAAAGCGCCGGTTAAAACCAGCAAAAAATCGGTGAACCCTGCCGAATCCGCCGCCCTGAAAGCCGCGCTTGAGGCTGCTCAGGTTGAGATGGTGCCGCTGTCGGCGCTGGTCAAATCCCCGCTGAACGTTCGCACGATCCCCTATCCGGCTGACAGTGTCCGGGAGATGGCTGACTCCATCATGGCGATCGGCCTGATCCAGAATCTGGTGGTTCACTCGCTGCCGGACGGTATGTCAGGTGTGGCTGCAGGTGGCCGCCGTCTTGCCGCCCTGCAACAGTTGCTCAGCGAGCAGCGCATCGATGCCGGGTATCTCGTTGTTGCCAAGCGTGTCAGTGACGACCTGGCGATGGTTGCCTCGATGGTCGAGAACAACCAGCGGGTGGCCATGCATCCGGCAGAGCAAATCAGCGGGTTCCGCACCCTGTCAGAAGAGGGGAAAACCCCGGCTAAAATCGGGGACCTGCTGGGCTACAGTGCCCGTCACGTTCAGCGGATGCTGAAGCTGGCAAACCTCGCCCCGGAACTGATCACCCTGCTGGCAGAGGACAAACTCGACGTGGAGCAGTGTCAGGCCCTGAGTCTGGAGAGCGACCCGGCACGTCAGGTGCAGGTGTATGACCAGGTGAAAACCTCATACGGCAGCACACCCGCTCACCTGCTGAAGCGGGCCATCACGGATACGGAAATCGCCGTAACCCACTCCCGCTTTGTGTTTATCGGTCGTGAAGCGTATGAGGCCGCCGGGGGCGTGGTGCGTGAGGATCTGTTCAGCGCCCAGGAGGGAGACGGAACGGCTGACGGGGTACTGGTTGAGCGTCTGGTTCAGGAGAAGCTGGCGGCGGCTGCGCTGGCCATCGAACAACAGGAAGGCTGGTCATGGTCACTGGCTCGTGAGGGATCCGTCAGAAACTACGGCGATGACCGCGAGCATTATCTGGTGCTGCCGGCGCCGGAGGGGGAATTCAGCGCTGAGGAGCTGCAGCGTCTTGATGAACTGTACGCCACGCTGGAGGCAACGGAAACCTTTGAGGATGAAGCCGCGATTCAGGTGCTGATTGATGAGATTGAAAATGCGGCATCGGTTCGGGCGTGGACACCGGAGCAGAAAGCGGCCTGTGGCGTGGTGGTCAGTCTGTATGACGGTGAGCTTTGCGTCCAGCGTGGTGTCCAGAAGAAGATCCAGACGGCGGTCTCTGACGTCGGGGAACACGGTGGCGATCAGGCTGCCGTACATGTGGTCACCCGCAGTATCCCGGATGCGGCAGAGGGCATCAGCGTGCCGTTGCTGAAAAAAATGTCTTCAGAAAGGACACTGGCGGTTCAGGCCGAACTGGTTAAGCAGCCACAGAAAGCCGTGGCCCTGATGGTCTGGCGGCTGTGCAGTTGCGTGTTTGACTACTGCACCACCACCCGGCATCCGTTCGTCCTGCGCCTTGAGGTGCATCACAGCGGCCTGACCAGTGAAGCCCCGACCGGAGAGGAAGGTCAGGCATGGCGGTATCTGATGCAGGAGAAAGCCCGTCTGGAAGCCCTGCTGCCGGAGGGGTGGCAGAAAGATTTCACCACCTTCTTTACCCTCGACGGACAGACCCTGATGTCGCTGATGGCCTTCTGTACTGCCTGTTCCGTAGACGGTGTCCAGACCCGTGAATGTGGACATACCCGCCGCAGTGACCTCGATGGCGTGGAGGCGGCGCTCGGGTTCCATCTGCGCGACTGGTGGCAGCCGACAGCGGATAACTTCCTCGGGCTGCTCAGCAAGGCCCAGATTGTGGCGGCGCTGAAGGAGGCCGGGCTGACCGGAGCCGCCTCGGATGCCGAAAAAATGAAGAAGGGTGATGCTGCCAGCCATGCGGAACAGTGGCTCTCCGGCTCCCGCTGGGTACCGGGCTGGATGCAGTCCCCGGATGCCGCAAAGCCGGACGATGCACATGCTGCCCCGGACACTGACGAACCGACTTCACACGCTGCCTGATAACGGAGACGCCGCCCTGCGGGGCGGCGATAAGGAGACTGAAAATGAAAACGTTACTGACTCTGGATGTCCTGAAAACCATGTCCATCGATGAGCTGGAAGATTACCGCGCTGCCGGTGAAGATTTCCGCCGTGAGCTGACCCATGCTGTGATGCGTGTTCTGCATCTGCCGTCAGGCTGGTCCGTGAACGGTGAATATCGCAGTGAGTTTGGCGGTTTTTTCCCGGTTCAGATCCGTTTTTCTCCGGCCCATTGCCATTTTGATGTCGCTGTCTGCAGCCCCGGCGAGTTGAGTGAGCGATGGATGGTCGTCTTTGTGACACGTGGTGGCCAGCCGTTCTCTGTTGTTCGCAGCATGGAAGCATTTGACCCGGAGTTGATCTCCCACACGCTGGCATTGATAGCGTGTCTCGATACTGACGGATATTCCTGCGCCAGTATCATCAGTACGCTGGAACAGGAGGGCGCACAATGATCCCTTCGTCCCGTTCCCTTGTCACCCTGCAGCCTGCCAGGCAGGCTGCGCTGCAGGCCATCATGACCGTGGAGAATGCCCGCCAGCGCGGTGCTCGTCTGTCTGCCGCGCCACACGTGCGTACCTTTCTGCGCCTGCTGACCGGGAACAGCCGCATGAACACGACCGTGGCGCAGCGCATTCCCGGCCTGAACTGGGACCCGAAACATCGTCTGAGCAGTCTTAAGCAGGTGGAAGAGGCGCTCGATGCACTGATTGCCAGTCACGGGGAGTGCTGCCCGCTGCCGCTGCCGGTTGATGTTCAGGCCGAACTGTTCCCCGAGGTGCAGCACAGCCGGACTGAGCGCCGGAAACAGCGCAGCGGCCTCGCCTTTACCCGTAAGATGCGTCGGGAAGAACGCGCAATGGCGCATCACTGGCGATTACGGCAGAACCTGCTGGGACAGGCCGTCACGGAGCTGAATTTCCAGTCACCGGAAACGGTCATCAGCTGGTACCGCCGGTGGGCCGATGAGTTTGACGCGCGTGAGCTTGCCCCTGCCTTCTGGCACTGGCGATCGCGATATGCCTCGCTGACCTCTCTGGCTGGACTGGCTGCGGGATGCCGGGGAGCCGCTGTATGGTGTCATGCATGAAATCAGCTTCATTGTGAGAGAGACGCCGGAGTCTGTGCGTCAGGCAGAACGCTGGCAGGTCCCGAACAAGCTGACACACCGGAGCCACGGATGAAGTGGCGCTATTCCCTGAGCTGGAAACTGCCGCACAGGCCCTGCCCGGGTCCACAGGAGCTGGTTTCCGTTGTCGTGGAGGCAGGGCAGGCGGCACCTGAAGAAGTGATGTCTTGCTGGGTGGCGGGCGCGGGCTATGCAGTATGCGTGGATTTTCTCGACGAGAGGCAGATTAAGCGCTGGAGCGACGAGCGGAAAGCCGCCGCCCGCCACCGGAATCTGGTGCGCCGCATCAACAGGATTGCGCCCTTGTTTGCCGACGAGCTGATCGAGCGGGAGCTTGAGAGCAGACCCGGGTATTTTCGCGGCAAATCAGAACGATGATGGCGCGATGCCTGGTCAGTATGGCAGCGGGTAAGGTATACTGGCGGTGGCGCTTGAGGCTTTTTGCCTCATGACGTGAAGGTGGTTTGTTACCGTGTTGTGTGGCAGAAAGCAGAAAGCCCCGTAGTTAATTTTCATTAACCCATGCACTGCACCCATTTAGTTGGACTCTCAAATTGGAGAGTCCCATGTCCAGACGTAAGTACACCTTTCAACAGCGCCTCGAAGTGGTTATGCACTATTTCGCTACCGATGAAGGCTATCGCTTAACTTCAGCTCGCTTTAATGTTCCCAGAACCCAGGTAAGAATATGGGTTGCAGCCTATGATGCTTATGGAGAAGAAGGCCTGAAGCCCAGGGATAAGGGCGTATCAATCGATCCCGATATCAGAGTCGAAGCCGTTAAGGCTGTACTGACGGGGCAGATTTCCCAGTCGCAGGCTGCTGCGAAATTTAACGTCGCGGGTTCAGCCTCTGTTGGGAAGTGGATGAAGGTGTTCAGCGAACATGGAGAGGAAGGGCTTCGTTCTCTCCGTGTGGGCAAAAAAAGGCACTTCATATGATTGATGATCCTGTTGCGCTTGAGTTGGCACTGGAGCGTTCGAAAGATAAACGTATTCAGGAACTTGAACAAAAAGTCCGCCGTCTGGAATTGCGGATACTTTATCTAAAAAAGTTGAAAGCCTTAGTTCGGTAAGAGAGAAGGTCAGAATTATCGACGAACTGAGGCAGCACTATCCGTTCGACCAGCTTTTGCAGATAGCTCAGATACCCAGGAGTACGTTTTACTATCATCTGAAAGCACTCCACTCCCCGGGGAAATACGATGAAGTGAAATGCAGAATCAAAGAGATCTATGATGAGAACCAAGGCCGCTATGGTTATCGGCGGATAGCACTGGCGCTCAGAAGAGAGGGAGGAGCGTTAAACCACAAATTGGTTCAGCGCCTGATGAATGTACTTCGTCTCAAAGCCGCGATAAGAGTTAAGCGCTACAGTTCATGGCAGGGTGAGCATGGGCGCGCTGCTGACAATATCCTGCAACGAAACTTCAAAGCCAGCCGGCCCAATGAAAAATGGGTCACCGATGTCACTGAATTCGCCGTCAGTGGCCGCAAACTCTACCTTTCACCCATTATTGATCTCTTCAATAACGAAGTGATCTCCTACAGTATTTCAGAACGTCCAACCATGCCGATGATCGATGACATGCTCATTAAGGCATTTGCCAGACTTGATGCGGGTACCAATCCGGTTCTTCATTCAGATCAGGGCTGGCAATAACGTCATCGATGGTACCAGTATCAGTTACGGGAGTTCGGCATCATCCAAAGTATGTCCCGCAAAGGCAACTGCCTCGATAATGCCTGTGCAGAATGCTTTTTCGGAACGTTGAAATCAGAATGTTTTTATACCAGCAAATTTAAGGACATTGATGAACTTAAGATAGCTATTGAGGATTACATACGATACTACAATACCCGACGAATTAGCCTTAAATTTAACGGACTCAGCCCGGTTGAATACCGTCTAAAGAGCTATCCAGGCAGAAATTGACAAGCTCTGTACAGGGATGCCGTCAGGAAACCTGAACGTCGTTGGACACGCTCATGTAAATGTCTGCTATGAGCGAACAGCGGAAATTCGCAAATGTTTCACATCTGATGAAGGCAATTAATTAATGGATGGTGTGGTAGCCAACGGGGAGTAGGTCAAAGCAATTACAAATTGGTTTGAATTGCAACACCACGAAAACAAATGTTATGTTATCACATAACTTAAATGGCATGTGCAGTGACATGAACAACGATCTTCCTTATTCAATACCTGTGCTTGATGTTAAAAGCGTCAGCATTTCTATGGGCCATTCTGCCCTGGTCAGCGATGTCAGCTTTCGGCTCCAGCAAGGCGAGCGGGTCTGTATTATCGGCTCATCGGGGTCAGGTAAGTCTCTGACGGCAAAAGCCATTATAGGTACATTGTCTGTCGGGCTGTTATTACAAGGAAGTATTCGTATAAACGGTGCGGATGTCGTAGGCCTTCATCCCACCCGGCGCCCTCAGCATGCGCTGGCATCCGCCATCTTTCAGGACTCTTCCACCGCGCTGAACCCGCTGATGCCGGTGGGGCGACAGCTTGCTCTGGCGTTGAAAACAGGTGATAACGCGAGGTTGGCCTCTTTGTTGGATGCGCTTCAGCTCAGCGATATCCCTCAATTGCTCTCTCGCTACCCGTCAGAGCTTTCCGGTGGGCAGCGTCAGCGAATTTGCATCGCGCTGGCGTTGCTGGGGAATAATCGCCTGCTGATTGCTGATGAACCGACGACGGCACTGGATGTGATTAGCCAGCAGCAGGTTCTGCAGATATTAGGTCAGGGTTCCACGCTGAGCGCTCCGCCTGCGTTGCTCTTCATCACGCATGATATTGCCGTAGCCACACAGCTTTGCCAGCGAGGTATCGTGATGGAAAAAGGCAGGATTGTGGAGTCAGGCACAATGGCCCAGCTCCTGAACGCGCCGGAACATCCCTACACCCGCAAACTGGTACAGGCCGCGCGAGCTGCTGAACAGACGTTGTTAACACATACCCGTGAGGCGCTCGCCGGATGAATATTCCCCCGCAGATGGCATCCGACTCCTTCATTCAGGTCGACAGGATTTCCCGCTACCGGAGCCAACCCGGACTCCCCTGGCAGAAGACTCTGCCTGTGAATGCCATTCTTAACGATTTTTCGCTCATGCTGCGTCAGCATGAGCGCGTAGGCCTGCTGGGATGTTCGGGCTGCGGAAAATCGACGTTACTGAAAGCAATCCTGGCCCTCGATCCGGTGGATGACGGTGGGGTGTATTGCGATGGAAAGGTGGTCAGGCCGGGCTCTGCCCGAACATTACGCTGGTATCGTCGCCGGGTTCAGTACCTTCCTCAGGAGCCCGCCAGCACGTTGCCGCCGGCAATGCGTGTCAGAGATATTCTCAACGAGCCGCTAAAACATTTAGGCTGCAACCGTGATGCGTCACCTGACCTTGCCACTGCACTTGAACAGGTAGAACTCAGCGCGGAGGTTCTCGACCAGCGTGCAGGCTCGCTTTCAGGGGGGCAGGCTCAGCGCGTTGCGCTGGCAAGGGCGCTGATCATACAGCCCGATTTTCTGCTGGCCGATGAACCGGTCAGCGGGCTGGATCTTCCCCTGCGTGAGCAAATCAAATCGCTGCTTTTGCGTGTTACAGAAGAAAACCGCATGGGGCTGCTGATCGTCTCTCATGACATTTCTATGCTGGCAGGGTTGTGCGACAGGACGCTGGTCATGGAGGCCGGAAAAATCATTGAAGATCGCCCTACGCTTGAAATGCTGCATTTACCTCATCATCCGCATACGCGTCAGCTGCTGGACGCGGTACCGGCTCTTGTAACTCATGCCCCATCACGGGCGCGTGGCTGAATACATTTTTAAAGAATACTCTCATCATGACTGAATTGATTTCAGGGAAGAAAGCGAACACCTCCCCCTCATTGCTGCTGGCCAGCCAGTTTATTTTTAATACCGGTTTTTATGCGGTGGTGCCTTTTCTCGCTATTTTTCTGCGCGATGACATGCTGTTGTCCGGCGCCGCGATTGGCATGGTGCTCGGTCTCAGAACCTTCTCGCAGCAGGGCATGTTTCTGGTGGGAGGGGCGCTGACTGACAGGTTTGGCGGGCGTGCCATCATTCTGTGCGGCTGCGTGGTCCGAATCAGCGGCTACCTGCTGCTCGCTACCAGCGCCTCGTTATGGGGCGTCATTCTGGGAGCCTGTCTGACAGGGACTGGCGGCGCGCTCTTCTCGCCTGCAATCGAGTCGCTGATGGCGCAGGCGGGGACGCAAAGTGAAAGGGAAGGCAAGCGCAGCCGCTCAGAGTGGTTCGCATTGTTCTCTGTTTGTGGCGAGCTGGGCTCAGTTATCGGTCCTCTGCTGGGGGCATTACTTACAGGCTACAGCTTCCAGAGCGTGGCCCTTGGCGGGGCAGGTGTTTTCCTGTTTGCGCTGATTATGCTCTATTTCATGCTGCCGACAGGCACCAGCCATCATGGCACGCTGAAAATTTCCCCCTGGTGGACGGCATTCCGCCAGCGCCGCTTTGTTGCTTTTATCGTCGCTTACAGCGCGTATTTATTCAGCTATAACCAGCTCTATCTGGCGTTACCCGTTGAACTACGCCGCTCCGGCGGAAGTGAGGCCGATCTCGGCCCACTGTTTATGCTGGCCTCGGTCATGATCATTTTCCTGCAATTGCCTCTGGCACGGTTTGCCCGAAAACGCGGTGCATCACAGATTTTGCCCGTGGGCTTTTTGCTGCTGGCTCTGTCATTCTTTAGCGTCGCGCTGTTCGCCAGTACCCCACCGCCAGACACGCTGTGGCGGCTGCTTCCCGCGTTTTCACTGGTCACGCTGCTGACGCTGGGCCAGATGCTTATTGTGCCTGTCGGCATGGACATGATCCCCGTTTTCGCCCGGGATAAAAATCTGGGCGCGCACTATGGGGCACTTTCCTCCATGGGCGGCGTCACCGTGCTGGTCGGCAATTTTGCCCTCGGCGGGCTGCTGGATCGCGCACTCATCCCTTCTTCGCAGGCTTTTGTGCCATGGCTACTTATGGGCTGCATTCCGTTATGGAGTGCAGTCGCCATGCTGTTTATTTTACGATCGTTTAAAACAACCTCCGGGAATCAATAAGGAAAGATAAATGAATATGGGTAAACCTTTATGGCCTGTGTATGGACTCCTGTCAGCCACCTTATTACTGACTGGCTGCTTTAATGAACCGCAGGTCGAATCGGCCAGCGCCAGCGAGGGCAGAATTAAAGTGGCGCACCTTCTGCCACCGCGTTCCGGCCTGACGCCGCTCAGTGATGATGCCTTTAAATTATCGCGCTGGAGCACGGCTGAAACCCTGGTCGTACTCAACAGCGCCAGTGACGCGCAGCCTGCGCTGGCAACCCGCTGGGAACAAATCAATGACACAACCTGGCGCTTTGAATTGCGCCCGAACGTCAAGTTTCATGACAACACCGATTTGACCGCGCAGTCGGTGGTTAACGCGCTGAGCGTTGCCGCTGGCGCCAAACCAAAACCCCGTATTCTGGATGGCGTAACGCTCACCGCCAAAGCAGACGGTGAAAATGCCGTTCTGATCACGACTGAAAAACGCGATCCTCTTCTGCCTCAGCGTCTTTCCAGTCCTCAGCTGGCCATTTTGTCGCTGAATGCCTACAAAGCAAATGGCGTGGTGAATCCGGTTAATGCGGGAACCGGGCCATTCATTCTGCGCAGTGTGAATGGTACCAGCAGTGCCGCGCTCGATCGCTTTGATGGCTACTGGGGCGAGAAGGCGAAAGCCAGCGGTATTGACGCAAGCTTTGTTCCAGACGGGGCCGCGCGCGCAGCCGCATTACGTACCGGCACGGCGGATATCATCGAGGCAATTCCTGTGTCTCAGGCCCCGCTTCTGGATCAATCACTGGTTCATGAAGTGCCGATGCCGAGAACCAATACGCTTTATCTCAATACGGCGCAGGGCGTGATGAAAGATCCTGCTATGCGGGCCGCAGTCCGTGACGTGATTAATCGTCAGCAGATTGTTGATAATGTCTATGAGAAACGTGCCGACGTCGCACAGGGGCTTCTGGGCCCGGCCTTGCCATGGGCCGCACCACTGCGCAAACCAGTAAGCAACCCCGTTGCGGCGGGGAAACCAGACGGAGCCACAATCACCCTGGCAACGTTCAGCGATCGTGCGGAATTGCCTGAAGTCGCGGTCTATCTTGCGCAGCAGCTCACTGCCGCCGGGTTTACCGTAAAACAAGTGGTCCGCGAGTATTCGCAGATTGAAGCTGATGCGCTGTCCGGTAAGTTTGATGCCTTTATTCTGTCGCGTGCAACCGTGCTGGATTCCGGCGATCCGGTTGCCTACATGTACAGCGATTTCGCCTGCGAAGGGTCGTTCAATATCTCCCAGCTGTGCCGTCCGGAAATTGATGCTGCACTGAAAAAAGCCAGTGAAACGCCAGCGGGTGAGGCTCGTCGCCAGGCCATTATGGACGCTGAGAACATGATCCTTGCCAGCGATGCTGCGATCCCAATGCTGCATGAACGCGTCATTCAGGGGGAAAGTGCGGCTCTGAAAAATGTGCTCCGTGACCCTCGCGAGCGCACGCTCATCAATAGCCAGACCCAGTTAGTTGCTGGCGAACAGACTACTGCTGCACAGTAAGACAGGGGGGTATTGATCAATGAGCGAATCGCTGTATTGCCGGACCTGCGCCAGGATCCATCGGGCAAGTAACCTGCCAAAAGGCTTAGTGGCAACGTTGCTGTCGCGGATAATTACGCTGACCGGTATTGTCGTGCTGATCGGGATGCTGCCCTGGCTTTCGGGCCAGGATCCCGCCATGGCGCTGCTGAGAGCGCGTTCTGCTGAACAGGAAGCAACCCCGGAAGCGTTAGCAGCGATTCGCCAGTCGCTGGGGCTCGATCAGGGCCCTGTGCAACTCCTGATGCACTGGCTCAGTGGCCTCTTGCAGGGGGATGCAGGTAACTCCTGGATATCAGGCCGTCCCGTGCTGCCAGGAATGATCCAGGCAGCCCAGGTCTCACTGACACTGATGCTTATGTCCGCCGTGGTGGCACTGCTGCTGGCGGCGATGATTTGCCTGCCGACGTTCCGACGAGGTCTGCAGGGGCGGTCGTTTCGTTCGACGGGCTTTTTCGCGTCAGTATTCACCGCATTACCCGAATTTCTTCTGGCGTCATTCTTACTGGTCGTTGGGGCCGTCTGGCTGGAGTGGTTTCCTCCTTACGGCTGGAACGGCCTGCACTATGCGGTGCTGCCCGCGCTCGCAATGGGGATCCCGGCAGGTGGCTATCTGGGGCGGATATTCTCGGATGCTTTAGCGGCAACCTTTAGTGAAAACTGGATAATCACCTGGACCGTCTCCGGGATATCGCGCTGGCACGTTACCTGCGCGGTA
Source organism: Klebsiella sp. A-Nf5 (assembly GCF_002810545.1). Classification (NCBI taxonomy): domain Bacteria; kingdom Pseudomonadati; phylum Pseudomonadota; class Gammaproteobacteria; order Enterobacterales; family Enterobacteriaceae; genus Klebsiella; species Klebsiella sp. A-Nf5. The sequence goes on along the minus strand of NZ_PIOG01000242.1, from coordinate 12,488 downwards.
GTTAAGCGAACGCTGTCCACCGTTATGCCGTTAATTGGCCTGATTCTGGTGTCATTGACGGGCAGTGCGGTGGCCGTGGAAAAGGTCTTCGCCATTCCGGGACTCGGCAGGGCAACGCTGGGCGCCGTGGTTGCTCAGGATCTTCCGGCGCTGCAAACGGGCGTGCTCTTCCTGGTCATCATTGCATTTATGTTCGGAATGCTGTGTGCGGGGGTCAGATACCTCATTCTGGGCAGGGCGTTGCGCACGTCCTCTCTGCCGGTCACCAATGAACCTGACGGAAAAAGCGGTAAGTTGTCGCTGGTGCTTCCGGCCGCCTGTGGCGTTGCGTTAGTCGTGCTTCTGGTTATTGGTCTGCCCCGTGATCCTTACTCGTCTGAGTTTATGCGACTGGATCATCCTTCCTTTTCGCTGCCCTTTGGGGCCGATGCCATGGGGCGTGATCTGCTCGCCAGGGTGGCTCACGGCACGGTGCATACCTGCATGCTGGCGCTGATGGTGTCGCTTATTTGTCTGCTCCTGGGGCTGGTTATTGGTCTTTTCCCCAGGATGTTTGTGGGACCGACAGAGATGGCAAATGCGCTGCCTCCGGTTATTGCGGGCTTACTGGTGGTTTCCATCAGTGGCCCCGGTAGTTCAGGTGCGGCCATTGCGATTGCAGCTGTAGGCTGGGCACCTCTTGCAACACATACCGCTGCGCTGGCGACAGAAATTCGTGCCAGACCTTATATCAACATGCTGCCTGTTCTGGGTGTTGGCTGGCTGCGTCAGAGTCTGTTTTACATTTTCCCGGCGCTGATTGGCCCTCTGTTTCGCCATGCGATGCTGCGCTTACCGGGGATCGCCCTGGCTTTAGCTTCACTGGGTTTTCTTGGGCTGGGCGCATCACCGCCGGCGCCGGAATGGGGAAGAGTACTTGCGGAAGGAATGCCTTATCTGGAACGCGCCTATTGGGTCGTTCTGGCTCCTGCGGTAGCGCTTGCCGTTTTGTCTGTGATGGGCGTGAGTCTGGCCGGTCTGACAGGTCAAAAAAAATAAAAAAGGTTCCAATACGTTGCTCTCACGATGACGGCAACGTAGAACAGCTGCGAAGGCATTACTTTGTCGAGAAGGTTGGGCAGCGATTTTTTTGAAATAACTGTGCACACTTTTTCACCGAAAATATGCTGGTACCGAAGAACGGGCAAAGCTAGATTAAGACGTTGAGTTAAACAAGGGGGCAAAAATGAAAGTGTTAAGTATTGTCGGCGCTACGCTGCTGGTCACGTCATTCCATGCAGCAGCATTTGTTTCTGTATCGCCGGTGCCCGCGGGGCAAAATGCGAACGTCAGTTCAGCCGCAAACAACGGACACGCTATTCCTTCTGAAGCGGCCAATGCGGACATAACAAAGATCATTCCGATCGCTGGCTGTCACTGCGCTTTCTGTAACTCATTGCGTGCCGCTAACCTTTAATCCCTTGTTCAGGCCTGGGTTTATCAAGATTCAGGCCCTGAATCTGTTCCTGACGTGCAGCAGGTCAAGAATGTGATGGCATGCTGCTGCCTTTCACCTGCACGCCACCTTACCGTGTAGTCCTTTATTTCACCCTTTTCGGGCTGACTTACCGCACCAAATGCTTCCCGCACATTCTCACATTTCATTCACACATCTCCACGCAGCGTACCTTCTGTCATCTGGTCTGCTTTGCACCAGGGAACGCACAGATTGCTGATGGCGAGAAGTAGCAACGTTATTTCTGTTATGTTATAACATTACATTAATGGGCCAGTGATGACAGTACCGACTGATGCGTGAAATCCGGCCTATTCAAAAAAGAAACACCGCACGTTGTCCCTGTGCATTGATTCAAAGCGATCGCTGTAGGAGATGTTAACAATGTCATATAAGAAAGCCGCTGTAATTGAAGATCCCCGTTTACCTGTCACCGTACTGTCGGGTTTCCTGGGGGCCGGGAAAACGACCCTGCTCAATCACATACTCAACAATCGGGAAGGCAGACGTGTCGCCGTTATCGTCAATGATATGTCAGAGGTCAATATTGACGCCGCGCTGGTGAGAGACGGTGGGGCAGAGCTTTCGCGGACGGATGAAAAACTGGTCGAAATGAGCAATGGATGCATCTGCTGCACCCTGCGTGAAGACCTTCTGCTGGAGGTAAACCGGCTGGCGAAGGAGGGCCGTTTTGATCAACTGGTTATTGAGTCGACCGGTATTTCTGAGCCTCTGCCTGTCGCAGAGACCTTTACCTTCGCCGACGATGAAGGCGAAAGCCTCTCTGCCGTTGCGCGTCTTGATACCATGGTCACCGTTGTCGATGCGTACAATTTTCTGAAAGATTATGGTTCAACGGACAGCATTCAGTCCCGGGGAGAATCACTGGGAGAGGAAGATAAGCGCAGCGTTGTCGACTTGCTGATTGATCAAATCGAATTCTGTGATGTGCTGATCCTCAACAAAGTTGACCTGATTAGCGACAGTGCGCGAGAGAAGCTGATGGCTATTTTAGTGTCTCTTAATCCTCAGGCAAAAATAATTGTTTCACAGTTCGGACAGGTTCCTCTGGACGATGTGCTGAATACCGGACTTTTCGATTTTGATAAAGCGGCTCAGTCGCCTGGATGGTTAAAAGAGCTGCGTGGCGAGCACACACCCGAAACCGAGGAATATGGCATTACAAGTTTTGTATTCCGTGCCCGCCGTCCTTTCCATCCCACTCGCTTCTGTCATTTTCTGGAAAATGAACTGGGCGGTGTAGTGAGATCGAAAGGTTATTTCTGGCTAGCGAGTCGCCCGGAGTTCGCCGGTAGCTGGTCACAGGCGGGAGGAGTAGCAAGACAGGGGCTCGGCGGAATGTGGTGGGCAAGCGTGCCCAGAGACCAGTGGCCAGATGACGAACAATCGCTGAAATTTATCGAGTCAAACTGGGTCGATGGCATTGGCGATGCACGCCAGGAGCTGGTGTTTATCGGGATAGAGATGAATGAAGCTGAACTGCGCGCAAAACTGGGTGCAGCGCTGTTAACCGACAAAGAGATGGCAGAAGGCCCACATCTCTGGTCTCAATACCCTGATCCTATTGAATCCTGGTTTGAAGATTAAGATGAAGTAACCCTGTAGAAGAGCGATGTTAAGAAATAATCGCAAAAGCGTTGAAATCACAGATCCACTTTTAAGACTGTTTGAATCGCCCCGGAAATCCTGGAGACTAAACTCCCTGAGAGAGAGGTAAACAGGATGACTAAAAATACACGTTTTTCCCCTGAGGTTCGTCAGCGGGCGGTCCGTATGGTTCTGGAAAGTCAGAATGAATACGACTCACAGTGGGCAGCCCTCAGCTCCATTACCCCGAAGATTGGCTGCACACCGGAGACCCTGCGCGTCTGGCTTCGCCAGCATGAGCGGGATACCGGTAGCGGTGATGGCGGGCTCACCACCACGGAACGTCAGCGTCTGAAGGAGCTGGAGTGCGAAAACCGCGAACTGCGCCGCAGCAACGATATCCTGCGCCAGGCTTCCGCGTATTTTGCGAAGGCGGAGTTCGACCGCCTGTGGAAAAAATAGCGCCCCTGGTGGATACCCTGCGTGATGAGCACGGGGTCGGACCGGTATGCCACGAGCTGGATATCGCCCCGTCGACGTATTACCGGCATCAGCAGCACAGGCAACATCCGGGCAGACGCAGCCAGCGGGCACAACGTGATGACCTGCTGAAGGTGGATATACAGCGCGTATATGATGAAAATCACAGCGTGTACGGTGTGCGTAAAAATCCAGCAGGGGGCTGGGAACGCCTATTATGCAGGGCTTCAGTGGCGCGGTATTACACTCGGACACGCCGATGCTGCAGCGCTTAATCAGTTTGATATCGATATCAGCAAAGCTCAGGCACCCGAAGCACGCACCTGGTTGCTTCAGAACAAAGCAGAATTCATCGCTCTGATCCTGGGCATTGAAGTAGTAAAGGTCGGGTAGTGAGAAGCTAGCTAACTTAGCTCTTGAGCTAAGTTAGCTTTTGAGCTAATGTGTGCACATACGGACCAGAGATTACATTCATGTTCACAGTCATCTTTCATGATGAGGCTGAAAAAGAGTTTACGGCTCTGCCTGCTGCCATTCGTGCAAAAATGGCCAGGCTACTCATGAAGCTGGAAGCAAACCCTCGCCAGCTACGCGAGCCAGATACCAAGCCGCTTGGAAACGGCCTTTTCGAAATACGTACAATGGGGGCAGATATCGCCCGCGGAATCTGGGTATATCAGAGTGGTGAACGTATTTTTCTACTTCGGATCTTTATCAAAAAATCGCCAAAAACGCCCCCGGCAGAAATAGATCAGGCACTTCGCAGACTGGAGGAAATGCAGAATGAAATATAAAACCCTTAGCCAGGTTCATACCGAAGCAATGAACGATCATGAGTACAGCGCGGCATTCGAGGCAGAAGAAGCCTCGGAGCTACTTCGGGAAACCTTAGCAACATGGAGAAAAGAAGCGGGTTTGACGTCGGCACAGGTTGCAGAACGTATGGGCATCAAAGCGCCTACTATCTCACGTATGGAGAAGAACGCTTCGCGAATGAGTATTCAGACGCTGGTTCGGTACGCCAGAGCCTGCGGTGTTAACTTTAAAATTCAGCAGGTTTGAATGATTAGCGATGCCAATAAAGCGGTGAATGACCTGGCGAGTATTGTCCCTCTGCTGGGTGGCAGTTCGTCCCGCAAAGATTACGAAGAGGCACGTAAACTCGTTGAGTATCTGCTTGAACATGATCCGGACAGCCCGCTGGTTGATATGCTGACTGCCCGCATCGATGCCTGGGAAGATAACGCGGTGGAATTTGAAGAATTTAATACGCGCATCGAAGCAGGTAAAAACGGTGTATCGTTGCTGCGGGTTCTTATGCAGCAACGCGGGCTTTCACAGTCCGATTTCGAAAACGAGATAGGTAAAAAATCGCTCGTCAGCAGGATCCTCAGTGGTGAACGCAGTCTGGCCCTTGATCACATGCGGGCGCTGGCAAATCGATTTCAAATCCCGGTCTCGATGTTTGTTGACTGATACCGGAAAGCAGGCGAAGAGGGCACAGATGAAAGAGCGAGACGTATTTAGTGAACTGCTGGAAGGCATGACTGCATGGCGAGAATTTAATGCAGGAAATGAAACGCTGCGATCGCTCAGTAGCTGTCTTAAACCTTTCATCCTGCCTGTGAGACGGGCAAAAAGGCCGCGCGCCTGCGGCGCCGGGAAAACCGGGCCGCGCTGACGCGCCGCCCGCATTTCCTCTCCGCGTCTTCCCTGTTTGCTGCCCGTTGTCTTCCTGCTTCTTCTCCCTGCTGTGTCTTTGCTGTTAAACCCTTTAAGGCCTTAACGTCAAAGGCATAACAACACTGGACACCTTCGGCTCCTGACCCGCTGGCGCGGTTCAGTCGTCGAGCCACACTCCGCTAACCGCGAAAAGACGCGGTAAGCTCCGCCGAACCCGCTACGCGGTTTCGGGCCTGCCGGCTAGTGTCTGATGTCTGAGGTCAACGGCAGCGCTTGCTGCGACCGTTCCGGCCGCGCCGCTTTCACCGTGCCGGCGATACACCTGCCGGCACTCTGATGGCGCCACGCCGTTCCGTCGTGTCGGGTGTGTTCATTCTCATCCCTTCCCCTGGTGAGTCATCCCTCGTCCGTTCCCCGGCGGAGGGCTGGTCGTAGCACCGTCGTGTCGTCATCCGAAGGGTAAAATGAACGCCGCCAAAACTTTTTGCCAGGGACCGCAAAAACTTTTGTCTGCGCCCTTCTCCTTCCGCCCCGCCGTTGCTCCTTTGCCCTTTGCCGCCAGGGAACTCACCGAGAGATGGATTAACCACCAGACCAGAGGAAAAGCAGAATGAACACACAGAACGTCAACGTCAAAACCGCCACCAAAGAATCTACCGAAAGATGGGTTGAAAACCTTCTGGCCAACGCGATTAGCGAGCAAAAGAGCCTCCTTATTTATCTGGCGGAGCTTAAAAACAAGCGCCTGAGAGAAAGCGAAAGAAGTGAACTGGTATGGGGCACGTTGATGCGTATGGCTGATAACGTCCTGGGGGCGGGAGTGGTTGACTGGCATGCGGACGTTCTGCAGGTGCATTTCGGCGTCGCTCAACCATGGCTGCAGTCCCGGAAACTCGTTGAGCTTCTTTTTGGTGATACCGGTAAGGAAGCGTGGGATGACGCACGCAAATACATTGCTGACTCAATGCGCGCTGAACGCCATATGCCATGAGTCTGCTTTTTTTACCCAACATCTGGCGGTCCGGGGGCCGTCGGTGATCCACATAAGGAGAGACGTATGAACTTACACCTGACCGAATCCTCAGCCCATCCGGGAATGCTGGCTACAGCAGAATCAGAGCGCGAATACTGGCTGAGCCGGCAGAAAGCAGCGGTGAAAGCCCCCTCAGAAATCGACGTTCACACGTTCCATGACGCGCTGGGCCTGATGTATCCGCTCAACTGGTCAACAAGTGAGAACGGCGAGTGGGAAACGTTCATGCTGCAGGAGATGGTCTGCGGTGACGTGACAGAGATATATGCCCGCTACGGAGCCAGATATTTCCGGCTGCGGGATGTGTGCAACCTGAGCCATGCGCAGATCACAACGCGCATTAAGGAGGAATTTAACCTGTTCCGGAAATGAAAAAAGCAGGGAAAACCCTGCTTTATCCATGCCGTAAAAGTCGCGGGAACGATTTTTACGGCTGTTCAAATAAACCCAGGAGTTCAAAATGAACGTATCCATTGTTTCACCTTCCACTGAGGCTGTAAAGCCCCGCCGTCATCAGCGCAACCTGCGTGATGATATCGCCGCACAGGAGATTGACCCGGCGCTGAAGGCTTTCGGGCGGCATATTGCCCGGAGCGTTCGCAAGGGGCGTGGTGTCCATATCCCCGCGATGAACAACACCGCCTTCGGACAGGTGCTCCGCACGCTTGAACTCAAACGCGCATGTAACTGACAAGGTGAGCCGCTCCTTCGGGAGCGGCAACAGCGGAGATAATGCTATGTCACAGATGAATTTTGCCGATGTGTTCAATCTGGCCAGAGAAACCGCGGATAACAGCCCTGTTATTCAGGCAGGGCAGCAGATCGCGGAACAGGTGCCTGCGGTTCAGCGTATGATGAGCGCGCAGTACAGCCGGGGCCGTTTCATCCGCGTATTTAAGGATACGGGCCGCCATCTGGGGCGCTGGGAAGTGTTCAGTGATTTTCTGTCACTCGCCGCCAGTGAGCTGGATATGGCCCGGATACGAACACCGGAGAGCATGGAGCACTGCCGGAAAATCTGCGCCCGGTACGAGGCCACCGACATTGCGAACATGCAGGAAATGTTCTGCCTGATGGTGTGTGCGCTGGAAGCGAAATTTCATGATTTCCTCGGCGCGATTTTTATGGAGCTTGAGCTGGGCGATAACTTTCGCGGGCAGTATTTTACCCCGTATTCGGTGCAGTGTCTGATGGCGCGAATGCTGATGCCAGGCGTCAGAGACACTATCCGCCGGGAAGGGATTGCTACCGTCAGCGATCCGGCGTGTGGGGCCGCCGGGATGCTGATCGCCTGTGCAGAGTGCCTGCTTGAAGCGGATATTAACCCCTCCATGCACATGTTCGGCAGCTGCATTGACATCGACCCGGTGGCGGCAGATATGGCCTTCATCCAGCTGTCACTGCTGGGGATAGCAGCGGAAGTGGTGACGGGCAACACGCTCACGATGCAGTTCCGGCGGGTGAGGTATACCCCGGTTTTCTACCTCAATGACTTTGAAAAACGACTGGCAGATCTGCGCCGGTTCAGGGCTATGCGGGACTTTATGCGCGGAATACAGGAGGCCGCGTAAATAACCGGAAGGGCAGGGGATAACCTGCCCGACTGCGCTAAAAGGCCGCAGCGCCTGTGGCGCTGAATAATACCGGCTGCGCTACGCGCCGCCCGTATTACTCCGGCGCGGTAGTATCTCATCAATATTCTTTATTCATCCCTGTTACATCGCTTCCGATATTCTGCTGTGTATCTCTTCCGCTATTTATTTCTGATGAAAGATTAAATAAATACTGACCCGGGCGTCGTCCCTGTCGGGACACGGCTGTCGTGAACAGAGCCAGCAAGCTGTCTCTGCCCTGTCGGGCTTCCATCCTGACGCAAATTCAAAATCTCGCTTGCTGCATCCTTATCAGGATGCGCCGCTCTCACCGTGGCGATAAATACCCGCCACTCCAGGGCCTGAACGTGAATCCGATAAACATCGGATTGACGTTCAGGGTTGTGCGCATTCTCACTCCTGCTCGATATCGCCCGACTTCATCTTTCGCGGAGGGCTGCTTTTAGCATTAGCCGTGGAGGAAATAAAGGGGTATATGAACGCCAGGCGCCCCTTTATTTCCTCCCCGTCGGCTGCAAATTGCCCTTCGCCGCTCAGTGATGAAGTCGAACGTTTTAATAAACCGCGAAGGAGAAAATCAGTATGCGCACAATGAAAGTCAACACCGCCACTCGTGAATCAGACGAACAGTTTAAAACAGACAAATATCTGCGCTGTGCCGTAACCAATGGTAAAGCTCGCCTGGATTTTATCCCGGACCTCTTTTTTACGCCGTTAGCCGATAATATGGCCGCGAGCTGGTTACGCCAGCATTCTGAATACGACGGCGGTTCCTGGTCTTACTGGGTTATTCCACAGGGTGTTGGCGGGAATATTGCACCCAACAGCATCCAGTTCATTACCACGCAGACCGGATATATCGCACCAGAAGGTGAGCAGCGTTACAGGATGTGCATCCCGGGAAATTATTTCGAAGGTGAGGTCAGCGCCGATGCAGCAGGCATTATTGCCACGCTGATGATTATGAACAGGCTGTCCTGGCACGTGGCTGAAATGGGGCCGCAATATGACCAGATCTGCAGGCGTCTGGTTTCACGGCAGGATGCACTGAAGGATTATATCAGCATTATTCAGCATCCCGAACGGCATTTAATATGGCAGGCAATTGATTAATCACTTCCCTGTTCTGAAGACCTCATGAATGGGGTCTTCAGTTTTTTGTTAAAGATGACTGGCTGGCATTTTTATTTCTCTTGATAGCCAGGTAGATGGCCTCAATCTTCCTGGCGTACTCCAGTCGTCGTATGGCCTGCCTGTCCGTTCTCCTGAACCCGGCGTTGTAGGCGCCGACTGCCTCCCAGCTGACTCCCCATTTTTTAAAAGCCAGTGCCAGATAATAAGCACCGGTGTAAATATTCAGACAGGCATCAGTCAGAAGGTGTCCCGGTTTAATACCGTACTGCGACAGTTCACCCAGGTGTTGCGAGTCGATCTGCATCAGTCCGGCACCGTAGCCAGATCCCGGGTTTTTCCCGATGGCATTCACCTTCCATTTAGACTCCTGCCATGAAATAGCCCGCAGCAGATCGGGATCTATTCGATAGTCCCGTCCTGCCATATCAAAACAATCCGCAGACCAGGCAGGCGTGGAAATTAAAAGCAGGGTAGCTAATACCAGTTGTTTTCTCAAAAGACTCCCTCCGGGTCGGTTCCTGCAAATACGTTAACCCAGACCAGAACCAGACTCAACAGATATGCACTCCTCACCACAAAATCACCACACCCCACGCAAAATTAAAATTTTGCAGATTTATCCTTTAAATTATGAGCTTATGTGAGTGAACTTTCTGTTTCTTTCATTTAGAAAGTATAAACAGACTCTATCCAGACTCTAAATAGAGTCTGGATAGAGTCTGTTTAGAGTCGATAACGACTATCGTCTATAAAATCAGATGGATAATTGGGACTGCACTCTAGAGTGTAGTCCCTTTTGATGAGATACTTTATGCTCTAGACTCTAGAGTGTAGTCTGGACTCTAATCTTGAGTTTGTTGGACGAAAATTCTATATGTGTGTTGTTAGTATTCACTCTTAATAAGAAAGGATTTGCTATGCCAAGAGTGCAGGTTTATATAAGTGATCAGGTTGTTGAGAAAATCAATGCAATCATTGAGAATCGTCGTGCTGGCGGTGCTAAGGACAAGGATGTGAATTTTTCAAGTATCAGTTCGATGCTCATTGAGCTTGGGCTTCGTGTGTATGAAGCTCAAATGGAACGTAAGGAGTCTGGTTTCAATCAGATGGCATTCAATAAGGCTTTATTCGAATATGTAGTTAAAACACAGTTTTCTATGAATAAAGTTTTGGGTATTGAATGCCTCAGTCCCCATGTAAAGGATGACCCTCGATGGCAATGGAAAGGGATCGTTCAGAATATTCAGGAAGACGTGCAGGAAGTTATGCGTATGTATTTCCCTGAAGAGGATGAGGTAAATAATACTAATGATTAATGCTGATGCACAGGGTATAAAAAGAATAAAACTCGGTCTTTTATAGATGACATGTAATTATAAATGCATTATTATTTTTTCAATTAGTAAGTGAAAATTTGAGTTTCGCAGGTATGAGAAGCATTCACCTTCTCATACCTACTGCCCATAGTAGACCTAACAAGGAGGCCTCTATGTATCCGATGGATCGTAATGAAAAAGACACCTGCCGTCAATCCCTCGCTTCTTCTCTTGAGGCGCTCATCATGCATTATTCTTTCCCGGTTTGTATTCATAATCAGTCAGGAGAATTTCCGGCATTCAATTCAGCATTTTTGTATGAGTTTGGGGGCGCTTTGCAGTCCGAACGGAGTTGGGAGGAACTGATTGGTACTGACACCTTTCTTGGACTGCGAGAGTTAGAACTACTGATTCAAATTGAACAATCTAACTTCCATATTGAAAGATGTATTTATATCAATGGAAAGCAATTTGATTTTATGATCGAGGAATTTGTCAGTGATGGTGCTGTCCACTTTTTATGGAAGTTTGGAAGGGCATCAAACTCCATTAAAAGAATAACAAGATCTCTTCCCCTGCATGCGGATGTCGTTAATTTTATGAGGGCTGTCAAAAGGCTTGATAAAAGTGAGTATGATTTTTTTGGATTTTATGCAGGCGGTGCAAGTCACAAGATTATGGGGCAGTTTCTTGGACTGGAAAACGGATCTTCCAGAAATAAAAGCAGTCAAATACTAACCAAGCTTAATATTAGTAGTCGTGATGATGCCTTCATCGTTCTTCATCTAAGTGAGCTGTTGGAACCGGTAATGAAAAATGTCAGGGATATTATTACTCGTCATGTTAACAGATTGTTGTAAAATCGATGACATTTTCACCATTGCCTTTTATTGGAAAATAGAGAACAATTCTTTTAGCTTTTTCCAGGAGGGGTTAAGGTGAAACGACTTGTTAATCGTCCTGCTGCAGGTAGTGCAGTTGTTTTTACCTGTGACGATGAAACTTATCAGCATCTGACATTAGCAATACGCAGGAGTGGTCGAGTTAAAGGCACGGAAGTTCAACTGCGTGTTGATGATCATCTAAGGAAGTTTCCTGATTTTTACGATGTTCAGAAAATTTACTGTGCTGAAGAAAAACGAGAAAAACGGTTATTTCTTCGGTTTGATGAACAAACTAACAAAATGTTAATTAAGGCAAAAAACAGAAGCGGACGCTCGAAATCGCTCGAAGTTTACCTTCGCCTTAAAGCGCATCTGTTGGAATTTCCTGATTTTTATAGCTCTGAAGTCGAAGTGATAAGGAGGTCTGAATCTGAAACATAAGTAGTCCCGAAGGTATCACCATTTAAACATTATCTATTTAAAAGGAAATAAATATGAATGCTGTATTAAGTGTTCAGGGCTCTGCTGTCCCTGAAGAAACCAAACCGTCTTTTCTGTCCCGCGTTTTCAATAAAAAGAAAGCCCTGAAAGTCGCTAAAGTTGTGCTGCCGGTTGCTGCTGTAGCGGCGTTCTTCCCGGATGCTGCGATGGCCACCACCACGGCAACCGACCTGATGAAGTCCGGGGATGCGACCGTTAAAGGCACGTTTGGTAAGTCTTCCAGCGTCGTCAAATGGGTGGTTCTGGCAGAAGTCGTCGCCGGCGGCATCATGTACATGATGACCAAGAACGTGAAGTTCCTGTTCGGCTTCGCGATTATTTCCACCTTTATCACCATCGGTATGTCGGTCGCCGGTTACTGACAGGAAACACGTGATGACGGGAGACGAATTAAAGCGATACCGTTTCCCGGAAACACTGACTAACCAGTCCCGCTGGTTTGGTTTATATCTCGATGAACTTATCCCGGCCGTGATTTGCCTCGGCTGGGGTTTCTGGACCAGCAAGTTCATTTTTGGTATGGCTGCAGCGGCACTGGTTTTCTGGGGTATCAAGAAACTGAAAAAAGGGCGGGGCAGCTCCTGGCTACGCGACCTGATTTACTGGTATCTGCCAACCTCCCTTCTTAAAGGTTTCTTTCATGATGTTCCGGACTCCTGTTTCCGGCAGTGGATTAAATAAATCAACGGGGAAATAACATATGGAACATGGTGCCAGACAAAATACCACCCGCGTTATCGC
>NZ_PIOG01000164.1:0-124504 GCF_002810545.1 Klebsiella sp. A-Nf5 | reverse complement strand
GCTATCTGTTTCGCGGTACGCTGCAGCCCCGGCAGGGGATGCCGCCCCTGCTGGCGCTGCTGGTCACGCGCCCCGCCGCTAAAAACGAGTCAGGCCGCACACCGTGGCAGATTCAGGGAAAATGGTTACACCAGGAGTAAAAATGACGACATTAACGGCATTATCGCTGCACTTTCCCCTTGTCTGGTATGGCTTCCTGCTGCTGTTCGGCCTGGCGCTGGGCAGCTTTTACAACGTGGTGATCTATCGCCTGCCGCGCATGCTGACCCAGACCGCGGACGACGAGCGGATAAGCCTCAGCACCCCGAGATCATCCTGCCCGCAGTGCCGCCAGCCGATCGCCTGGCGGGACAATATCCCGCTGCTCAGCTTTCTCTGGCTGGGCCGCCGCGCCCGCTGCTGTCAGGCGCCCATCGCGTGGAGCTATCCGCTGACCGAGCTGGCCACCGGCCTGCTGTTTATGCTCGCCGGGGCATTGCTCGCGCCGGGCCTGCCGCTGGCGGGCGGCCTGGTGCTGCTCTCGTTCCTGCTGATGCTGGCGCGGATTGACGCCCGAACCCAACTGCTGCCTGACCGTCTGACACTGCCCCTGCTGTGGGCCGGGCTACTGTTTAATCTTAACGAGGTGTACATTGCCCTGCCGGACGCGGTCGCCGGGGCGATGGCCGGTTATCTGGCGCTGTGGTCGGTCTACTGGCTGTTCCGCCTGCTGACCGGGAAAGAGGCGCTGGGCTATGGCGATTTTAAGCTGCTGGCGGCGCTGGGCGCCTGGTGCGGCTGGCAGGTTCTGCCGCAGGTGCTGTTGCTCGCGTCGGCCAGCGGACTGGTGTGGACCCTGCTGCAGCGCCTGTGGTCCCGGCAGTCGCTGCAGCAGCCGCTGGCCTTCGGCCCCTGGCTGGCGCTGGCCGGAGGGGGCATTTTTCTCTGGCAGCAGATGGTCTAGCGACTACGAATATTTTTTGCTGCGCCGGGTCGGGGCGGTGTTGGCCGGATCGTCCGGCCAGACGTGTTTCGGGTAGCGTCCCTTCATCTCTTTCTGCACCTCGCGGTAGCTCCCCTGCCAGAAGGCGCTCAGATCGCGGGTGATCTGCAGCGGACGCTGGGCGGGCGACAGCAGCTCCAGCACCCGCCGGCGGGTTCTCCGCATGGTAACGGATCGCCAGACGGCTGCCGGTCGGCACGGTATAGTGCGTCGGCAGCTCGCGATCCAGCTTCTGGCGCAGCGGCCACGGCAGCCAGTCCTGTAGCGCCTGACGCAGATCCAGCGCCTTCAGCGCCCGCAGCGAGTGAACGCCGTTCATCTGCGGCAGCAGCCATGCCTCCAGCGAGGCCAACAGCGAAGCGTCATCCACCGCGGGCCACGCCTCTTCCGGCAGCCACTGCGCCGCACACTGTAGCCGCAGGCGCAGCTGCTCAGCCTCTGGCGTCCAGTTGAGCACACTGAGGCCTTTCTCACGAATCCCGTTGAGCATCGCCTGATGCAGCTCCACCTCAGAGGGTTTCGCCAGCGGCTGGGTCTTGATCACCAGCTGGCCTATCACCGTCCGCCGCCAGGCTTTCAGGGTCCCCTGCGCTTCATCCCACTCCACCGTGTCGGAACTTTTCGCCAGTTCAGGACGGGCGGCGATCAGCTCACCGATATCCACTGGCAGAGCCAACAGCATGCGGGCATCCGGCGAGGCGCTGCCCTGCAGCAGCAGCGGAGCGATCAGCCACTCATGGCGGCCCAGCGCGTCGTCGGCGTCCAGCATCGCGCCCATGCCGTTCGCCAGCTGGTAGCGCCCCTCCTGACCGCGGCGGCGGGCGATGCGATCGGCGAAGGCCGACGCCAGCAGCCCCGCTATTCGTCCGGCATCGGGCTGGCCGCTGCGGCGGGCCAGACGCTTCATCAGCTGCTGCGCCCGCTGCTGCCAGTTGGCCTGCTGACGGGAAAAGACGGCGCCCAAATCCGCCACCCCGCCGCGCGGCGGCTCCTCGAGGATCGCCGCCAGCTTTGCCGCCGTTGCCACCTCGTCATCGGTCTGCGCGGCGACCAGCATCGCCGCCAGTCGCGGCTCGTTGCCAAGGGTCGCCATTTTGCGGCCAAACGCCGACAACCGATCGCCGTCCAGCGCCGAGAGCGCCTCTAGCAGGCGGCGCGCGGCGGCCAGGTTGACCGCCGGCGGCTGATCCAGCCAGGCCAGCGCGGCCGGATCGTGGCAGCCCCACTGCAGCAGCTCCAGCAGCAGCGCCGACAGATCGCTGTGCAGGATCTCCGGCTCGCTCTGCGCCGCCGCCCGTTCGGCCTGTTCTTTGCCGAGCAAATGCAGGCAGATCCCCGGGGAGAGACGACCGGCGCGTCCGGCGCGCTGCGTCATTGATGCCTGACTAATGCGCTGCGTCACCAGCCGGGTCAGCCCGGTGCGCGGGTCAAAGCGGGCGACCCGCTCCTGGGCGCTGTCGACCACCAGGCGGATCCCCTCGATGGTCAGACTGGTCTCGGCAATGTTGGTGGCCAGCACCACTTTGCGCTTCCCGACCGGCGCGGGGAGGATCGCTTTACGCTGCTCACTTAAAGGCAACGCGCCATACAGCGGGCAGAGGATGACATCCTCCGCCACGCGCTCCGTCAGCTGGTCGAGAACGCGCTGGATCTCGCCGACGCCGGGCAGAAACAGCAGCATCGACCCCTGTTCATGACGCAACAGCTCCGCTGCCGCCACCGCCACGGCCTCATCAAAACGCTGGTGCGTGGGAAGCGGGTTGAAACGGCGCTCCACCGGATAAGCGCGCCCCTCCGAGACCACCACTGGCGCCTCAGGAAGCAGACGCTGCAGGCGATCGTTGTCGAGGGTCGCCGACATGATCAGCAACTTGAGATCGTCACGCAATCCCTGCTGGACGTCGAGCAGCAAGGCCAGCGCCAGATCCGCCTGCAGGCTGCGTTCGTGAAACTCATCGAGGATCACCAGCCCCACGCCCGCCAGCTCTGGATCGCGCTGGATCATGCGCGTCAGGATCCCCTCCGTAACCACCTCAAGGCGGGTCTGCGGCCCAACGCAGGTTTCGGCGCGCATGCGGTAACCCACGGTCTCCCCCGGCTTTTCGCCAAGCAGTTCAGCCAGCCGCTGCGCGACATTACGCGCCGCCAGGCGCCTCGGCTCCAGCAGGATAATGCGTCCCGCGATGTTGCCCTCGGCGAGGATCTGCAGCGGCAGCCAGGTCGATTTCCCGGCGCCGGTCGGCGCGTTGAGCAAAACCTGCGGCGCGTGCTGCAGGGCGGATAACAGTTCTGGGAGGACGGCGGCAACCGGCAATGAGGACACAAAAGGCTCCGGGGGTTAACATTCAGGGGCTCGCATTGTAGCATCCCCCTAATTCATTACCGAGTCTCTATCATGTCTGAGCCGAAAAGGCTGTTTTTTGCGCTTGAACTGCCGTCTGCCGTCCAGAAACAGATCGTCCAGTGGCGGGCAAGCCACTTCCCCGAGGATGCCGGCAGGCCCGTCGCGGCGGATAACCTCCATCTGACGCTGGCGTTTCTCGGCGAGGTGAGCGCGGAAAAACAGCGGGCGCTGGCCGCCCTCGCTGGCCGGCTGCGCCAGCCGGGCTTTACCCTGACACTGGACGATGCCGGACAGTGGCTGCGCTCGCGGGTGGTCTGGCTCGGGACCCGTCAGCCGCCGCGCGGCCTGCTGCAGCTCGCCAGTATGCTGCGCGCTCAGGCGGCGCGCAGCGGCTGCTATCAGAGCCCGCAGCCGTTTCATCCGCATATTACCCTGTGGCGCGATGCCCGCCAGGCGGTGCCGATCCCGGCTCCCGGCTTTCACTGGTCGTTTCCGGTGAACGAGTTCGTGCTTTATGAGTCCAGCTTCGGCCGGGGGCGCACGCGCTACACGGCGCTGGAACGTTATCCGTTTCATAAGGAAAGTTGATGCAGTTTGATCCGCCGTTACAGCCCGCTATTTTGCTTAAACGTTACAAACGATTTCTTGCTGACGTGGTTACCCCCGATGGCCGTGAGCTGACGCTTCACTGCCCCAATACCGGCGCAATGACCGGTTGCGCCGCCCCGGGCGACACCGTCTGGTATTCCACTTCTGACAATGCGAAGCGCAAATATGCCCATACCTGGGAATTAACTGAAACGCAGCAGGGCGCGGTTATTTGCGTCAATACGCTGCGCGCGAATTCGCTGGCAAAAGAGGCGATTTCCGCCGGAATAATCCCTGAGCTTTCAGGCTATAACCAACTGAAAAGCGAAGTGAAATATGGCGAAGAGAATAGCCGTATCGATATTATGTTGCAGGCAGATGACCGACAAAACTGCTATATTGAAGTGAAATCGGTTACGTTGGCGGAGAAAGAATACGGTTATTTTCCCGATGCGGTGACCACGCGCGGTCAGAAGCACCTGCGGGAGCTGATGGCCGTCGCGGCAAATGGCGACCGTGCGGTGATTTTATTTGCCGTTTTGCATTCGGCAATTGACCGTTTCTCTCCCGCGCATCATATTGATGCCAGATACGCACAGCTGTTAACAGAAGCCCGCGACAAGGGGGTGGAAATTCTCGCCTGGAAGGCGGAACTTTCTACGACGAAGATGACTCTGAATAAGCCGATTGCCGTGGTGTTAAACCCCGGGAAATAAGTGGCTAAATAGTGTTCGGGTCGCAAGCGCGAATACGCTTTTCTTCACAGGGTTGTCAAGTGTAACGTTTAGATAATTGCTATCCGGAAAAGCATCTGCTATTTATAGCGGCCTGATTTTCCCCCACATGGGGATCGATAGTGCGTGTTAAGGAGAAGCAACATGCAAGAAGGGCAAAACCGTAAAACATCGTCCCTGAGTATTCTCGCCATCGCTGGGGTGGAGCCGTACCAAGAGAAGCCGGGCGAAGAGTATATGAACGAAGCCCAGCTGGCGCACTTCAAGCGTATTCTTGAAGCATGGCGTAATCAACTCAGGGATGAAGTGGATCGCACCGTAACGCACATGCAGGATGAAGCTGCTAACTTCCCGGATCCGGTAGACCGTGCCGCCCAGGAAGAAGAGTTCAGCCTGGAACTGCGTAACCGCGACCGCGAACGTAAACTGATCAAAAAGATCGAGAAAACGCTGAAAAAAGTTGAAGATGAAGACTTCGGCTACTGCGAATCCTGCGGCGTGGAGATCGGCATTCGCCGTCTGGAAGCGCGTCCGACTGCGGATCTGTGCATTGACTGCAAAACCCTGGCGGAAATTCGCGAAAAACAGATGGCGGGCTAATCCCCTGCTGCCTCACTCTCTGGCGGGAGTCTCTCCCGCCTGGTTCTGTTGTCCGTAACATGACTGACTCACGCTATATTGGGCGCTTTGCTCCCTCCCCCTCCGGTGAACTCCACTTCGGCTCTCTGATTGCCGCGCTCGGCAGCTACCTGCAAGCCCGCGCGAACCAGGGTATCTGGCGCGTTCGCATTGAAGATATCGACCCGCCGCGTGAAGTCCCCGGAGCCGCCGACACCATTCTGCGCCAGCTTGACCACTACGGTCTGCACTGGGACGGCGACGTGCTCTGGCAGTCGCAACGACATGAAGCTTACCGCGAGGCGCTGGCCTGGCTGGGTGAACAAGGGCTGAGCTATTACTGCACTTGCACCCGCGCGCGGATCCATGCCGTAGGCGGGATCTACGATGGTCACTGCCGCGACCTCGGGCTGGGGGCGGAAAACGCCGCGCTGCGTCTACGCCAGACCCGTCCCGTGCTGCAGTTCACCGATCGCCTGCACGGTACGCTCATCGCCAATGAGCCGCTGGCGCGCGAGGATTTTATTATCCACCGTCGCGACGGCCTGTTTGCCTACAACCTGGCGGTGGTGGTTGATGATCACTTTCAGGGGATCACCGAGATCGTCCGCGGCGCTGACCTGATTGAGCCGACGGTCCGGCAGATTTCACTGTATCAGCATTTTGGCTGGCAGGCGCCGGACTACCTCCATCTGCCGCTGGCCCTCAATGCTGACGGGAATAAACTCTCTAAACAAAACCACGCACCGGCGCTGCCGGAAGGCGATCCGCGCCCCGAAATTGTCCGGGCGCTCCGGTTTCTTAATCAGGACATCGCCCAGGACTGGCAAGCCCTGAGCATTGACGATTTACTCAGTCAGGCCGTCGCCAACTGGCAGCCCGCAAAAATCGAGCATTCTCAAATGGCTCCCGCTGAGCTATGATTAGCCGCTATTTTTATACTGTATAGTTGATCTGAAGTCCGTCTGACACTACGAGGTGCACCATTTTTACCCGAGTCGCTAATTTTTGCCGTAAGGTGCTAAGCCGTGAGGAGCGCGAGGCAGAAGCCGCCGTCGAACCCATGCCTATGACGGTGATCCCGCGTGAGCAGCATGCTATTTCCCGCAAAGATATCAGTGAAAACGCCCTCAAGGTCATGTACCGCCTCAACAAGGCAGGCTACGAATCCTGGCTGGTCGGCGGCGGTGTCCGCGACCTGCTGCTTGGCAAAAAGCCGAAAGATTTTGACGTCACCACCAACGCCACGCCGGATCAGGTGCGCAAGCTGTTCCGCAACTGCCGTCTGGTCGGGCGACGTTTCCGCCTGGCGCACGTCATGTTCGGGCCGGAAATCATTGAAGTCGCCACCTTCCGCGGCCATCACGAAGGGCACACCACCGATCGCGTGACCTCCCAGCAGGGCCAGAACGGCATGCTGCTGCGCGATAACATCTTCGGCTCGATCGAAGAGGATGCCCAGCGTCGCGACTTCACCATCAATAGCCTTTATTACAGCGTGGCTGACTTTACCGTTCGCGACTACGTCGGCGGCATGAAGGATCTGCAGGACGGCGTGATCCGCCTGATCGGCAATCCGGAAACCCGCTATCGCGAAGATCCGGTGCGCATGCTGCGCGCGGTGCGCTTTGCCGCCAAGCTGGATATGAGCATCAGCCAGGAAACGGCTGAACCGCTGCCGCGCCTGGCCACCCTGCTCCACGACGTGCCGCCGGCACGCCTGTTCGAAGAAGTGCTTAAGTTGCTGCAGGCCGGGTATGGCTACCAGACCTATATGCTGCTGCGGGAATACAACCTGTTCCAACCGTTGTTCCCGACCATCACTCGCTACTTTACCGAGCGCGGCGACAGCCCGATGGAGCGCATCATCAGCCAGGTGCTGAAGAACACCGATACCCGCATTCATAACGACATGCGCGTCAATCCGGCCTTCCTCTTCGCGGTGATGTTCTGGTATCCGCTGCTGGAGACGGCGCAAAAAATCGCCCAGGAGAGCGGTCTGGCGTACTACGACGCCTTCGCCCTGGCGATGAACGATGTCCTGGACGAAGCCTGCCGTACGCTGGCGATCCCTAAGCGCATCACCACCCTTATTCGTGATATCTGGCAGCTGCAGCTGCGCATGTCCCGTCGTCAGGGCAAACGCGCCTGGAAGCTGATGGAACATCCGAAATTCCGTGCCGCCTACGATCTGCTGGAGCTGCGTGCCGGGGCGGAAAACAACAGCGAACTGCAGCGCCTGACCAAATGGTGGGGCGAATTCCAGGTTGCCGCGCCGCCGGAACAAAAAGACATGCTCAACGACCTCGGGGACGATCCGGCGCCACGCCGTCGCCACCGCCGTCCGCGCAAGCGCGCGCCGCGTCAGGGTAACGCATGACTCTGGTCTATATCGCGCTTGGCAGTAACCTTGCTTCTCCGCTGGAGCAGGTGCAGGCGGCCATCCGCGCGCTGGGCGATATTCCGCACAGCCGCGTGGTGAACGTCTCTTCGTTCTACCGCACGCCGCCGCTGGGCCCGCAGGATCAGCCGGACTATCTCAACGCCGCCGTCGCGCTGGAAACCACCCTGGCGCCCGATGCGCTGCTCGATCACACTCAGCGCATCGAGCTGCAGCAGGGTCGGGTGCGCAAAGCTGAACGCTGGGGACCGCGCACGCTCGACCTCGACATCATGCTGTTTGGCGATGAGGTCATCAATAGCCCGCGCCTGACCGTTCCGCACTACGATATGAAAAACCGCGGCTTTATGCTCTGGCCGCTGTTCGAGATCGCCCCGGATCTCCATTTTCCTGACGGCCCTGCGCTGCGCGCCGTGCTGGATAATCTGGGCGCGGAAAAACCCGCGAGCTGGTAATCCCCTCTCCCTTTTTTAGCATTTGCGGCGATCGTCGTAATCGGTTGCCCAAAATCATTGCCCCTCTGAATGCTGCTGTTAGAATGCCGGTTAATATGACTTTCATCATCAGGAAATGTTATGAAACCGACCACCATTGCCCTGCTGCAGAAATGCAAACAGGAAAAGAAGCGCTTTGCCACCATTACCGCCTACGACCATAGCTTCGCGAAGCTGTTCGCCGATGAAGGCATTAATGTGCTGCTGGTGGGCGATTCCCTGGGAATGACGGTACAGGGTCACGACTCCACCCTGCCGGTCACCGTGGAAGATATCGCCTATCACACCCGCGCCGTCCGCCGCGGTGCGCCGAACAGCCTGCTGCTTGCCGACCTGCCTTTTATGGCCTACGCCACTCCCGAACAGACCTTCGAAAATGCGGCCATCGTGATGCGCGCTGGCGCCAATATGGTCAAACTCGAAGGCGGCGCCTGGCTGGCCGATACCGTGAAGATGCTGGCGGAACGCGCGGTGCCGGTTTGCGGCCACCTCGGCCTCACGCCGCAGTCGGTAAACGTATTCGGCGGGTATAAAGTGCAGGGGCGCGGCGATGCGGCGCAGACCCTGTTTGAAGACGCGTTAGCGCTGGAAGCGGCTGGCGCGCAGCTGCTGGTGCTGGAGTGCGTGCCGGTAGAACTGGCGAAACGCATTACCGAAGCCCTGACCATTCCGGTGATCGGCATCGGCGCGGGCAACGTCACCGACGGGCAGATCCTGGTGATGCATGACGCATTCGGGATCACCGGCGGCCACATCCCTAAATTCGCTAAGAATTTCCTTGCCGAAGCGGGCGACATCCGCGCCGCGGTACGGCAGTATATTGCCGAAGTTGAATCCGGGGTCTATCCGGGCGAAGAACACAGTTTCCATTAAGGAGTCTTGTTGTGCTGATTATTGAATCCGTGCTGCTGCTGCGTCAGCATATCCGCCGTCTGCGTCAGGAAGGTAAGCGTATCGCGCTGGTTCCGACGATGGGCAACCTGCATGATGGTCATATGAAGCTGGTTGATGAGGCTAAAGCCAGCGCGGACGTGGTGGTGGTCAGTATTTTCGTCAATCCGATGCAGTTTGACCGCGCCGACGACCTGGCACGCTACCCGCGTACCCTGCAGGATGATTGCGAAAAGCTGAACAAGCGCCATGTCGACTTTGTCTTCGCACCGACGCCGGCGGAAGTCTACCCGCAGGGCACCGAAGGCCAGACCTACGTCGACGTCCCAGGCCTGTCCACTATGCTGGAAGGCGCCAGCCGCCCGGGCCATTTCCGCGGCGTGTCGACCATCGTCAGTAAGCTGTTCAATCTGGTTCAGCCGGACGTCGCCTGCTTCGGCGAGAAAGACTTCCAGCAGATGGCGCTGATCCGCAAGATGACCGCCGACATGGGCTACGATATCGAGATTATCGGCGTGCCGATCGTCCGCGCGAAAGATGGCCTGGCGCTGAGTTCGCGTAACGGCTACCTGACCGCCGACCAGCGCAAAATCGCCCCCGGCCTGTACAAGGTGCTGAGCACGGTGGCGGAAAAACTGGCCGCCGGCGATCGCCAACTCGACGAGATCATCGCTATCGCTGAACAGGAGCTGAATGAAAAAGGCTTCCGCGCCGACGACATTCAGATCCGCGATGCCGACACCCTGCTTGAGCTGACAGATGCCAGCCAGCGCGCGGTGATCCTGATGGCCGCCTGGCTGGGTCAGGCCCGCCTGATCGACAACCAGATCGTCACGCTCGGTCAGTAGACAGCGGGTAAAAATCGGGCAATACTTGCCCGGGCTTTTCTCAGGGCGGACGACCTGTCCGCTCTGCTACATTAAGGTTGAAGGGTAGAAGTTATGATGCGTAATATGCTGCAGGGCAAGCTCCACCGCGTAAAAGTCACGCAGGCTGACCTGCACTATGAAGGTTCATGCGCCATTGACCAGGATTTCCTGGATGCGGCCGGTATTCTGGAGAATGAAACCATTCACCTCTGGAACGTCACCAACGGCAACCGTTTCTCCACCTACGCCATTGCCGCCGAACGGGGTTCCAGAATCATCTCCGTCAACGGCGCCGCCGCGCACTGCGCCAGCGTCGGCGATATCCTGATCATCGCCAGCTTCGTCACCATGTCGGACGAAGAGGCGCGCACCTGGCAGCCCAACATCGCCTACTTCGAAGGCGACAACGAAATGAAGCGCCAGGCGAAAGCCATTCCGGTTCAGGTCGCCTGATGACCGCGGCGCTGCGCTCAGGCACAGCGCCGGTGTTACCCCTGCGGCTGGTTACTGATCAGCCGCGACATCGTCTCCAGCGAATCCGTCCGTAAGATATATAACCGCTTCAGCAGAAACGGATTGTCCCCCGGCTTCACCTTCCCCCGCACCGTCGTCACCGCCATATGAAATCCGGCGTCATTCGCCGCCTGCACCGCCGTGGCGTTATAGCCGCCGAAGGGATAGGAAAGGTAGAGAACATGCGGATTAAACTGGCTGAGCGCCCGGCGCGAGTGGGCGAAATCAAACAGAATATTATGGTAATTGCGGCTGAATAAAATCGGCCGGCGGCTGGCGTCAACCCGATGCAGGAAGTGGGTATGCGACTGAATATCAAAAACATCCTGGATCTGCCGTAGCTCAGAAATACTCATGAACTGCAGCGATTTCGGATCCCATTTCTGCGGATGGCGCTTAATACGCGAGGAGATAATAAATGCAGTGGCATGGAAGCCGTACTGTTTCAGCACCGGATAGGCGTAACGGTTTACCGATTTCAGGCCGTCATCGAAGGTAATGACCACTGCCCGCGCCGGAAGGTTGATTTTATTACGCACATAGCCTTCCAGTTGATACAAGGTCAGCGTGGTATAGCCCTGATCACGCAGCCAGGTCATCTGGTTGTTGAAGGCGCGTACCGAGGTGGTGGTCGAGGTATGGCGGAAACGGGTGTTCTCTTCGTCGCGCAGAATGTGGTGATAGGTCAGCACGGGAATACCGTTATCTTCCTGCGCATCCAGACTGCTGACCCACGCCAGCCGGTCGCCAATGCGGATCTGAAACCAGGTCTGATTGAGCCGGTCTTTCAGCTTGCTGAGGATCGGATAGCGCAGATTAGTGGCCAGCGTACCAAACGGCACGCTGCTCACTGAAGGAGCGTCATAGAGCGGCGTATCTTTCCAGGTGAGTAAATTCTGGTTACTCAACGGTTTATTGAGATCCCCCAGTCGGTCCTCCACTCGCTGTTTACCCTGTACCGGCTCGAGGTGGCCTTTATCAATAAACCCGGTGCCGAAGCCGAAGCGAAATTCATAATAGTCAGCCGCCGTCGGGACGACCGCGAGGATCTGCCCGGCACGCACATTGCCGACGCTGACCACACGGTTCCCCACCTGCGCCCAGATAACCGCGTCTTCGGTGGTTTGCATATAGCGCACAGGCTTGCCCTGCTGGCTAAGCAGGCTGGCGGAAGCGCTGAGCGAGGTCAGTAAAAAAAGAAGCGTAAAAAATCGGGCAAGCATGCGCATCGAACCGGTAAACCATCAACGGCAGCTATTGTAACAAAAGCAGCATCTGTCACGCTGCTTAATTTCCGAAGGTATCATGACGCAAGCGGAACGGGGGATTCTTCTGCTGCTGATGCCACAAGCTGCTCACCATCGGCCCGCCCGCACTGACGATAGTCTGACGGAACGCATCGCTGCTTAACGTGCCCCGCAGCAGATACATTCGCTCAAGTAATGAATAGCTGACGCCGGAGATCACTTCGCAATGGGTATGCTTGTGGCTCATCAGCGCGGCGGCCCGATAAGGTGCCGCGCCGGTTCTGTCGGTCAGGAAAATGACGCCATCCCCGGAGTCGGTGGCATGCAGCGCATCGCACATCATCCGGCTCAACATATTGCTGCTGAGATTGCGCCAGTAATTGACCGCCCGACACTGGGCCAGCGGACCAAACTTTTGTTCAAGACGATCCAGCATCTCCTGCGCCAGCTCATCGTGACAGGTAATAACCCAACCAAGCATGCTTCCCTCCTTAGCCAGCAAACAATGTAGCAAGGGGAGGATGGCGTATCGGTGATGGCGGTCAAAGATAAGCGGTTAGCGCTTCGCGTATTGGCGTCAGGAAGCGCTAACCGTGATGAACATCAGCTGCGCAGGCCGCGGCCGCGCTGGATTAACGACCAGCAAAGCAGATAGAAGGCGACGATGAAGACCACCAGCACCGCAAAGGTGGTCACCAGCGGCACATCGTTGATACCCAGGAAGCCGAAGCGGAAACCGCTGATCATGTAGACGATGGGATTCAAATGCGACAGCCCCTGCCAGAACGGCGGCAGCAGGGTCAGCGAATAGAACACCCCGCCGAGGTAGGTCAGCGGCGTCAGCACAAAGGTCGGGATCAGGCTGATGTCGTCAAAGGTCTTGGCAAACACCGCGTTCAACAGGCCCGCCAGCGAGAACAGCACCGCGGTGAGGAGCAGCGTCAGGGCGACAAACAGCCAGGAGTGAACCTGGAACGGCACAAAGAACAACGACACCGCCGTCACCAGGATACCCACGCACAGCCCGCGCGCCACGCCACCGCCAACGTAGCCGGCGATAATGACATGCGTTGGCACCGGCGCCACCAGCAGCTCTTCAATATTGCGCTGAAACTTGGCGCTGAAGAACGACGAGGCGACATTAGCGTAAGCGTTGGTGATCACCGCCATCATGATCAGGCCCGGCACGATAAACTGCATATAGGTAAAGCCATGCATCTCGCCGATGCGCGACCCGATCAGGTTGCCAAAAATCACGAAGTACAGGGTCATGGTGATCAC
Source organism: Klebsiella sp. A-Nf5 (assembly GCF_002810545.1). NCBI lineage: Bacteria > Pseudomonadati > Pseudomonadota > Gammaproteobacteria > Enterobacterales > Enterobacteriaceae > Klebsiella > Klebsiella sp. A-Nf5. The sequence goes on along the minus strand of NZ_PIOG01000164.1, from coordinate 111,542 downwards.
CGGCGGCACCAGCGTCTGGATCCAGATGCGCATAAAACGGTGGATCTCTTTGGTCCAGATGCTTTTCAGCGCGACCCAATAAAGCTGCATCATGCTGACTCTCCTTTTCGCTCATGCACCAGCGTGACAAACAGCTCTTCCAGACGGTTAGCTTTGTTACGCATACTCAGTACCTGCACCCCCTGGGCGCTCAGTTGGGCAAAGACGCTGTTAATCCCCTGCTCGCGCAGAACCTCGACTTCCAGCGTCGAGGTATCGACCAGCTGGTACTGGTAGCCTTCGAGCTTCGGTACCGGGCTTTTTGGCGCGAGGTCGAGAATAAAGGTCTCAGACTTTAGCTTCGACAGCAGCGCTTTCATCGAGGTGTTTTCCACCAGCGCGCCGTGCTGGATGATGCCGATGTTGCGGCACAGCATTTCGGCCTCTTCGAGATAGTGGGTGGTCAGGATAATGGTGGTCCCGCGATCGTTCAGATCCTTGAGAAAGCCCCACATTGAGCGACGCAGTTCAATATCGACGCCAGCGGTCGGTTCGTCGAGGATCAGCAGCTTCGGCTCATGCATTAACGCGCGGGCGATCATCAGGCGACGCTTCATCCCGCCGGAGAGCATCCGCGCGCGTTCGTTGCGTTTTTCCCACAGATCGAGCTGTTTTAGGTATTTTTCGCTGCGGGCGACGGCTTCCTTGCGTTCCACGCCGTAGTAGCCCGCCTGGTTAACGACGATCTGCTGCACGGTCTCGAACGGGTTGAAGTTAAACTCCTGCGGCACCAGGCCAAGCTGACGCTTGGCGTTGACGACATCTTTTTCCAGATCGTAGCCAAAGACATTGACCTGACCGGAGGTTTTATTCACCAGCGAACTGATGATGCCGATAGTCGTGGATTTTCCGGCCCCGTTCGGCCCCAGCAGGGCATAGAAATCCCCCGCCTCGACCTGCAGGTCGATTCCCCGCAGCGCCTGAACCCCGCCGGGGTAGGTTTTTTTGAGCTGTTTTAATTCCAGAGCAATGGTCATTAAATATCTCTTCTCGTGTCGTGACACGTCATTAATCCGCCTGACTCTCGTTTGCGTTCTACTGGCGCTGGCGCCGCTAACGCATCGGTAGCCTGACGTATCACGGGTTAAGATGGTTTTAAAAAAGGTGAGCTTACCCTATATTAGCGCAACGCACTTACTTGGTTACAGGCCGATAACGTCCATGAATGATATAGATACACTCATCAGCAATAATGCACTATGGTCAAAAATGCTGGTGGAAGAGGACCCCGGCTTTTTTGAGAAACTGTCGCAGGCGCAGAAACCGCGCTTTCTGTGGATTGGCTGCTCTGACAGCCGCGTTCCCGCTGAGCGACTTACCGGCCTGGAACCAGGCGAACTGTTTGTCCATCGTAACGTCGCCAATCTGGTGATCCACACCGACCTGAACTGCCTGTCGGTGGTGCAGTATGCCGTCGATGTCCTCGAAGTCGAGCACATTATCATCTGCGGCCATTACGGCTGCGGCGGCGTGCAGGCGGCGGTGGAAAACCCGGAGCTGGGGCTCATCGACAACTGGCTGCTGCATATCCGCGATATCTGGTTTAAGCACAGCTCACTGCTGGGTGAAATGCCGGAGGAGCGCCGTCTGGATACCCTTTGCGAACTCAACGTGATGGAGCAGGTGTACAACCTGGGACATTCGACGATTATGCAATCGGCGTGGAAGCGCGGACAGAAGGTCACCATCCACGGCTGGGCATACGGCATTCACGACGGGCTGCTGCGCGATCTGGATGTCACCGCCGTGAGCCGGGAAACCCTCGAACAGCGCTATCGCCACGGGATCTCCAACCTCAAGATCAAGCATATCAACCACAAATAGCCTTCAGACTTAGCCACCCTGGAGAGCGCGGCGCGCGCTGTCCAGAGTGGGATATCTCTTACTCGTCCAGCAGGGTGACTTTGCCAATATACGGCAGATGACGGTAGCGCTGGGCGTAGTCGATACCGTAGCCCACCACGAACTCGTCCGGAATGGCGAAACCGACAAACTCAACCGGGACGTTGACTTCACGACGGCTTGGTTTATCCAGCAGCGTACAAATGGCCAGCGATTTCGGCTCGCGCAGGCTGAGGATCTCACGCACTTTAGACAGGGTATTGCCGGAGTCGATGATGTCTTCCACGATCAGTACGTCTTTACCGCGGATGTCTTCATCCAGATCTTTGAGGATTTTCACATCACGGGTAGTGGACATGCCGCTGCCGTAGCTGGAGGCGGTCATAAAATCGACTTCATGCGGCACCTGCACTTCACGGCACAGGTCGGCCATGAACATAAATGAGCCGCGCAGCAGCCCCACCAGCACCATTTCGCTGCCGCTGTCCTGGTAATGTTCGTTGATTTGACGACCCAGTTCCGCGATGCGCGCTTTGATCTCGGATTCCGGGATCATCACTTCTACAGTATGTTTCATAAGACTAACCATTTGATTCTAAATATAAATCATCAAAGCCGCTGCTTTCGCCCCGGCGATGACCGGCAAGCCACCCAGTATACCAGCAAAAAGAAATCTTCGGTGCAGGGATTAATAAAGCCATATTTGTGATTCCGATCACACTTGTTAAAACCTATAATTAATTGCAGTTAAAAAATTAACAAACACATGAGTAACTTTCTATGGCTGAAACAAAGTCTCAACAATCAAGGCTCCTGGTGACGCTGACTGCGCTATTTGCAGCGTTCTGCGGCCTCTATCTTTTAATCGGCGGAGCATGGCTGGTCGTGCTTGGCGGCTCCTGGTACTACCCTATCGCCGGTCTGGTGATGCTGGGCGTGACCGTAATGCTGCTGCGCGGCAAACGCGCTGCGCTGTGGCTGTACGCTGCGCTGCTGCTGGCGACGATGATCTGGGGCGTCTGGGAAGTCGGCTTCGACTTCTGGGCGCTGACGCCGCGTAGCGACATCCTCGTCTTCTTTGGTATCTGGCTGATCCTGCCCTTTGTCTGGCGTCGTCTGTCCGTGCCTTCCGCTGGCGCCGTAGGCGCGCTGGTCGTCGCCCTGCTGATCAGCGGCGGCATGCTGACCTGGGCCGGTTTTAACGACCCGCAGGAAGTCAACGGCACCCTGAGCGCCGACGCCACCCCGGCCGCGCCGATCTCCAACGTTGCCGACGGCGACTGGCCGGCCTATGGCCGCAACCAGGAAGGCCAGCGCTTCTCTCCGCTGAAGCAGATTAACGCCGACAACGTGAAGAACCTGAAGGAAGCCTGGGTATTCCGCACCGGCGACCTGAAGCAACCGAACGACCCGGGTGAAATCACCAACGAAGTGACGCCGATTAAAGTCGGCGACACGCTCTTCCTGTGTACCGCCCACCAGCGTCTGTTCGCGCTGGACGCGGCCACCGGTAAAGAGAAGTGGCATTTTGACCCGCAGCTGAATGCCGATCCGTCGTTCCAGCACGTCACCTGCCGCGGCGTCTCTTATCACGAAGCCAAAGCGGATAACGCCCCTGCTGACGTCGTCGCCGACTGTCCGCGCCGCATTATCCTGCCGGTGAACGATGGCCGTCTGTTCGCGGTAAACGCCGACAACGGTAAGCTGTGCGAAACCTTTGCCAATAAAGGTATTCTCAACCTGCAGACCAACATGCCGGTCACCACGCCGGGTATGTATGAACCCACTTCTCCGCCGATTATCACCGATAAGACCATCGTGATTGCCGGCGCGGTCACCGATAACTTCTCTACCCGCGAGCCGTCTGGCGTGATCCGCGGCTTTGATGTGAATACCGGTAAACTGCTGTGGGCCTTCGATCCGGGCGCGAAAGATCCGAACGCCATCCCGAGCGATGAGCATCACTTCACGCTCAACTCACCGAACTCCTGGGCGCCTGCCGCCTACGACGCTAAGCTGGATCTGGTCTATCTGCCGATGGGCGTGACCACCCCGGATATCTGGGGCGGCAACCGCACGCCGGAGCAAGAGCGTTACGCCAGCTCGATTGTGGCGCTGAACGCCACCACTGGTAAGCTGGCCTGGAGCTACCAGACCGTCCACCACGATCTGTGGGATATGGATATGCCCTCCCAGCCGACGCTGGCGGACATTGAGGTTAATGGTAAAACCGTACCAGTCGTCTATGCCCCGGCGAAAACCGGCAACATCTTCGTACTGGATCGCCGTAATGGCGAGCTGGTGGTCCCGGCCCCGGAAAAACCGGTTCCGCAGGGCGCTGCCAAAGGGGATTACGTCGCCAAAACTCAGCCGTTCTCCGATCTGAGCTTCCGTCCGAAGAAAGATCTGACCGGGGCGGACATGTGGGGTGCCACCATGTTCGATCAGCTGGTGTGCCGCGTGATCTTCCACCAGATGCGCTATGAAGGTATCTTCACCCCGCCATCTGAGCAGGGCACTCTCGTCTTCCCGGGTAACCTGGGGATGTTTGAATGGGGCGGTATCTCCGTCGATCCGAACCGTCAGGTGGCTATTGCCAACCCGATGGCGCTGCCGTTCGTCTCTAAACTGATCCCACGCGGCCCGGGCAACCCGATGGAGCCGCCGAAAGATGCGAAAGGCTCTGGCACCGAGTCCGGCGTGCAGCCACAGTACGGCGTCCCGTACGGCGTGACCCTGAACCCGTTCCTGTCGCCGTTCGGTCTGCCGTGCAAACAGCCAGCCTGGGGCTATATCTCCGCGCTAGATCTGAAAACCAACGAAGTGGTATGGAAAAAACGTATCGGTACTCCGCAGGACAGTCTGCCGTTCCCGATGCCGGTTAAGCTGCCGTTCACCATGGGGATGCCGATGCTTGGCGGCCCGATCTCTACGGCCGGTAACGTCCTGTTCATCGGCGCGACCGCAGATAACTACCTGCGCGCGTACAATATGAGCAACGGCGAGAAGCTGTGGGAAGCCCGTCTGCCAGCCGGCGGTCAGGCCACCCCAATGACCTACGAAGTGAATGGCAAACAGTATGTTGTCATCTCTGCCGGCGGTCACGGCTCGTTCGGTACCAAAATGGGCGATTACATTGTCGCCTATGCGCTCCCGGATGACGCCAAATAAAACGCAAAACGGCAACGAAAGTTGCCGTTTTTTTTTGTGTTTATCCCTTCTCCCCATGGAAGATGGCAGCAGGCCGCCGAGCCCTAAACCGTGAATCCTAACATCATCCCGGTGTCTTCATGCTCCAGCAGGTGGCAGTGGGCCATATAGGCAAACTCCTTCGGCGCCGGATGATCAAACTTCACCAACACTTCACTGACGTCACCTTCCACGCGGACGGTATCTTTCCAGCCGCTGCGGTGCGCGGCTGGCGGCTTGCCGTTCTCGCTGAGGATGCGGAACTGGGTGCCGTGGATATGGAACGGATGCAGCATCATGTCGCCCTTACCCGATATCACCCAGCGCTCATACTGGCCTCTGGCTGCGGCAAACATCGGCACATTCATGTCGAAGGCTTTGCCGTTGATGCGGTTGGCGTTGTGGAAATCAAACCCCTTGCCTGACGACATGTCATGATCCCGACCAGCCCCGTGGTTCATATTGCTCATATTGCTCATGTCACCGTGGTGCATATTGCTCATGTCGCCCATGCCGCCATGCCCCATCATGCCGTGGTCCATTCCCGCCATCGCCTGGTCGCCATACTTTTCCATCAGCGCCTGCATGCCCATCCTGTCGAGCATCGGATCCATCGACAGCTGGAGCTGACGCTGCGTCAGCCCCGTCAGGGACGGTAGCGCTGGCAGCGCGGCCAGCGTATCCAGCAGTTTGCCGGAGGCGGGAATGACCAGTGGCTGAACGCGCAGCACCGGCTGCGGTTTATCAAAAGGCGCAATAGCCATGCCCATCTGGCTCACCGGCAGGGTCACCAGATCGAAAGGTTTACCGTCGCTGGTGTCCACCAGCACCTCAAAGCGTTCCCCCATCAAAACCGGCAATTCATCGACCTTGACCGGCTCGGCCAACAGACCGCCGTCACTGGCCACCACGTACAGCGGACGCTTATCGCTGGTGGCAAAATTGAGGGAACGGGCATTACAGCCGTTTAGCAAGCGCAGACGGAGCCAGCCGCGCGGGGCGGCATGTTCGGGATAGAGAGCGCCATTGGTCAGCAGCGTATCGCCAAACCAGCCGACGGCGGCGCTCATCACATCCAGCTGGTAGTCGATCTCGCCGGCGGCGGTGAACTTCTTGTCCTGGACAATCACCGGCACATCATCGATTCCCCATTGTTTAGGCAGCAGCAGGCGTCCGCTCTCTTCATCCTCGATCAGCACCAGGCCGGCCAGCCCCATCGCCACCTGCCGGCCGGTGGTCCCGTGTTGATGGGGATGAAACCAGCAGGTGGCCGCCCGCTGCGTCGGCGTGAAGCTCACCGTACGGGTGGCGCCCGGGGCGATAACGCCCTGCGGCCCTCCGTCGACCTCGCCCGGGACCTCCAGACCATGCCAGTGCAGCGTGGTCTCTTCCGCCAGCTGGTTGGTAATGTCCACCGTGATGGCCTTCCCCTGCGTCAACTGTAGCGCAGGACCCAGCAGCGAACCGTTATAGCCCCAGGTGGTGGCGTGCAGAGCGCCAAACTGCGTTTTGCCCGCCTGGATCGTCAGGGCGATACGGTTGTGCGCATCGGCCGTCAACAGCGTCGGTATCGGCAGAGCCGGGCGACTGGCCGCAAAAACCGCACGGCTCCATAGCGGTAATGCGCTGGCCACGCTGACCGCGGCGGTCAGTTTGAGGAAGTCTCGACGTTGCATATTCACATCCTTTTTATTCTGCGGGCGAATATTTGAGCTTAAACCCTACCGTAACGGGAAGGTCAAGCAGAAGAGTAAGAATAAAGATCGGCGCTGTGTAAAGAAGTATGCTAATTTGAAGCGTCGGTGATCTAATGGTAGAAAAAATGAAGACGCTTTTCAGAACAATGGTACTCGGCAGCCTGCTTGCTCTCTCCGCCAACAGCTACGCGCTCAGCGAATCAGAAGCAGAAGATATGGCTGATTTAACCGCGGTTTTTGTGTTTCTGAAAAACGACTGTGGCTACCAGAACCTGCCCAATACACAGATCCGACGCGCGCTGGTGTTCTTTGCCCAACAGAACCAGTGGGACCTGAGCAACTACGACAGCTACAACATGAAAGCGCTTGGTGAGGACAGCTACCGCGATCTCAGCGGTATTAACATCCCGACGGCGAAAAAATGCAAAGCGCTGGCCCGCGATTCGCTCAGCCTGTTGGCTTACGTCAAATAATGACCGGCGCGGACGGTCACGCTCCGCGCCTTTGCCGTTTCATTTGTCACATTTAAATATTTATATCTATATTTATTATTGTATATAAACAAACATTATTTAATTGCAAACCTATCAATTCGCCAAATAAATTAAACCCCTAATAATGATGAATGACTAAAAAACTAATAAAATATCATTATTCATATATTGCAAAATAAAAAGCACCCTTCTAGAATCCGGTAAAAATATATCTACTTCATGGACTGAAATTGTGAATATCTCGCCGACTCTCCGTATTATCCCGCTCGCCGCACTTTTATTAGTGGGCTGTAGCAATACCTCATCTCGCCAGCAGGTAAAACCGATCACCACGCCGCTCACATCACAGCAGCAGGCTGAGCAGGAGCGAGCGGCCAGCGAACAGGAGCGTATTGAGTCCTGCCGAAAGGCGCTGGATTCACTTAAAGAGGTGAACCCACAGCAGGCAACTAAACTCAGCAATGAGTTCAATGCCCTGGTGCGTTCGGCATCGCAATACAACAACGTGCGCGAGAAAGTGGCCGATCCCACCCGACTGGGCATTGACTCCATGTATCAGTTTAAATCCATCAAACTGTGTTCCGATATCCAGAAAACGCTGATCGATACCCTGGTACAGCGTGGTGAAAACAAACTGCCATGAACAAACCCGCCACGCTGACTCCTAAAGCACCACTGCTGATGCTCGTCGCGGCGCTGGCGCTTTCAACCTCATTCTACGCCGGTGCTACGCCGGCTTTTCTCGATTACGCCCAGCAGCAAACTCAGCAAGCTCAGGCGCAAGAAGAGAAAAGCTCTGCGGCCACAGCAAAGCAAGCGTCAGACGCTCGCCAGAACGCGGACAATAAAAAAACGACGGCCAATAACGCACAGTTGCAAAAAAGAATCGCCAGCCAGCAGGCAACGATTGCGCAAAAAGATAAAACTATTCAACAATTAAAAAAACAGCTTACCGCCACGCCAGCCACGGAAACGTCCATTGCGAATGAGCAAGCGGCGTTAAATAATAAAATACAACAATTACAGCTCGCCTTAACCGCCGCCACGGCGGAAAATGAGACGTTAATTAAAAAGGAAGCGGTTGCCCAGAATAATACTCTGCAACAGAGCCAGGCTGCCGCACTTAAGCAGATCCAACAATTAACGTCGCAGCTTCAGAACGTCGAAGCGGAAAATAAACGGCTCAGCGCCAGCCTCACCACGCTGAATACGGATAAACAAACGCTGACCACCCGGTTGGCCGCCGCGGAAAAAGCACAGCAGACCGCGCTCGGCCAGCTCAAAGCCCTCGACACAGACAAGCAGTCACTCACCGCCCGGCTGATGGCTGCGGAAAAAGAGAAACAGGCCGCCCTCGACCAGGCCAAAGCCCTTAACGCCGACAAACAGCCGCTGGCCACCCGACTGGCCGCGGCGGAAAAAGAGAAGCTGGCTGCCCTCGAGCAGGTTAAAGCACTGACCACCGATAAGCAGTCGCTGACTATCCGGCTCGACGCCGCGGAGAAAACGCAGCAGGCCGCTCTCGACCAGGTCAAGGCGCTAAACGCCGACAAGCAGTCGTTGACCGCCCGGTTGGCCGCCGCGGAAAAAGCGCCAACGACCCGTCCTGATCCAGCCGCAGCGCCAAAAAATGAGCCACCGGAGATGGCGGTGGTTGTTGCGGCCTACCGCCTGCAGGCGGACAAAGACAACGCCCAGCTACGGATGAAAGAAGATGAAATCCAACTGCTGAGAACACAGCTTTCTGTACAGTCCAAAACGCGTAGCGGCGAGAGCGCCAACATCAAACTCAGCGCATCCGGAGAACAGCAGGCTTATGCGATCGGCGCCTCGATGGGAACAGAAGCCCTTAACGTCCTCACCACCCGTCGCACTCAGGGGATTACCGTCGACGCCGGGCTGGTGCTACGGGGTATCGAAGATGCCTTTAGCGGCCAGCTTCGTCTCGGAGAACAGGAGCGTAACAAGGCGCTGTTTGACGTCTCACAGCAGGTTTTCCAGAACCTGAATAAAATCGAGCAGAAAAACATCAGCGCCGGTAAGAAATATCAGCAGACGTTTGCGCGCAAAAAAGATGTGGTCTTCAAAGATGGCGTCTACAGTCGTATCGATTATCCAGGCAAAGGAAAAATAAGCGGTAACGATCTGGTCACCGTAGTAATCAAAGAGACGCTGACGGACGGGACAGTGATCAACGATATGGAAGCGAAAGATCAGGCGCTCACCCAGAAGCTGGATGCCTATCCCCCGGTGTTTCGCGGACCGCTGCAACGTCTGCAGAACCATGGATCCTTGACGCTGGTCGTCCCGCCCGAAAAAGCCTATGGCAGTAAAGGATTGCCACCGAAAATCCCGCCTGGCGCCACCATGGTTTACTCCGTGCGGATAGTAGATACCCAACCCGCACCGGCGAAATAATCTCGTCCACCTCACCGCCCTCCCCGGGCGGTGGCGTTTATTCCTGCCGCATTGCTGCAATAACCGCCGTGCATCCTCATCTATAGTTGTCTATGATGTTGCACTCGTTTTACGGGTGTAACAGATGTTAACGAAGAGGAGCCTCACCGTGGCCGATAATCCACTGTGGCATGAAACGCTGCATGACCATTTTGGTCAGTACTTTAGCGTTGATAACGTGCTGTACCACGAAAAAACCGATCATCAGGATTTGATCATCTTCGACAACCGCGCCTTTGGCAGGGTGATGGCGCTGGATGGCGTCGTACAAACCACCGAACGTGATGAGTTTATCTATCACGAAATGATGACCCACGTGCCGCTGCTGGCCCACGGCAACGCGAAGCATGTCCTGATCATCGGCGGCGGCGACGGCGCGATGCTGCGCGAAGTCTCTCGTCACCGTAGCATCGAAACCATCACCATGGTGGAAATCGATGCCGGGGTGGTCTCATTCTGCCGTCAGTACCTGCCCAACCATAGCGCCGGGGCCTACGACGATCCGCGCTTCACGCTGGTGATTGATGATGGCGTCAATTTTGTTAACCAGACGACGCAAACGTTTGACGTGATCATTTCGGACTGTACCGACCCTATTGGTCCGGGCGAAAGCCTGTTCACCTCGGCTTTTTATGAAGGCTGCAAACGCTGCCTGAACCCGGGGGGCGTATTCGTTGCGCAAAACGGCGTTTGTTTCCTGCAGCAGGACGAAGCGGTCGGAAGCCATCGCAAGCTGAGCCATTATTTTCGCGACGTCAGCTTCTACCAGGCAGCCATCCCAACCTATTACGGCGGGATCATGACCTTTGCCTGGGCGAGCGACAACGAGGCGTTGCGCCATCTCTCCAGCGAAATCATTCAGGCGCGCTTTCACAAAGCCAACCTGACCTGCCGTTACTACAATCCGGCAATTCATACGGCGGCCTTCGCCTTACCACAATATCTGCATGATGCTCTGTCCGCACCGTGACGCGAAGTAAGGGGGTGAACTAAATTGAAAAAATTGAAGCTGCACGGCTTTAACAACCTGACCAAAAGCCTGAGTTTTTGTATCTACGATATCTGTTACGCCAAAACGGCGGAAGAGCGCGACGGCTACATCGCCTATATCGACGAACTTTATAATGCCAATCGCCTGACGGAGATCCTGACAGAAACCTGTTCTATTATCGGCGCCAATATCCTGAATATCGCCCGCCAGGATTATGAACCCCAGGGCGCCAGCGTGACCATTCTGGTCAGCGAAGAGCCTGTCGATCCCAAGCTTATCGACCAAACCGAACATCCAGGTCCGCTACCGGAAACCGTGGTCGCCCATCTCGATAAGAGCCATATCTGCGTGCATACCTACCCGGAGAGCCATCCGGAAGGCGGCCTGTGCACCTTCCGCGCCGATATCGAAGTCTCTACCTGTGGGGTCATTTCACCGCTCAAAGCGCTGAACTATCTGATCCACCAACTGGAATCGGACATTGTGACCATTGACTACCGCGTGCGCGGCTTCACCCGCGATATCAATGGGATGAAGCATTTTATCGATCATGAAATCAATTCGATTCAGAACTTTATGTCCGATGACATTAAGTCGTTGTATGACATGGTCGATGTGAACGTCTATCAGGAAAATATCTTCCATACCAAAATGTTGCTCAAGGAGTTTGACCTTAAGCACTACATGTTCCATACCCGACCGGAAGAGTTGACCGCCGAAGAGCGCAAGGTCATTACCGACCTGCTGTGGAAAGAGATGCGCGAGATTTACTACGGCCGCAATATTCCTGCCGTGTAATATTAGAAAGGCCCGGTGGCGCTTGTGCTTGCCGGGCCTGGGGTTCTGCGCCGCCTGGTCGCCCGGGTAAGGCACCAGCCGCTACCCGGGGATTTCCCCTGCTCACGCTACGCTTAGCAGGGCTACGGTCTTGCGCCACCCGGCATAATTAACGCTGCTGCATAAATTCACGATAAGCGGCAACGACCTGCAGGAAATCCTCCACGCCGCAGAGAGAGAGGCTTTCTTCGTCGTAGTAGCTCATCCCCTCCTCGATTTCATCGCCAGAAAACTCCAGCTGATTGGCGCGGATCATCACCTCTTCGCCATCCAGCCACAGCGTATATTCATGGCCAGCCCGCTGCCAGGAACGTTCACTGCCCTTCACGGTGCGTGCAGCCTGCTCTACTTCATCAAGCAGGGCAAGATTGTCTTTCACCTCTTCGTTGAACCAGTGGCCAATCGCCTCGTGATCCATCGACATTCGCACCTTTACCACTCCGGTAATATCGCGCAGAAATTCGTAGTCCATAGTCTTTTCCTCTGCAAGGGCAATGCGTCACCGCTGCACTGTACCCATGCAGTAATTATCGCAGCAGACAGAAAGAAAAAAAGCGTAACGGGCAGGAGGTTTGGAAATAAAAATGCCCGGTGATGCAATGTTCACCGGGCATTGGGGAGTTTGTCGCCAAACGGTCAGCCGGGCTGACCGAATGGTTTTACACCGCGGTCTGGAAGATCACGCCGTCAGCTTTTTCAGTGTACTGATCCAGCTGGTTGAAGTTCAGATAACGATAGGTATCTTCCGCTGTCTTATCCACCTGCGCCACGAAGGTCTGGTACTCTTCCGGCGTCGGCAGTTTGCCGAGCAGAGAAGCCACCGCTGCCAGCTCGGCAGAGGCCAGATAGACGTTAGCGCCGGTACCTAAACGGTTCGGGAAGTTACGGGTAGAGGTGGAAACCACCGTTGCACCGTCGGCCACGCGCGCCTGGTTACCCATACACAGGGAACAGCCAGGGATTTCGATACGCGCTCCGCTCTTACCAAACACGCTGTAGTAGCCTTCTTCGGTCAGCTGCGCGGCGTCCATACGGGTTGGCGGCGCCACCCACAGGCGAGTCGGCAGCTGGCCTTTGTGGCTGTCCAGCAGCTTACCGGCGGCACGGAAGTGGCCGATGTTGGTCATGCAGGAACCGATGAACACTTCGTCGATCTTCTCGCCCTGCACGTCTGACAGCAGGCGGGCATCGTCCGGATCGTTCGGCGCACACAGGATTGGCTCTTTGATATCCGCCAGATCGATGTCGATCACTGCTGCGTATTCCGCGTCAGCATCGGCTTCCAGCAGTTGCGGATCCGCCAGCCATTTTTCCATACCCTGGATACGACGCTCCAGCGTACGGCGGTCGCCGTAGCCTTCGGCGATCATCCACTTCAGCAGGACGATGTTGGAGTTCAGATACTCAACAATCGGCTCTTTGTTCAGCTTGATAGTACAGCCGGCAGCAGAACGCTCAGCGGACGCATCGGTCAGTTCAAATGCCTGCTCGACTTTCAGATCCGGCAGACCTTCGATCTCCAGGATACGGCCAGAGAAGATGTTTTTCTTACCTTTCTTCTCAACGGTCAGCAGGCCCTGCTTGATGGCATACAGCGGGATGGCGTGAACCAGGTCGCGCAGGGTGATACCCGGCTGCATTTTCCCTTTGAAGCGCACCAGCACCGATTCCGGCATATCCAACGGCATCACGCCGGTCGCAGCGGCGAAGGCCACCAGACCAGAGCCCGCCGGGAAGGAGATACCGATGGGGAAACGGGTGTGGGAGTCACCGCCGGTACCCACGGTATCCGGCAGCAGCATACGGTTCAGCCAGGAGTGGATAACGCCATCGCCCGGACGCAGAGAAACACCGCCGCGGTTCATGATGAAATCCGGCAGGGTATGGTGCGTGGTCACGTCAACCGGCTTCGGATAAGCCGCGGTGTGGCAGAAGGACTGCATCACCAGGTCAGCGGAGAAGCCCAGGCACGCCAGGTCTTTCAGTTCATCACGGGTCATTGGACCGGTGGTATCCTGAGAACCGACGGAGGTCATCTTCGGCTCGCAGTAGGCGCCCGGACGGATACCGGCAACGCCGCAGGCGCGGCCAACCATTTTCTGCGCCAGGGAGAAGCCGCGGTTGCTTTCCGCCACGTCTTTCGCCTGACGGAATACATCGCTGTGCGGCAGACCCAACGCTTCGCGCGCTTTGGTGGTCAGGCCGCGGCCGATGATCAGCGGAATACGGCCACCGGCGCGCACTTCGTCGATCAGCACATCGGTTTTCAGCTCGAAGCTGGCCAGCAGTTCGTTGGTCTCGTGGTTACGCACTTCGCCTTTGAACGGGTAAACGTCAATCACGTCGCCCATGTTCAGGTTGTTCACGTCCACTTCGATAGGCAGCGCGCCCGCATCTTCCATGGTATTGAAGAAGATTGGGGCAATTTTGCCGCCCAGGCACAGGCCGCCGCCGCGCTTGTTCGGCACGTTCGGGATATCGTCGCCCATAAACCACAGCACCGAGTTGGTGGCGGATTTACGCGAAGAACCGGTACCGACAACGTCGCCGACGTAGGCCAGCGGGTAGCCTTTCTGCTGCAGCGCTTCGATTTGTTTAATCGGGCCGACCGCACCCGGCTGATCCGGCTCAATACCTTCGCGGGCGTTTTTCAGCATCGCCAGCGCATGCAGTGGGATATCCGGGCGAGACCAGGCATCCGGCGCCGGAGACAGGTCATCGGTATTGGTTTCGCCGGTGACCTTGAAGACGGTAACGGTGATTTTCTCTGCCAGCTGCGGGCGGTTCAGGAACCACTCAGCATCAGCCCAGGATTGCATGACCCGTTTAGCATGCTCATTACCTGCTTTTGCTTTCTCTTCTACGTCGTAGAAGTTATCGAACATCAGCAGAGTATGAGACAGCGCTTTCGCGGCAATCGGCGCCAGTTTCGCGTCGTCCAGCGCATCAATCAGCGGGTGAATGTTGTAACCGCCCTGCATGGTGCCCAGCAGTTCAATGGCTTTTTCAGGGGTTACCAGGGGGGAGGTCGCTTCGCCTTTGGCGATCGCGGCAAGGAATCCAGCTTTAACATAGGCGGCTTCGTCAACGCCCGGCGGTACACGGTTAATCAGCAGGTCTAACAGGAATTCTTCTTCGCCCGCAGGCGGGTTTTTCAGCAGTTCTACCAGCGCGGCCATTTGGGTTGCATCTAAGGGTTTGGCAACAATCCCCATGGCGGCACGCTCAGCTACGTGCTTACGGTATTCTTCTAGCACGACGGTTCTCCTCGCTCTCATTGTCATAATGCGGCCTACACGTCCTCAATCAATCTGCTTCGGTATTGGCAGTTTGCCGCCTTGACGCATCTTGAAGGATTTAGTGGCTGGGCGATTTTCTTCACGCTCCTGTGAGACAGCAGTTTGTAGGGTAAATGCCCGATACCGCGTCGGCAGCATAGCAGGATTTTTGAAAGGTGTTAATCTGTTTACAAAAAAGCAACATTAAAATTTAGCTGAATCGTTAAGGGCAGGATATTGCAGGCTTTCTGTTCAAATCCCGCGACAAAAATTCCTCTCGGTGTCGAGTTTGCTGGGCCGATCCCAACAAAAATCAAAAAAAACACACCACTTACATATACTCAGCAGACGAGCCGTTTTCGCCGATACTTAAGCGAGATGGGTTACTTTTTGGGTCAGGAGCTTCTATGTCACTGCCGTTCAAACCCCATATTATCGCCCTGGTCTGCAGCGCAGGCTTACTCGCGGCGGCGGGAACACTCTATGTGCAAAGCCGTACCCCAGAGACGGTCACTGAGGCGACGGCGCAGCCTGCACCGACACCTGCACCGACACCTGCGCCAACCCCAGCCACGCCACCTGCCACCGCACAACCGGCAGCCACCACCTATACGCCGGCGCAGATTGATCAGTGGGTCGCGCCCATCGCGCTTTATCCGGACAGTTTGCTGTCGCAGGTGCTGATGGCCTCCACTTATCCGGACAACGTCATGCAGGCGGTGCAGTGGTCCCAGGACAACCCTACCCTGAAAGGTGACGCGGCCGTGCAGGCGGTGACCAGCCAGCCGTGGGATCCCAGCGTCAAATCCCTTGTCGCCTTCCCAGCCCTGCTGGCGATGATGGGCGAGAACCCGCCGTGGGTAGAAAACCTCGGCAACGCGTTTTTGGCCCAGCCACACGATGTGATGGACTCGGTACAGCGCCTGCGCACCATTGCCCAGCAGACCGGGACGCTGAAATCCACGCCGCAGCAGAAAGTGATTGTCACCGCTGCTGCGCCTGCACCGACCACTACCGCAAAAAGCAACACCGTATCAACGTCAACCACTACCGCGGCGGCGCCCGCGCCGACCCAGGTCATTAAAATAGAACCGACCGACCCGCAGGTGGTGTATGTCCCGAACTACAACCCTGCCTCGGTCTATGGCACCTGGCCGAATAGCGCCTATCCGCCGGTCTACCTGCCGCCCCCTCCCGGCGAGCAGTTTACCGACAGCTTCGTCAAAGGCTTTGGTTACAGCCTCGGCGTCGCCACGACCTGGGCGCTGTTTAGCAGCATCGACTGGGATGATGATGACCATCATCACGATGACGATTACCATCACGGCGGTTACCAGCACAATGGCGATAACATCAATATCAATGTGAATAATTTCAACCACATTACCGGGCAGAATCTGCCGGGCAACCGCGTTAACTGGCAACACAACCCAGCCTATCGCGGAAACGTGCCTTATCCCGATAATACCGTCGCCCAGCGCTTCCATCAGACCAACGTTGCCGGTGGACTGAGCGCCACCCAGCATACGCCGGTCGATCGCGATGCCCAGCGCCAGGCGGCAATGACCCAGCTTCAGCAGCGCAATGCGCCGGCGGCCACAGCGGGTAACCTGGCGGCAAACAATCCCTCGCGTGATGCCCAACGTCAGGCAGCCTCGGCGCAATTAAAACAAGCTACCCAGCGCAGCAACTATCGCGGTTACGACAGCACACCGACCCAGCAGCAGCGTCGCGATGCGGCAAAAACGCAGTTGAAAAATCCCACGCCGCAGCAACAGCAGCGTCGAGAAACCGTCAAAAGCCGCGAGCAGAACCCGACACCTCAGCAGCAACAGCGTCGGCAGCAGCAGGTTAGTCATTTACGTACCAGCGCTCTTAGCGGCAACGAAAGCCGCGCCCCCTCCTGGCAAGCGCAGCAGGAACGGGGACTGCAAAGCCGCCAGTTTTCCGGCGTAAACCGCGAACAGCGCAACGGCGCCAGAGAACGTTCTTCCGAACACCATGAACTGCGCCGCCGCTGAGGATGAGCAGAATGAGAAATCTATTACCTATTGCCCTGTTCACATTGATGCTGTCACCGTTAGCCGCGTTCGCCCAGCAGCAGTTTTCTACCCCGGAACAGGCCGCGAGCGCGCTGGCTGAGGCGCTCAGCCAGCAAAATGAAGCGGCGCTGAGCAAGGTGCTCGGCGATAACTGGCAGCAATTTTTACCGCCCGATGGGATCGACCCCAGCGCCGTCGACCGCTTTCAGCGCGACTGGCAGGTGAAACATGTCATCGTGCAGCAGGGTGATAACGCCTGGCTCGACGTCGGCAGCGAGGCATGGCGGCTGCCCGTGCCTATCGTAAAAACGTCACAGGGATGGCGCTTTGATATGGCCGCAGGCGAAGAGGAGATCCTCACCCGCGCCATCGGTCGCAATGAGCTGTCAGCGATAGCCGCCATGCACGCTTACGTTGATGCCCAGCAGGATTACTACCAGCTGAACCACCGCTGGGCGCAGAAAATCATCAGCAGTGAAGGCAAAAAAGATGGGTTGTACTGGCCGACGTCGCCGGGTGAAACGCCCAGCCCGCTGGGGCCAGCTTTCAGCCCAACAGAGCCCGGTACCGGTTATCATGGCTATCGTTTCCGCATTATCGCAGGCCGCGAAGACCAGGATACGGCCTTGCTGGCCTGGCCTGTGGAATGGGGCGAAACCGGGGTGATGAGCTTTATGATCGATCAGCACGATACCGTTTATCAGGCTAATCTCGGTGAAGAGAGCGCCGCAAAAGCGCAGGCCATCACGCGCTTTGCCCCCGATGCTGACGCCGGCTGGCAGGTTGTCAAACCATAAAAAAACGCCAGGTTGCGCTCAAGCAACCTGGCGTTTCTATTCGCTTAGCCCTTCGCTTAGCCCTGATGGGGCATCAGAGACGGGTCGCCAGCAAAAGTCGGCTTTGTGCTGGATAATGCCGCTTCATCAGCGCTGATGCTTCCGGAGTTCGCCGCCCATACCCCTTCATTGCTCTTTGTCACCTGCTGATGCTGGGCATTCAGATCCTGGCCCATCGCCGCAATATGGGTCGTTTCCGTACCACCGCTGTTGTCCGCCCAGGGGATGGTGGCGTCAGCCGCGTAGGCCACACCGGATAGGCACGTTGCAGCGACCAGCGCTGCGGTTAAAAAGCGTTTCATCTCACACCTCAACTATATCGTTAACTGCCTATAAGTTTATGGCGTGACTATTTTCAAAGTATGTATAAGGTGTAGCGGTTTATGAACGGTGACATAGTTCTAAACATCAGGCATAAAAAAAGCGGCTCCGGGAGCCGCTTATGCTTTTTGCCTGAAAGAAAAAGTTACTTTTTCTTCGCTTTGGCGTTTGGCAGATCGGTGATGCTGCCTTCGAAGACTTCTGCCGCCAGGCCAACAGACTCGTGCAGAGTCGGGTGAGCATGGATGGTCAGCGCGATGTCTTCAGCGTCACAGCCCATTTCGATAGCCAGACCGATTTCACCCAGCAGCTCGCCGCCGTTGGTGCCGACAATCGCGCCGCCGATAACACGGTGGGTCTCTTTGTCGAAGATCAGTTTGGTCATACCGTCTGCGCAGTCGGAAGCGATAGCACGGCCGGAAGCAGCCCACGGGAAGGTGGCGGTTTCGTAGCTGATGCCTTTCTCTTTCGCTTCTTTCTCAGTCAGACCAACCCATGCCACTTCTGGCTCGGTGTAGGCGATGGACGGGATCACTTTCGGATCGAAGTAGTGTTTCAGACCAGAGATAACTTCTGCGGCAACGTGACCTTCATGGACGCCTTTGTGCGCCAGCATCGGCTGACCGACGATATCGCCGATAGCAAAGATGTGCGGCACGTTGGTGCGCATTTGTTTGTCAACGCGGATGAAGCCACGATCGTCCACTTCCACGCCGGCTTTGCCTGCATCGAGGTTTTTGCCGTTCGGTACGCGACCGATAGCCACCAGCACGGCGTCGTAACGCTGTGCTTCAGCCGGCGCTTTTTTGCCTTCCATGGAAACGTAAATACCGTCTTCTTTCGCTTCAACGGCAGTCACTTTGGTTTCCAGCATCAGGTTGAATTTCTTGCTGATGCGTTTAGTGAAGACTTTCACCACGTCTTTATCGGCCGCCGGGATAACCTGGTCGAACATTTCAACCACGTCAATCTCTGAACCCAGCGCATGGTATACGGTACCCATTTCCAGACCGATGATACCGCCACCCATGACCAGCATGCGTTTCGGTACGGATTTCAGTTCCAGCGCGTCGGTGGAATCCCATACGCGCGGATCTTCATGCGGGATAAACGGCAGCTGAATCGGACGGGAGCCCGCCGCGATGATCGCGTTGTCGAAGTTGATCACGGTTTTACCGTTTTCGCCTTCCACTTCCAGGGTGTTGGCGCCGGTAAATTTACCCAGACCGTTAACCACTTTCACTTTACGGCCTTTGGCCATACCAGCCAGGCCACCGGTCAGTTGAGTGATAACTTTTTCTTTCCAGGTGCGGATCTTGTCAATGTCGGTTTTCGGTTCGCCGAAAACGATGCCGTGATCGGCCAACGCTTTCGCTTCTTCGATAACTTTTGCCACGTGCAGCAGCGCTTTAGACGGGATACAACCTACGTTCAGACAAACACCACCGAGGGTGCTGTAACGTTCTACGATGACGGTTTCCAGACCTAAATCAGCGCAACGGAAGGCTGCAGAGTAACCTGCGGGGCCTGCCCCAAGTACCACGACCTGAGTTTTGATTTCAGTACTCATCATGACCTCTGTAATTTATATCCGGCGGGTCTGACGCTATTATTCTTACGCCCAAGTCCACCGGGACGTTCTATCCGCGTGTATTTTACAAAATTGTTAACAATTTTTAAACAACAAACGGCAAACGATTTTGTCCTTTGTTGCTGATAATCCCCAACAGCCTGAGGTTATCAGAAAAAAGCCGGCCGTCAGGCCGGCTTTTTCGATTACATCACCAGGCGGCGAATGTCGCTCAAGGTGTTGTTAATGATGGTAATGAAGCGGGCACCATCAGCACCGTCGATGACGCGGTGGTCGAAGGACAGAGAGATCGGCATCATCAGACGCGGAACGAACTCTTTACCATTCCATACCGGCTCCATCGCGGACTTAGACACGCCCAGGATGGCCACTTCCGGCGCGTTAACAATCGGCGCGAAGTGGGTGGTGCCCAGGCCGCCGATGCTGGAGATGGTGAAGCAACCGCCCTGCATTTCGCCAGCCGTCAGCTTGCCATCGCGCGCTTTCTTCGAGATGGTGGTCAGTTCACGAGACAGCTCGGTGATGCTCTTCTTGTTCACGTCTTTGAAGACCGGAACCACCAGACCGTTCGGGGTATCAACCGCCACACCGATGTTGATGTATTTCTTCAGCGTCAGGCGCTGGCCATCTTCGGAGAGCGAGCTGTTGAAGCGCGGCATCTGCTCAAGCGCAGCGGCAACGGCTTTCATGATGAAGACCACTGGGGTGAATTTCACGTCCAGTTTACGCTTCTCAGCTTCGGCGTTCTGCTGCTTACGGAACGCTTCCAGATCGGTGATATCGGTTTTGTCGAAGTGGGTAACGTGCGGGATCATCACCCAGTTACGGCTCAGGTTAGCACCAGAGATTTTCTGGATACGACCCAGTTCCACTTCTTCGATTTCACCAAACTTGCTGAAGTCAACCTTCGGCCATGGCAGCATGCCCGGGATACCGCCGCCAGCGGCAGCCGCCGGTGCGGATTCAGCGCGTTTAACCGCGTCTTTCACATAAGCCTGAACGTCTTCGCGCAGGATACGACCTTTACGGCCGGTGCCTTTCACTTTTGCCAGGTTAACGCCGAACTCGCGCGCCAGGCGGCGAATCAGCGGCGTCGCGTGAACGTAAGCATCGTTTTCAGCGAATTCGGTTTTGCCTTCTGCTTTCGCAGCCGGTGCAGCGGCAGGCTTAGCAGCCTGAGCCGGTGCAGCAGCCGGTGCCGGAGCAGCAGCTTGAGCCGGAGCGGCGGCAGGCGCAGCGCCTTCCACTTCGAAGACCATGATCAGGGAACCGGTTTTGACTTTATCGCCGGTGCTGATTTTGATCTCTTTGACGGTGCCTGCGAACGGCGCCGGCACTTCCATAGAAGCTTTGTCGCCTTCGACGGTGATCAGGGACTGCTCGGCAGCCACTTTATCGCCGACTTTAACCATCACTTCAGTGACTTCAACTTCATCACCGCCGATGTCCGGGACGTTAACGTCTTTCGCGCCAGCGGCGGCAGCCGGTGCCGCGGCAGCCGGAGCGGCAGCTTGTGCCGGAGCCGCGGCAGGCGCAGCACCCGCCACTTCGAAGATCATGATCAGGGAGCCGGTGGACACTTTATCGCCGGTGTTGATTTTGATCTCTTTCACGGTACCCGCGAACGGCGCCGGCACTTCCATAGAGGCTTTATCGCCTTCTACAGTGATCAGGGATTGCTCAGCGGCGATGGTGTCGCCCACTTTAACCATGATCTCGGTGACTTCAACTTCATCGCCGCCGATATCCGGGACGTGAACTTCTTTCGCTGCCGCGGCAGCTGCTGGCGCAGCCGCAGCCGGAGCGGCTTCTTTCTTCTCTTCCTGCGCAGGTGCAGCGGCTGCTGCACCCTCGGCGGAATCGAAAATCATAATCAGTTTGCCAGTCTCGGTTTTGTCGCCGACGGAGACTTTAATCTCTTTCACGACGCCAGCCTGCGGAGACGGGACTTCCATAGAGGCTTTATCGCCTTCTACGGTGATCAGCGACTGTTCAGCTTCTACTTTGTCGCCAACTTTGACCAGGATCTCGGTGATTTCAACTTCATCAGCCCCGATGTCCGGTACTTTGATTTCGATAGCCATTATTCTTTTACCTCTTACGCCAGACGCGGGTTAACTTTTTCTGCATCGATGTCGAATTTAGCGATAGCGTCAGCCACCACTTTCTTATCGATTTCACCACGTTTAGCCAGTTCGCCCAGCGCCGCAACGACCACATAGGAAGCATCGACTTCGAAGTGGTGACGCAGGTTTTCACGGCTGTCGGAACGACCGAAGCCATCGGTACCCAGTACGCGGTAATCATCAGCCGGTACATAAGTACGAACCTGCTCGGCGAACAGTTTCATATAGTCAGTGGATGCCACGGCCGGAGCGTCGTTCATCACCTGAGCGATGTACGGCACGCGCGGGGTTTCCAGCGGGTGCAGCATATTCCAGCGTTCGCAATCCTGGCCATCACGCGCCAGTTCGGTGAAGGAGGTGACGCTATAGACGTCAGAGCCCACGCCGTAGTCTTTCGCCAGGATCTGCGCTGCTTCACGAACGTGACGCAGGATAGAACCGGAGCCCAGCAGCTGAACTTTACCTTTGCTACCTTCGATGGTTTCGAGTTTGTAGATACCTTTACGGATACCTTCCTCGGCGCCTTCCGGCATAGCCGGCATATGGTAGTTTTCGTTCAGCGTAGTGATGTAGTAGTAAACGTTCTCTTGCGCTTCGCCGTACATACGAACCAGACCGTCATGCATGATGACCGCCACTTCGTACGCGTAAGACGGGTCGTAGGAGATACAGTTCGGGATAGTCAGCGACTGAATATGGCTGTGGCCATCTTCGTGCTGCAGACCTTCGCCGTTCAGCGTCGTACGACCGGAAGTACCACCGATCAGGAAGCCGCGAGCCTGCTGGTCGCCTGCCTGCCAGCACAGGTCGCCGATACGCTGGAACCCGAACATCGAGTAGTAGATGTAGAACGGGATCATCGGCAGGTTGTTGGTGCTGTAAGAGGTCGCCGCAGCCAGCCAGGATGCGCCTGCGCCCAGCTCGTTGATCCCTTCCTGCAGAATCTGGCCTTTCTCGTCTTCTTTATAGTAGGCAACCTGCTCACGGTCCTGCGGGGTGTACTGCTGGCCGTTCGGGCTGTAAATACCGATCTGACGGAACAGACCTTCCATACCGAAAGTACGCGCTTCGTCGGCGATGATCGGCACGAGGCGGTCTTTGATGGATTTGTTCTTCAGCATCACGTTCAGGGCACGAACGAACGCGATAGTGGTAGAGATCTCTTTATTCTGCTCTTCCAGCAGCGGAGCGAAATCTTCCAGCGTCGGCAGCTCCAGCTTCTCAGAGAAGTTCGGCTGACGGCTCGGCAGATAGCCGTGCAGTTTCTGGCGCTGAGCGTGCAGATAGGTGTGCTCTTCGGAACCTTCCGGGAAGGTGACGTACGGCAGTTTTTCGAGATCGGCATCGGCAACCGGCACGTTGAAACGATCGCGGACGTAACGAACGCCGTCCATGTTCATTTTCTTAACCTGGTGGGCGATGTTTTTACCTTCAGCGGTGTCACCCATGCCGTAACCTTTAATGGTATGGGCGAGGATTACGGTCGCTTTGCCTTTGGTTTCCTGCGCTTTTTTCAGTGCAGCGTAAACTTTCTTCGGATCGTGGCCGCCGCGGTTCAGGGCCCAAATCTGCTCGTCAGTCCAGTCGGCAACCAGCGCTGCGGTCTCCGGATATTTACCGAAGAAGTGCTCGCGGACGTAAGCGCCGTCTTTGGATTTGAAGGTCTGGTAATCGCCGTCAACGGTTTCTTCCATCAGCTGAATCAGCTTACCGCTGGTGTCTTTACGCAGCAGCTCATCCCAACGACCGCCCCAGATAACCTTGATAACGTTCCAGCCAGCACCACCGAAGATGCCTTCCAGTTCGTTAATGATTTTGCCGTTACCCGTCACCGGGCCGTCAAGGCGCTGCAGATTACAGTTGATAACGAAGACCAGGTTGTCCAGCTTCTCACGGGTGGCGATGGTGATCGCGCCTTTAGATTCCGGCTCGTCCATCTCACCGTCGCCCAGGAAAGCATAAACGGTTTGTTTGGAGGTGTCTTTCAGACCACGGTGTTCCAGATATTTCAGGAACTTAGCCTGATAAATCGCCCCGATTGGACCCAGGCCCATCGAAACGGTCGGGAACTGCCAGAATTCCGGCATCAGTTTCGGGTGCGGATAAGAGGACAGACCTTTACCGTGAACTTCCTGACGGAAATTGTTCATCTGCTCTTCAGTCAGACGACCTTCCAGGAAAGCACGCGCATATACGCCCGGAGAAATGTGACCCTGGAAGTAAACCAGGTCGCCGCCATCCTGCTCGTTGCGTGCACGGAAGAAGTGGTTGAAGCACACTTCGTAGAAGGTTGCAGAAGACTGGAAGGACGCCATGTGGCCGCCCAGTTCGAGATCTTTTTTCGATGCGCGCAGGACGGTCATGATGGCGTTCCAGCGGATCGCAGAACGGATACGACGTTCCAGATCCAGATTACCCGGGTATTCCGGTTCATCTTCAACGGCAATAGTGTTTACGTAACCGCCGGTCGATGCGCCAGCAGCCACTTTCACCCCGCCTTTGCGGGCTTCAGAAAGGAGTTGGTCAATAAGATACTGAGCGCGCTCAACACCTTCTTCACGGATGACCGATTCGATCGCCTGTAGCCAGTCGCGAGTTTCGATCGGATCCACGTCATTTGGTAAACGTTCTGACATGGGGGGTATTCCTTATCTATCTAATCGTTGATTAATCTGGAACCTGTCCCATTGAACTCTTTGCTCTTCACGTTTGAACAACCAAAAATTCAATAAGACAGGTTCTGCGTTTAGTTGCCGCGCTCTAAAAATGGCGCTTAAGAACCGGAGTTCTCGTCCTTTCGTTGCTGTAAACGACGCAGTGAGCGTTCTCTACGACTCTGCTCACGGCTACGGTCCAGCAAAATTTCCTCAATGAACGCCAGGTGACGGTGCGACGCCTCACGCGCCTGCTCCGGCTCCCCGGCCATTATCGCCTCGAAAATGCGAGTACGATGGTTGCTGACCAACGGGAGCATTTCCCGGCGGGCATACAGCAATTCAAAGTTCTGACGAACGTTTTGTGCCAGCATCGGCTCCATACACCTTAGCAGATGGAGCAAAACCACATTGTGTGCCGCCTCGGTGACGGCGATTTGATACTGGACGACGGCGCCGGACTCAGCGTCCAGATCGCCCGACTGCTGAGCGCGTTCAATAGCCTGATGCAGCTCGCGGATACGATCGCGATCTTCATCATTGCTGCGCAGCGCCGCGTAATAAGCCGCGATGCCTTCCAGCGCGTGACGGGTCTCAAGCAGATCGAATTGGGATTCAGGGTGATCGGACAGCAGCTCGACCAGCGGATCGCTGAAGCTCTGCCACAGGCGGCTCTGAACAAACGTTCCACCTCCCTGACGACGAAGCAACAAGCCCTTGGCTTCGAGGCGTTGAATCGCCTCACGCAGCGAGGGGCGGGAAACGTCGAACTGTTTGGCCAGTTCGCGTTCGGGCGGAAGTTTTTCACCGGGGCGCAAGGTCCCCTCAAGGATCAGAAACTCCAGCTGCTGCTCTATCACATCGGATAATTTTGGTTGGCGGATTTTGCTGTAGGCCATATTCCCTGTCTCTGCCATTAGCCCGGAGTCAATTGGTCTTACCAATTTAAAGTTCGTAGCGCTAAAGTAACAAAGTATTCACCTTCTGTCCATACAGGTTTTGATTGAAATCAGTAAACCGCGGACATTTTAACAACCTTACAGAAATAACATTTCAGAAATGTAACCTTGCACAAATGTTACGTTTACTCACAAAGGGGTAGCGTTAACTTTATGGAAACGAAAAATTACGCTATCTGAACCGATTCAACTGTGCCATAAATGAATATAAAATCATTTTAATAGAATAGATAACCACTACAGGGTAGTGAGACGGAATAATACAGAATATGTCTATTGATGTCTTTTTAGACACATCGTCATCATCCCTTCATAAAGCAGGTGCATTCGGTCGCGCTTAACACTATTCTCCCTCAGACGAAAGGCCTTTTTTTGAATTACTACACCGCCTTCCGTAAACAAAACAATACAGAAACGGAAGTCGCTAAATACACAAACACAACAATATGTGCGCGCCATCACTCAGGTAAAAAGTGGGCCACTTCGCCCAAATTTTCGCTGGCTATGCTTTCTGGCAGGGACAGCAGAGAAGCAGCAACCTGACGGATGACGTACACAAAAAATAACCACACACGAGGTTTCATATGGAAGGTCAACAGCACGGCGATCGGCTGAAGCGCGGCCTGAAAAACCGCCACATTCAGCTTATCGCGCTGGGCGGGGCTATCGGCACCGGCCTGTTTCTGGGAAGCGCGTCCGTCATTCAGTCCGCCGGCCCGGGTATCATTCTTGGTTACGCGATTGCCGGCTTTATCGCCTTTCTGATCATGCGTCAGTTGGGTGAGATGGTGGTGGAAGAGCCGGTAGCAGGTTCGTTCAGCCACTTCGCATATAAATACTGGGGCGGCTTTGCCGGCTTCGCTTCCGGCTGGAACTACTGGGTGCTGTATGTCCTGGTGGCCATGGCGGAACTCACCGCCGTCGGCAAATATATCCAGTTCTGGTGGCCGGAAATCCCGACCTGGGCCTCGGCGGCGGTCTTCTTCATCGCTATCAACGCCATTAACCTGACCAACGTGAAAGTGTTCGGGGAAATGGAGTTCTGGTTCGCGATTATCAAAGTGGTCGCCGTGGTGGCGATGATTCTGTTCGGCGGCTGGCTGCTGTTCAGCGGCAACGGCGGCCCGCAGGCGACGGTACGTAACCTGTGGGATCAGGGTGGCTTCCTGCCGCACGGCTTTACCGGACTGGTAATGATGATGGCGATCATCATGTTCTCCTTCGGCGGTCTGGAGCTGGTGGGGATCACCGCGGCGGAAGCGGATAATCCGGAGCAAAGCATTCCGAAAGCCACCAACCAGGTTATCTACCGTATCCTGATCTTCTATGTTGGCTCGCTGGCGGTGCTGCTCTCCCTGCTGCCGTGGACCCGCGTGACCGCGGACACCAGCCCATTCGTCCTGATTTTCCATGAGCTTGGCGATACGCTGGTGGCAAACGCCCTTAACGTCGTGGTGCTGACGGCGGCTCTGTCGGTTTATAACAGCTGCGTCTACTGCAACAGCCGTATGCTATTCGGCCTTGCGCAGCAGGGTAACGCGCCGAAAGCGCTGCTCAGCGTCGACAAACGCGGCGTACCGGTAAATACCATCCTCGTCTCTGCCCTGGTGACCGCGCTGTGCGTGCTGATCAACTATCTGGCGCCGGAATCCGCCTTCGGCCTGTTGATGGCGCTGGTGGTCTCGGCTCTGGTTATCAACTGGGCGATGATCAGCCTGGCGCATATGAAATTCCGTCGCGCCAAACAGCAGCAGGGGGTCACCACTCGCTTCCCTGCCCTCTTCTACCCGCTGGGTAACTGGGTGTGCCTGCTGTTTATGGCGGCAGTGCTGGTGATTATGCTGATGACCCCGGGGATGGCGATTTCCGTTTGGCTGATCCCGGTATGGATTGCGGTGCTGGGCGTGGGCTATCTGTTTAAACAGAAAGCCGCCGCCGCCATAAAAGCACAATAATACATCTCATAAATATTTCTCTTTGCTCTGCGCCCCTCCCTGAATAACGGGCGCAGAGCATTGTTATCTGCTTCACACTTTCCCCTCCATAGCTGATATATCCATATCGTTAACGAGTTCCTGCAACGTATTTCCCTCGATAGCAGCCAATAATTCTCTCCATACTGCAACGGAGAGACCGCACATGGCAGACAATAGACTATCAATAAAGGAAAAGATTGGTTACGGGATGGGTGATGCCGGATGCAATATCATATTTGGCGCCATCATGCTGTTTGTTAACTATTTTTATACCGATATATTCGGTCTGGCGCCGGCGCTGGTCGGCGTACTGCTGTTGTCGGTGCGCGTCATCGATGCGGTGACCGACCCGATTATGGGCGCCCTTGCCGACCGTACCCGCAGTAAATATGGCCGCTTTCGTCCATGGTTACTGTGGATTGCCTTCCCCTACGCCCTGTTCAGCGTGCTGATGTTCACTACCCCTGAGTGGACCTATAACAGCAAAGTTATCTATGCGTTCGTGACCTACTTTCTGCTGTCGGTGACCTATACCGCGATTAACATCCCCTACTGCTCGCTGGGAACGGTGATGACCGCTGATCCGAAAGAGCGCGTTGCCTGCCAGTCCTATCGTTTTGTGATGGTGGGTATCGCCACGCTGCTGCTGTCATTGACGCTGCTGCCAATGGCCGACTGGTTCGGCGGCGCCGATAAAGCGAAGGGCTACCAGATGGCGATGACCGTGCTGGCCTTTATCGGCATGTGTATGTTCCTGTTCTGCTTCGCTACCGTGCGTGAACGCATACACCCGGCGGTGCAGACGAATGATGAACTGAAAAAAGACCTCAAAGACGTGTGGAAAAATGACCAGTGGGTGCGCATCCTGCTGCTCACGCTGTGCAACGTCTGTCCGGGCTTTATCCGCATGGCCGCCACCATGTATTACGTCACCTGGGTGATGGGACAAAGCACCCATTTTGCTACCCTGTTTATCAGCCTCGGCGTGGTCGGGATGATGATTGGCAGCATGCTGGCGAAAGTCCTCACCGACCGCTGGTGCAAACTGCAGGTCTTCTTCTGGACCAACATCGCGCTGGCGATTTTCTCCTGCGCCTTCTACTTCTTTAATCCACACGCCACCACGCTGATTATGGCGCTCTACTTCCTGCTCAACATCCTGCACCAGATCCCCTCCCCGCTGCACTGGTCACTGATGTCCGACGTTGACGACTACGGCGAGTGGAAAACCGGCAAGCGCATCACCGGCATTAGCTTCTCCGGCAATCTGTTCTTCCTCAAGGTTGGCCTGGCGGTCGCCGGGGCAATGGTCGGTTTCCTGCTGTCATGGTACGGCTACGACGCCGGCGCCAAAGCACAAAGCGCCTCCGCCCTCAACGGCATCGTGCTGCTGTTCTCGGTCATCCCCGGCGTCGGCTATCTGATCACCGCCGGCGTGGTGCGCCTGCTCAAGGTTGACCGCACCCTGATGCGCCAGATTCAGAGCGATTTAGAGAAGCGCCGCAGCAACTACAGCGAGCTGAACGAATACCAGGAACTGAAAACCAGTGAACACGTAAGGAAAGCCTGATGAACAACTGGCCAAACCCCTTTATTGAACAGCGTGCAGACCCCTTTATCCTGCGCCATCTTAGCCACTACTACTTTATTGCCTCGGTGCCGGAATACGACCGGCTGGAGATCCGGCGCGCGGCCACCCTTGAAGGATTGCCCGAAGCTGAACCAGTGGTGGTCTGGCGCGCGCCGCAAAGCGGGCCGATGAGCCAGCTGATTTGGGCGCCGGAGCTGCATGAAATAGACGGTAAGTGGTATATCTATTTTGCCGCTACCCATACCCACGATCTGGATGCGCTGGGGATGTTCCAGCATCGCATGTTCGTTCTCGAGTGCGCCGACAGCGATCCGCTGACCGGTCGCTGGCAGGAAAAAGGCCAGGTGGTCACGCCTTTCGATACCTTCGCCCTCGATGCCACTACTTTTATCCATCAGGGCAAACGCTGGTATCTGTGGGCGCAAAAATCCCCGCATATCGAAGGCAACTCAAACCTGTATCTTGCTGAAATGGCCAACCCGTGGACGCTAAAAGGCGAGCCGGTCATGCTGAGCAAGCCGGAGTTCGACTGGGAGTGCCGGGGATTTAAGGTCAACGAAGGTCCTGCAGTGCTGGTGCATGGCGATAAGCTGTTCATCAGCTATTCCGCCAGCGCCACCGATGAAAACTACTGCATGGGGTTACTCTGGATCGATCTGCAGGCCGATCCGCTGCAGCCGACGAACTGGCATAAAGCCCCGCAGCCGGTCTTTCGTACCAGCTATGAAAACCGCCAGTATGGCCCAGGCCATAATAGTTTTACCCAAACGCCGGAAGGAGAAGATGTGCTGGTGTATCACGCGCGGAATTACACCGAGATAGAAGGCGATCCGCTGTATGACCCTAATCGCCATACGCGGTTAAAACTCGTCAACTGGAGGGAGGACGGGATGCCCGACTTCGGCATCCCGCCGGCGGATACGCTGTAGCGGTTCGCTATGACGCCCGCTGGCGCGGGTTCTGCAGGCCGGGTCAGGCGCAGCCGCCACCCGGCAACAAGCGTCCCGCTGGTGCGTGCATCGTGGCAGGCAAAGTGCGGACTCAGGTCGTTAAACCAGGGTGCCGTAAATCGTCAGCAGCGCCATGATCACCACCACCACCAGCGAGGTTTTCTTGGCCATCGATACTGCGGCTTTTGGCGTCGCCACTTTATCCACATGCGGTTCACGGGCCAGGGAATACTGCGCCAGGCGGGTCAATACCTGATACTGCGACGAATGGCGGTCGCCTAGCGAGGCAAACCACGCCGGAAGGGCTTTCTCACCATGCCCCACCAGGGCATAGACCACCCCCACCAGACGCACCGGCAGCCAGTCCACAATATGCAGGATTCCATCGATTCCGGACTGCAAACGGTGATGCGGCGTCTGGTAGCGCGCCAGCCACGTCTGCCAGGCCCGCAGTACGCTGTAAGCGATAAGCGTCAGAGGGCCCCACGCCCCACCCACGACAAACCAGAAAAGCGGCGCCAAATAGTAGCGATAGTTAATCCACAGCAGCGCATTTTGCAGTTCGCTAAGGTATTCACGCTCATCACAGCCCGGCGGTACGCCGTGAATCAGCGTCAGCTCGCTGGCCATGGCATCGCAGGCTCGACTGTCATTGCGCGACGCCGCTTTCAGATAGGCATGATAATGCAGCCGAACCTTGCCAGCCCCGATGCACAGCAGGCCCAGCAAGATCCAGAACACCAGCAATGGTATGTTAAATAGCTGTCCCTGCAGCAGGCGCTGAATGAGATACACCACCACGACAGCCACCACCGTCATCAGCAGCGTGCCCAGCAGCGAAAAATGTTTTATCCGGCGGAACACCACCTCCAGCCGATGATCAAGCTGCCAGTGTTCGCCCAGCTTAAACAGCCGTTCGGCGATAAGCACCAGCAGCGTCGTAAACAGCGTCATGATGTCTCCTTATCTGACGGCGCACTGAGTAGCGCCCGGAATTTTATCCAGTCAAAGGCCGGTCCTGGATCGGTTTTCCGCACGGGCGCGATATCGCAGTGGCCCGCGATGTTTTCGGCGATAGCCGGGTAAATCGTGATCAGTAGTTCCGTCACCGCCGCCAGCTGCTGGTACTGCGCATCGGTATACGCCAGGGTATCCGTGCCTTCCAGCTCAATGCCGATGGAAAAGTCATTGCAGCGTTCGCGCCCCTGATAGCAGGAGACCCCCGCATGCCACGCACGCTTATCAAAAGGTACATACTGCACGATTTCGCCATCACGGCGAATCAGACAATGTGCCGAAACGCGCAGATGAGCAATCTCGGCAAAGAAAGGATGCGCATGCGGATCCAGGGTGCCAGTGAACAGCGCATCAATCCACGGACCACCAAATTCACCCGGTGGCAGGCTAATGTTATGCACCACCAGTAAGGAAGGGGCTTCTTCATCCGGACGGCAGTCATGGTGCGGCGAGGGAACCCGACGCGCGCCGACCAGCCATCCCTCGTTCAACTGCATGCGGGATCTCCTTTCGCGAACTCATGCTTCCGGGCCACACGCCGGCCCAAAGGATGAAGTGTGTATGGTACTGAAACGTCGTTCAGGTTAGCATGTTTCCCACTTCTGAATCTTATCTATCTGGAGCTTTATCATGTCGCCTCGTCGTTACAACCCCGACCGCCGCCGTGACGTGCTGCTGGAACGTATTAATCTCGATATTACCGATGCTGTCGCACACTCCCTGCGGGAAGATTTGGGCGGCGAAGTCGACGCCAACAACGATATTAGCGCGCAATTATTGCCGCAGGATGCACGCTCCCATGCGGTGGTCATTACCCGCGAAGATGGCGTCTTCTGTGGCAAACGTTGGGTGGAAGAGGTCTTTATTCAGCTCGCCGGTGACGACGTGAACATCACCTGGCACGTGGCCGACGGCGATGCGGTCAAAGCCGATCAGCCGCTGTTTGAACTCGAAGGTCCGTCGCGTATTCTGCTCACCGGCGAACGCACGGCGCTGAACTTTGTGCAAACCCTCTCCGGCGTCGCCAGCGTCGTCCGCCGCTACGTCGACCTGCTGGCCGGGACCAAAACCCAACTCCTGGATACGCGTAAAACGCTGCCAGGGCTGCGTACTGCGCTAAAATACGCGGTACTCTGCGGCGGTGGCGCCAATCATCGACTGGGCCTGTTCGACGCTTTCCTGATTAAAGAAAACCATATCATCGCCTCCGGCTCGATCCGTCAGGCGGTAGAAAAGGCGTTCTGGCTACATCCTGATGTGCCGGTGGAAGTGGAAGTGGAAACCCTGGATGAGCTGGAGCAGGCGTTAAAAGCCGGGGCCGATATCATTATGCTCGATAACTTCACCATCGATCTGATGCGCGAGGCGGTGAAAATCACCGCAGGCCAGGCGTCGCTGGAGGTCTCCGGTAACGTCACCTTTGACACCATCCGCGAATTTGCCGACACCGGCGTCGACTATATCTCTGTCGGTGCCCTGACCAAACATGTGCAGGCGCTCGACCTGTCGATGCGTTTTCGCTAAGCAATTGGCCTTCACGCCTCCGGGCGTGAGGGCCTGAATTTGCGAGCCGACTCGCAGCCGTTCATGCCCACCATGTAATCAAAGTAAAAACCCTGGAATCTGGTTTCCCGGATCGTTTTCGCCTCCTCGCCTGGTATCCCGAATCCCGTCACAGTGCTCCTGTCACAACAAGGAGCAACTTATGGATAAACAACGTGGTTTCACCCTGATTGAACTGATGGTGGTCATTGGGATCATCGCTATTCTCAGCGCCATTGGCATCCCGGCCTACCAGAACTACCTGCGTAAAGCCGCCCTCACCGACCTGCTGCAGACCTTTGTCCCCTATCGGACGGCCATCGAACTTTGCGCGCTCGATCATGGCGGCCTGACGGTATGTGACGGCGGCAGCAACGGCATTCCCTCGCCGACAACCACGCGCTACCTCTCCGCCATGAGCGTGGCCAAAGGGGTCGTCACCCTCACCGGCCAGGAAAGCCTGAACGGACTGGGCGTCACTCTGACGCCGACCTGGGATAACGCCGAGGGCGTCACTGGCTGGCAGCGCGTCTGCACCATCACCGGCAACAGCGCCCTTCAGCAGGCCTGCGAAGACGTCTTCCGGGTGAAGTAAGGGAAAACACATGAAAACAGAACAACTGATCCCTCTCTGCCGCCGCTATCACGCCATGCTGCTGCATAGCGACGAGCAGACAATAGCCATTGCGGTGGTCGATACCCCACCGGCGGAACTGATGGAGGCGCTGCGCTTCGCGACGCAAAAGCGAATCGATATTGAATGCTGGAACCAGGAACAGATGGACAAGCGTCTGCAGGCCCAGGAAAAGCAGGCGCAACTGGCGCAAAACGCGGGGCCAGAGAATATCGCCGAACGGGTCAACCAGATCCTCGAACAGGCTCTGCGTCAGCGGGCGTCCGATATTCATATCGAACCCACGGAAACGCATTTACGCATCCGCCTGCGGGTCGATGGCGTCCTTCACGCCCTGCCGTTGCTGGCCCCCGAGCTGGCCGCACCGGTTATCGCGCGACTCAAGGTGATGGCCAGTCTGGATATCGCCGAGCATCGTTTACCACAGGATGGTCAGTTCGCGCTGAACCTCGGCGGACGACCGCTCTCCTTTCGCATCGCCACTCTGCCCTGCCGCTATGGCGAAAAAATTGTCCTGCGTCTTCTGCATCAGGTTGACCAGGCCCTGGATCTGGAGGCCCTCGGGCTCTCCTCTTCCCAGCTGGCGGCCTTTCGCCAGGCGCTGAATCAGCCGCAGGGTCTACTGCTGGTCACCGGCCCGACCGGAAGCGGTAAAACGGTGACCCTCTACAGCGCCCTCCAGGCCAGAAACCGGGAGCAAGTGAACATCTGTAGCGTTGAGGATCCGCTGGAGATCCCCATCGCCGGGATGAATCAGACGCAAATTAATCCGCGTTCCGGACTCACCTTTCACAGCGTACTTCGTGCCCTGTTACGCCAGGATCCGGATATTGTCATGGTGGGCGAGATCCGCGATGCCGAGACCGCTGAAATCGCGCTCAAAGCCGCTCAGACCGGCCACCTGGTGCTTTCCACCCTGCACACCAACTCCACCAGCGAAACCCTTACTCGCCTGCAGCAAATGGGCATTGCCCGTTGGATGATATCTTCAGCGCTCTCGCTGGTTATCGCCCAGCGCCTGGTCCGCAAGCTGTGCCCCCACTGTCGGCGCAATGTCGGTAGCGCCGCCGACCTGCCGCACAGCCTGTGGCCGCGCCCGCTGCCGCGCTGGCAGGCGGCTGGCTGCGAACACTGTTATCACGGGTATCACGGCAGGCTGGCGCTATTTGAGGTCATGCCTGTCACCCCCGGGTTACGCCAGGGAATAGTCCAGGGGCTGAATGCCATTGAGATTGAATCTCTGGCGCGAGCCGCGGGGATGATGACGCTTTTTGAAAGCGGCTGTCAGGCTATCGAACAAGGGCTGACCAGCCTTGAAGAGGTGGTGCGGGTGCTGGGGATCCCCCATGGCGACTAAACGTCTCTGGCGCTGGCGCGGTATCGATGCGCACGGCGCTCCTGGCCAGGGGATGCTATGGCAAACCAGTCGTCTGGAGGTGCTGCATCACCTGCAGCAGCAGCACGTCATGCCGCTGGCCGTGCGCCGCTGTGCAGTGAAGTTGAGCCTCTGGCACCCTCGCTACAGCAGCGAAACGATCCGTCAGCTCGCCACCTTGCTGCAGGCCGGCCTGCCGCTGGCGGACGGTTTATCGCTACTGGCGCAGCAGCAACCACACCCGCAATGGCAAGCCCTGCTTGAGGCCCTGGGCCGCGAGCTGGCTCAGGGTGTAGCTTTCTCTACCGCGCTGGCGCAGTGGCCGCAAGCCTTTCCGCCACTTTATCTGGCGATGATTAGCACCGGCGAACTGACAGGCAAGCTTGATATCTGCTGCCTGCAGCTGGCCAACCAACAGCAGGAGCAGCAGAGGCTCGCCGGCAAGGTCAAAAAAGCGCTGCGTTACCCGCTGATTGTGCTCGCCCTGGCGCTGCTGGTGGTGCTGGGAATGCTCTATTTTGTCCTGCCCGAGTTCACCGCCATCTACCAGACGTTCAGTACGCCGCTGCCGCTGTTGACGAGGATGGTCGTTGCGGCAGGCGACATGCTCAGTCGCGGCTGGCCGCTACTGCTGGCCCTTTTCCTGAGCCCGCTGCTGCTCAACCAGCTGGTCCGGCGGCGTAGCGACTGGTTGCTGCGTCGCCAGCGGCTGCTGAACGCGCTCCCTCTCATCGGCCCCCTGATCGGCGGCCAACAGCTGAGCCAGATCTTTACCGTCCTGGCGTTAACCCAAAGCGCCGGTATTAGCTTTCTGCAGGGGCTGCAAAGTGTGGAAGCAACCCTGTCGTGCCCGCTCTGGCGCCAGCGCCTGGCGCAAGCCCGTGCGCTGATAGCCCAGGGGGAACCGATTTGGCAGGCGTTAAGCCGGTGCGGCGGTTTTACTCCGCTGTGCCTGCAGCTCATCCGTACGGGTGAAAGCGCGGGGGCGCTGGATCAGATGCTGGAAAATCTGGCGCGCCATCATCGAGAGCAAACGCATCAGCGAGCCGACAGTCTGGCTGCGCATCTCGAACCCCTCATGCTGGTGATAACCGGCTCACTGGTCGGCATCCTGGTGGTGGCGATGTATTTGCCCGTTTTTCATCTGGGCGATGCCATTGGTGGGGCGGGAGGGTGAGAAACGCTGGCGCAGCACAGGCGCCAGCGAAGCCGATTACAGGCTATTGAATATCCGGTTCTCTTGTTCCTGAACGCGGATAAAGGTCGTCCGTTTGGTCAGCTCTTTCAGACGCGAAGCGCCAACATAGGTGCAGGCTGAACGCAGGCCGCCAAGGATATCGCGAGCAGTATTGTCCACCGGGCCACGCAGCGGCAGCTTAACGGTTTTCCCTTCCGCCGCGCGGTATTTCGCGACACCGCCCACATGGCGCGTCATTGCCGACTCGGAGCTCATGCCATAGAACAGCATGAATTTTTCCCCGTTCTCTTCAACGATAGTTCCGCCGCTCTCTTCATGGCCCGCCAGCATGCCGCCGAGCATCACGAAATCGGCGCCGCCGCCGAAAGCTTTCGCCACATCGCCCGGCATGGTGCATCCGCCGTCGCTAATGATCTGGCCGCCCAGGCCATGTGCCGCATCAGCGCACTCGATCACGGCGGAGAGCTGCGGATAGCCGACGCCAGTTTTGACGCGGGTAGTGCAGACGGAACCTGGGCCAATCCCGACTTTCACAATATCGGCGCCGGAGAGGATCAGCTCTTCGCACATTTCACCGGTGACCACGTTCCCGGCGATAATGGTTTTCTGCGGCCAGGCTTCACGGGCTTTCGCCACAAACTGCACAAAGTGCTCAGAGTAGCCGTTAGCCACATCGATGCACACAAAGTTCAGCTGCGGATTCTGAGAGAGGATCTGTTGGGTCTTTTCGAAATCGGCATCGGAAGTGCCGGTGGAAACCATCACATGCTTGAGGACGTCTGCGGATGCGCCCTGTACAAACGCCTGCCATTCCTCAACGGTGTAGTGCTTGTGTACCGCAGTCAGAATACAAAAAGTGGCCAGCGCTTTCGCCATACTGAAGGTGCCGACGGTATCCATGTTGGCCGCAATAATTGGCACACCGGACCAGGTCTGGCCTGAATGTTTAAAAGTGAATTCACGTTCCAGCTCAACATCAGAACGGCTTTTGAGAGTAGAGCGTTTCGGGCGGATAAGAACGTCTTTGAAACCAAGCTTCAGATCTTCTTCAATACGCATGTGCGAATTCCTGGGGTTAATTGCATTATTGTGAGAGCACAACTCCAGTGACGTTATCATACGCACGAATCAGGCCTGCGCAAGACTGCGATTTTCACTTTTTTTACGCTACAATCGTATAAATTTACCTGGTGAATGGAGAAAAAAGCACTTATGCCTTTCCCCGCCAGCGTATTATTTTTAACCATTTGATTTGCTTGATTAAAAGAAACAGAATAGTGGGCGGCGATCCCGGTTGACACGTGACTATCACGATATGATCACTATCACCTCTCCGACGTGCGGCCAGTCATCGCTGTCTGAATGCAAAAATACGAGCAATCCGTTTCAGGGTCAGAAGATATGGGGTACACAGTCGCGTTAACAGGTGGGATCGGCAGCGGTAAAAGCACTGTCGCCGACACCTTCGCGCAGCTCGGGGTTAACGTTGTTGATGCCGATGTTATCGCCCGCCAGGTGGTCGAACCTGGCACCCCAGCGCTCCAGGCCATCGCCAGCCACTTTGGGTCGCAGATGATTGCCCCCGACGGCACGCTGAACCGCCGCCTGTTGCGGGAAAAAATTTTTGCTCACGTGGAGGATAAAGCCTGGCTTAACGCGCTGTTACATCCGCTGATCCAGCAGGAAACGCGCCGCCAGATGCAGGCTGCTACCTCCCCTTATCTCCTCTGGGTCGTACCTTTGCTGGTCGAAAACCGCCTGTCCGGCCAGGCCGATCGCGTACTGGTCGTCGATGTGCCAAAAGAAACGCAGATCGAACGCACCATGCTGCGTGACAAGGTCAGCCGCGAACATGCTGAACATATTCTTGCCGCTCAGGCCACGCGCGAGCAGCGCCTGGCCGTCGCGGACGATGTTATTGAAAACACTGGCACGCCGGATGCAGTGGCATCGGATGTTGCCCGCCTGCACGAAAAGTATTTAACGCTGGCATCGCAGGCCGCCTCACAGGAAAACTCGTAATGCATACCCCCGTTCTGTTTGAACATCCTCTTAATGAGAAAATGCGTACCTGGCTGCGCATCGAATTTCTGATCCAGCAGATGGCTTTCCATCCGATGATTGCCACTCATGCCGATGCGCTCCATTTTTTCCGTAACGCCGGCGATCTCCTGGATGTGCTGGAGCGTGGCGAGGTGCGTACCGACCTGGTTAAAGAACTGGAGCGCCAGCAGCGCAAGCTCCAGTCCTGGGCAGAAGTGCCGGGCGTCGATCAGGAGCGTATTAACGAGCTGCGCCAGCAACTGAAACAGTCCTCCAGCACCCTGATGGCCGCGCCGCGTATTGGTCAGTTTCTGCGGGAAGATCGCCTGATTGCGCTGGTGCGTCAGCGCCTGAGTATTCCAGGTGGCTGCTGCAGCTTCGATTTACCGACCCTGCATATCTGGCTCCATATGCCACAGGCGCATCGAGACGAGCAGGTGGCCAGCTGGCTTACCAGCCTCGATCCGCTGGTACAGTCCCTGAACCTGATCCTCGACCTGATCCGTAACTCTGCGCCGTTTCGTAAACAGACCAGCCTCAATGGTTTTTACCAGGATAATGGCGATGATGCTGACCTGCTACGCCTGCGTCTCGATCTGGCTCACCAGCTGTATCCGCAGATCTCCGGCCATAAGAGCCGTTTCGCTATCCGTTTCCTGCCGCTGGACAGTGAGTATGGGATCGTGCCGGAGCGCTTTGATTTTGAACTGGCCTGCTGCTAAGGAGATAACATGTCTGAAGAGACCATCGTCAACTGCCCGACCTGCGGCAAAAACGTGGTGTGGGGCGAGCAGAGTCCCTTTCGTCCATTCTGCAGCAAGCGCTGTCAGCTGATCGATCTG
Source organism: Klebsiella sp. A-Nf5 (assembly GCF_002810545.1). NCBI lineage: Bacteria > Pseudomonadati > Pseudomonadota > Gammaproteobacteria > Enterobacterales > Enterobacteriaceae > Klebsiella > Klebsiella sp. A-Nf5. Next base: position 73,021 of record NZ_PIOG01000164.1, on the reverse strand, counting down.
GGAGAATGGGCCGCAGAAGAGAAACGCATCCCCAGTGCGGGCGATCTCTCCGACAGCGATGACTGGAGCGAGCAGCAGCCCTGATTTACCGGCACGCTAACCCGATAATTATCGGGTTAGCGTTGTAGCCTGACGCTCAGCCCAGGCCGATAAGTTTGTTGATAACCGGTTCATTCGCCGGGGGGAACGCCTCTGGATCCAGTGTTTGTCCCGCCATCCACCGCCCCGGCTGCCCCTCTTTCCCCCATGGCTCACCTTGCCAACTTTCCACGAGGAAAAACCACAGCGTAATATGGCGGTCGGGGAACTGATATTCCAGCTTATCAAATAGCGTTGCAGACCTTACCGTAATCCCAACCTCTTCCTGCAGCTCGCGAATCAGTGCCTGCTCCGGCGTCTCATCAGATTCAATCTTCCCCCCCGGGAACTCCAGCTTATTCGCCATATGGGCATCGGCGGCGCGCTGGGTAATAAAGATTTCGCCTTGCGGATTGCGAATTATCCCGACGGCGATTTGCAGTTTTTTCATTGAATCAGCTCCATAAAAAAGGCGCAGAACTCTGCGCCTTTGTTTTTTTATCAGACCTTAGCTCAGACGGCCGTGGCACTGTTTGTATTTTTTACCAGAACCGCACGGACAGGGATCGTTACGCCCCACTTTACGCTCGCCGGTTTGTGCCGCCAGATCCTCGGCTGCGGCCTCATCATCGCTCTGATGACTGAGCTGCTGCATCTGCGCCAGGCGCTCGGCCTCTTCACGACGCTGCTGCTCCATCGCTTCAACTTCTTCCGGCATCCGCACCTGAACTTTGCTCAGGGTGCTGATCACTTCATACTTCAGTGACTCCAGCATCGCAGCAAACATAGAGAACGATTCGCGCTTGTACTCCTGCTTCGGATCTTTCTGCGCATAGCCGCGCAGATGGATACCCTGGCGCAGGTAGTCCATCGCCGCCAGATGCTCTTTCCACAGGGAGTCCAGGGTCTGCAGCATCACACCTTTCTCGAAGTGGCGCATCATCTCGGCGCCGACCACTTCTTCTTTACGCTGGTAGGTTTCTACCGCGCTCTGCAGAATACGTTCACGCAGGGTCTCTTCATGCAGCTCCGGCTCTTTATCCAGCCACTCTTTGATCGGCAGATCGAGGTCGAAGTCGTTTTTCAGACGCTCCTGCAGGCCTTCAATATCCCACATCTCTTCCAGTGACTGCGGCGGAATATGCGCATCGATAGTCGCTTTAAAGACATCTTCGCGGATGCTGTTGATGGTTTCGCTGACATCAGACACGTCCAGCAGTTCGTTACGCTGAGTGTAGATCGCGCGGCGCTGGTCGTTGGCCACATCATCATATTCCAGCAACTGCTTACGAATATCAAAGTTACGGCTTTCCACTTTACGCTGGGCGTTGGCGATAGCCTTAGTCACCCATGGGTGCTCGATGGCTTCACCCGGTTTCATCCCCAGTTTGCGCATCATGCCGGACACACGATCGGAGGCGAAGATACGCATCAGGGCATCTTCCATCGACAGGTAGAAGCGGGAAGAACCGGCATCACCCTGACGACCCGCACGGCCACGCAGCTGGTTATCGATACGGCGTGATTCATGGCGCTCGGTACCGATGATGTGCAGACCGCCTGCGGCCAGAACCGCATCATGGCGCACCTGCCAGTCCGCTTTGATTTTTTCAATCTGTTCCGGCGTCGGATTTTCCAGCGCGGCGACTTCCGCCTGCCAGCTACCGCCGAGCATAATATCGGTACCACGACCCGCCATGTTGGTGGCAATGGTCACCGCGGCAGGATAACCCGCCTGGGCGACGATATCCGCTTCGCTGGCGTGGAACTTGGCGTTCAGGACGTTGTGCTTAATGCCGGCTTTGGTCAGCTCGCGCGAAACCACTTCTGATTTTTCGATCGAGATAGTACCGACCAGCACCGGCTGACCGGCAGCGGTACGATCTTTAATATCTTCGATTATCGCCTGAATTTTTTCCGCTTCGGTCATATAGACCAGATCCGCCATGTCCTTACGGATCATCGGACGGTTGGTCGGCACGACAACGGTATCCAGCTTATAGATAGAGCTGAATTCGAAGGCTTCGGTATCCGCTGTACCGGTCATCCCCGCCAGTTTCTCGTACAGGCGGAAGTAGTTCTGGAAGGTGATAGAGGCCAGCGTCTGGTTCTCGTTCTGGATCTCCACGCCTTCTTTGGCTTCAACCGCCTGGTGCAGACCATCGGACCAGCGGCGGCCTTGCATCGTACGGCCAGTGTGCTCATCGACGATGATAACTTCGCCATCTTTAACGATGTAGTCAACGTCGCGGGTGAACAACGCATGGGCACGCAGCGCGGCGGTCACGTGGTGCATCAGCATGATGTTGGTCGGGGAGTACAGCGACTCACCTTCTTCCATAATGCCTTCCTGCACCAGCAGCTCTTCGATCAGTACCAGACCGCGTTCGGTCAGGTTAACCTGGCGGGCTTTCTCATCAACGGAGAAGTGGCCTTCACCGGTGAAGGTATCCGAATCCTCTTTTTCCTGACGGTTCAGGTGCGGGATGATTTTGTTTACCTTGCGGTACATTTCAGAGCTGTCTTCCGCCGGGCCGGAGATGATCAGCGGGGTACGCGCTTCGTCGATCAGGATGGAGTCCACCTCATCCACCAGCGCATAGTGCAGTTTACGTTGAACGCGCTCTTCCGGGCTGAAGGCCATGTTGTCGCGCAGGTAGTCGAAGCCGTATTCGTTGTTGGTGCCGTAGGTAATATCGGCAGCGTAGGCTTCACGCTTCGCCGGCGCTGGCAGACCGGACATATTGATGCCCACGCTCATGCCAAGGAATTCGAACAGCGGACGGTTGTTTTCGGCGTCACGCTGCGCCAGGTAGTCGTTGACGGTGACCACGTGAACGCCTTTACCGGTCAACGCGTTGAGATACGCTGGCAGGGTCGCAGTCAGGGTTTTACCTTCACCGGTACGCATCTCGGCGATACAGCGATCGTTAAGCACCATACCGCCCAGCAGCTGGACGTCGAAGTGGCGCATGCCGAACACGCGCTTACTGGCTTCACGAACGACGGCAAAGGCTTCCGGGATCAGGTTTTCCAGCACTTCGCCTTTTTCCAGGCGCGCGCGGAATTCAGCAGTTTTCGCTTTCAGCTCGTCATCAGAAAGTTTTTCCATCGCCGGTTCCATACCGTTGATGATATTGACAACTTTGCGCATACGACGCAGCGTACGGTCGTTACGGCTGCCGAAAACCTTGGTTAACATTTTAATAAGCATAATAAAATCTCAAACGCCCCGCGGTGCGGAGTCACAAAAAATAGGATGGTCCGTGGTTATTTTCAGCTGAGACGTTGAGGCCCTGCGCGGATCCCCGCCACCTGGCTAATCCAGGCACTCACGCGGAACGCAGAATATGAGGAAGGGATGTAAGCCACCTGGCGGATCACCACCGGCGGCGTACTGTCCTGGGTCAGCAGCGCGCTGAGCGTATCGAGCAGCGCCAGATGCTGGGCCTGCAGCGGGGACGACTCTTCCGCCACCGGCAATGCCTGCGGCGCCATCGCGAAGGAGAGATGACGAATGACGGTGCGAATGGCGTGCTGATGCCAGTAGTCGACGGTAAAGTTTGGCCGACGATTGCTCTCCAGCAGCGCCAGCTGGGAGAAATTGACTTTGCTCGGATTGTGGTTGCTGGCCGTCGCCTTCGCCGGCGTCGCGGTTTCATGGCTGTTGCTAAGCGCGGGCAGGCCAAAGCTGGCCGCGACCATCCCCAACAGGAGATGCGGCCAAAAATACCGTCTGCCAAACTGTCGCCAGCGCGTCAGCAATCCACTCACTTTTATTACCTTTCGTTGGTATACCCGTTATCGTTCAGGCTGCCTCTTAATTAGCGTTTTTTGCAGGACACCCTGACATCCACGGGGTAAAGCAACCCGGAGAAATAGTTTTGCGCTCAAATACTAACATTATTACCGCGCTGAGGCAGCATGAATGAAGGCGATTGCCCGGGGAAAACGCTTAATAAAACAGCGAACGCACGCTAATTATTGCCCGGCAATCACTGCGAAAAATAACTGGAAGGGGTTATAAAAGAAAAACGACTGGTTCCCTGGTCGGAGAGAGTACCAGGTTACCAGTCGAATTTACTGAATGGTCAGGCTTACGCCAGAACCATCGACGGTGCGCGGAACGCCATAGGCAGTTTTGCGTCGTCTTCGAAGGTCACATACTCCCAGGCTTCCTGTTTTGCCAGGACCGCCTGCAGCAGTTTGTTATTCAACGCGTGACCCGATTTGTACGCCGTGAATGCGCCGATAATGTTGTGACCACACATAAACAGGTCACCGATCGCATCCAGCATTTTGTGGCGAACAAATTCGTCTTCAAAGCGCAGACCGTCTTCGTTCAGTACGCGATAATCGTCAACAACGATGGCACAATCGAAGCTGCCGCCCAGGCACAGGCCGCGGGACTGCAGATATTCGATATCGCGCATGAAACCGAAGGTACGCGCACGGCTAATCTGACGCATGAACGCATCGGCCGAGAAGTTCAGCGTATAGCGCTGGGTGCTGGCATCAATCGCCGGATGGTTAAAATCGATGGTGAAATCCAGCGAAAAACCATTGTACGGTTTGAATTCAGCCCATTTGTCGCCATCTTCGACGCGAACAGTCTCTTTGATACGGACAAATTTCTTGGCGCAGTTCAGTTCATCGATGCCGGCGTCCAGCAACAGATAAACGAACGGAGCCGCACTACCGTCCATAATCGGGATTTCCGGTGCATCGACTTCAACAATAATGTTGTCGATACCCAGGCCAGCCAATGCGGCGTTCAGGTGTTCAACCGTAGAAATCCGCACGTCATGCTCATTAACCAGGCAAGTACAGAGCATGGTATCACGCACAGATTTGGCATCAGCCGGAAAATCTACCGGTGGATTCAAGTCGGTGCGACGATAGATGACCCCGGTATTTGCCGGCGCAGGGCGTAACGTCAGTGTGACTTTCTTGCCGGTATGCAAACCGACACCAGTCGCCTGAACGATACGTTTAAGAGTCCTTTGTTTGATCATCGTATAATCTCGCCAATTTACCTATCCAACCGAAGTGTACACCACTATCGGGAGGCCAGTTTAGCACAAAGAGCGCAGATGCCCAACTTCCAGTCGATTCTTAATCGGCTTGCTTACGCAGGAAGGCTGGGATATCCAGATAATCCGGCTCTTTCGCGGTTTGCGGCGTATTGTCGTTCACCACTTTTGCTGCCGGCTTCTGCTCTTGCGTCAGCGGCGACATGCCGTGCTGCTGGTAGCGATCCATCACCGGCTGCTGAACCTGTTTGTTGGTCACCAGGGTAATTTCCGGACGCTTGTCCATGCCGATACCGGTCGCCACCACGGTCACGCGCAGCTCGTCGTTCATATCCGGGTCCAGAGAGGTACCGATAACCACGGTCGCGTTATCCGACGCAAAGGCACGGATGGTGTTACCCACGGTTTCGAACTCATCCAGACGCAGGTCGAAGCCCGCAGTGATGTTAACCAGTACGCCGCGCGCGCCGGACAGGTCGATATCTTCCAGCAGCGGAGAAGAGATAGCCATTTCAGCCGCTTCTTCCGCACGGTCTTCACCACTCGCCACGCCGGAGCCCATCATCGCGTAGCCCATTTCTGACATCACGGTACGGACGTCCGCGAAGTCGACGTTCATCAGGCCCGGACGCGTAATCAGTTCGGCGATACCCTGCACCGCGCCTTTCAGTACATCGTTTGCCGCGCCGAACGCGTCGAGCAGAGAAATACCACGGCCGAGTACTTTCAGCAGCTTGTCGTTCGGGATGGTGATCAGTGAGTCAACGTGCTTGGACAGCTCGGTGATCCCCTGCTCAGCAAACGCCATGCGCTTCTTGCCTTCAAAATTAAACGGCTTCGTGACCACCGCAACGGTGAGGATACCCAGATCCTTCGCCACTTCCGCAACCACTGGCGCCGCACCGGTACCGGTACCGCCGCCCATGCCAGCCGCGATAAACACCATGTCTGCGCCATCAAGGGCCGCACGCAGCGCTTCGCGGTCTTCGTCCGCCGCATTACGGCCGACTTCCGGGTTCGCGCCAGCGCCCAGACCTTTGGTAATACCGCTACCGATCTGGATAGTCTGGCCAACAGCCGTTTTACGCAGCGCCTGCGCATCGGTGTTCACCGCGAAGAATTCAACACCCTCAATGCGCTCGCGCACCATGTGTTCAACGGCGTTACCGCCGCCGCCACCGACGCCGATGACTTTAATCACCGCGTCGTTGGTCAGTTCCATAGGTTCAAACATAGTTTCTCTCCGTCTTGTGCCTGTCGCCTGAGAACGCTAATTGTCTGCGTTCTCTTAAAAAATTAAAACTCTTTTCGCAGCCAGCTGTTGAGTCGTTTAATCCACGAGCCCACTGACGCCGTCACGCGTTTTTCGACTTCCGCTTCACCACTCAAATGTGACTCTTTGCCGTAGTGCAGCAGCCCAACCGCCGTCGAATAATACGGCTCCTGGGCGTAATCCGTTAAACCGGTGATGTTCAGCGGCGCGCCAATACGCACCTGGGTATGGAAAACCCGCTGCGCACAGGCCGCCAGGCCTTCAATTTGCGCCGCGCCGCCGGTTAACACAATCCCTGCCGCCAGATGATGTTTGACACCCTGCTGGCGGAGCTGTTCCTGCAGCTGCAGGATCTCTTCGTTGACCAGATTAAGCAGCTCGGTATAGCGCGGTTCAATCACCTCTGCCAGCGTCTGACGCTGCAGGCTGCGCGGCGGACGTCCGCCTACGCTCGGGACTTCGACGTTTTCGTCTTTACCGACGATGGAACCTAATGCGCAACCGTGACGAACCTTAATTGCTTCGGCATCGCTCGGCGGCGTACCAAAGGCATAGGCGATATCGCTGGTCACCACGTTCCCGGCATACGGGATCACTTTGGTATGACGCAGCGCGCCGCCGGTATAGACGGCGATATCCATTGTACCACCACCGATGTCCACGACGCAGACGCCCAGCTCACGTTCGTCTTCTGTTAATACCGAATAACTGGCCGCTAACCCGGCGAAAATAAGTTGGTCAACTTTCAGACCGCAACGTTCCACCGCTTTAACAATGTTTTTCGCCATATCGTTATGGCAGGTAATCAGATGCACCTTCGCCTGCATACGCACACCAGACAGCCCTACCGGATTTTTAATCCCTTCCTGGTAGTCGATGGCATATTCCTGCGGAATGACGTGCAGGACGCGATGTTCATCGCGGACGCGAACCGACTTCGCGGTGTGGACCACGTTCTCAACGTCATCCAGCGTCACTTCTTCTTCCGAAATCGGTACCATCCCGATTTCATTCTGACAGCTTATATGTTTACCCGAAAGTGCCAAATAAACTGATGAAATCTGGCAATCCGCCATCAGTTCGGCCTGGTCGATGGCGCGCTGTACGCATTTCACCACCGACTCGAGGTCGTTCACACCGCCTTTATCCATACCACGTGATGGGCAACTGCCCACGCCGATGATATTAATCATGCCGTCGGGCAGAACTTCCCCTACTAAAGCGGCCACCTTAGCGGTGCCAATCTCCAGTCCAACTACCAGTTTTCTGTCCGTCGCCTTGATCATTGTTGTTCTGCCTGTGCCTGATTCTGTTGTTGATTAGTTTCCTCTGCGGGAGCAGGTACCCAGCCCACTGCCGCACCCGAGTCATAACGCAAATCAACGTAGCTAATCCGTTTGCCGTCGGTCTGCGCCTGCTGCTGAAGAACCGGGTAGAGTTCCATAAAGCGCTGAAGCCGTTTCATGGTATCGCCACGGCCAAGGTTGAGCTTAATGTCATTATTAAGCGTCAACTGCCAGGAGCGACGGGCGGTCATCGCCGCCACTTTCAACGTGAATTTATCCTTTGCCAGCACCTGCCCCATGTCACGATACCCTTGCAGCACTTCGTTCTCACTGCCTTCCGGGCCGTATAACATCGGTAAATTCTGTTTACTGGTGCGATCCGCCGGTACGCTGAAGGCATTTCCTTCTGCATCCACCATATGTTGATCATTCCAGCGCGCAATCGGCACATATTCAACCAGATGAATCTTCAATTCATCGGGCCACTGCTTACGGACGCTCGCCTGCTTAATCCACGGCAAGCGTTCAATTTGACTCTGAATGATGTTCACATCCTGAGTCATAAAAGTACCTGGTGAACCCAACGCCAGAATCGCCTGGCGGATGTCATCATTGCGCGTATAGTGACGCTCGCCGGTCACCACCATCTTCGACAGCGGCAAGCGCTGCGCATCTTCCATCCAGCCAAGAACCATCCACCCGCTGACCAGCACGGTAAACAGCACCGCCAGCAGGAAAACGATCCCTGCCAGCCGCGTTCCATTACTCCGACGCGAAGAAGAAACGTCCTCTTCATGGTTCCGCGTATTCAGCGCAGCCTGCGACATATCACCCCGCCAGGTCCAGAATTCGTACAACAAGCTGGGAGAAGCTCATTCCTGCCTGACGCGCCGCCATCGGTACAAGGCTATGGCTGGTCATGCCCGGGGAAGTATTTGCTTCCAGCAGATAAAACTGGCCATCGCTGTCCAGCATCACGTCAATACGGCCCCAGCCTTTACACCCCAGAACATTCCAGGCTTTAAGCACCAGGCTCTGGATGTCTGACTCACGCGCGGGATCTTCAAATCCAGGGCAGAAATATTGCGTCTCATCAGACAGATACTTCGCCTCATAATCATAGAAGGTTCCCGCGGCCTGGATACGTATTGACGGTAAAATTTCTTCACCGACGATGGCGACGGTAAATTCCGGCCCACTAAGCCATTTTTCGACCAAAACTTCATCATCATGCTGAAAAGCCAGCGCCAATGCACTCGGTAAATCGCAGCTTTCGCTGACTTTCGACATCCCGACGCTGGAGCCTTCACGGCTCGGCTTGATGATGACCGGCAGGCCCAGCGCCGCAATCTGTTGTTCAACAGCAGCAGAAAGTCCTGCAGTAAACTGTGCGCGGGTCAGCGCGACCCACGGCGCGACCGGTAATCCCGCCCCCTGCCACAGCCATTTGCTGCGCAGTTTATCCATCGACAGCGCGGAGGCCATCACCCCGCTGCCGGTATAAGGCAACTGGATCAGATCCAGCAGCCCCTGCAGCGTGCCATCTTCCCCGCCGCGGCCATGTAGGGCAATAAACGCTTTCTTAAAGCCCAGATTTTTTAACTGGGTAATATCGACGTCGCGCGGGTCGATCGGATGAGCATCCACTCCGCCTTCGCGCAGCCCGGCCAGCACCGCGGCGCCTGAATTCAGCGACACTTCACGTTCAGCGGAGGTTCCACCGAAAAGCACCGCGATTTTATCAGCCATGGCGCTCTTCCTCCGTTTTTTGCGGAGCCAGTTTGATTTCAGCCAGGTGACGGGCAATTTTTCCGATATTGCCCGCGCCCTGCACCAGCACTAAATCGTTACCGGTCAGCACCGACGCCAGCATCTCCGCGGCCTGGGCCGGGTCAGAGACCAGGATCGGGTCAACTTTACCGCGACCGCGAATGGTACGGCACAGTGAGCGGCTATCGGCGCCCGGGATCGGCGCTTCACCCGCCGGATACACATCCAGCATCAGCAGCGCATCGACCTGGGTCAGCACGTTGGCGAAATCGTCATACAGATCGCGGGTACGGGTATAACGGTGCGGCTGGAACAGCATCACCAGATTTTTATCCGGCCAGCCAGCGCGCGCGGCTTTGATGGTGGCGTCCACTTCCGTCGGGTGATGTCCGTAGTCATCAATAAGCATCGCACTGCCCGGCTTGCCGTTGACTTCCGCCAGCGGAAACTCGCCAAGAAAATCAAAGCGGCGTCCGGTTCCCTGGAAACTTTCCAGCGCGCGCAGGATCGCCTGGTCGTCAATCCCCTCTTCCGTCGCTACGGCCACCGCCGCCGCCGCGTTCAATGCGTTATGGCGTCCCGGGGCATTGAGCGTGACCTGCAGGATCTCTTTATCCTGACGCACCAGGCGGAAATGACCTTGCGCCCCAAGCTGACGGTAATCCTCAACGCGAACGTCGGCGTCGTCGCTAAAACCGTAGGTGGTGATCTGCCGGCCGACGCGCGGCAGCAGTTCACGGATCACCGGATCGTCCACGCACATCACCGCGCGTCCGTAGAACGGCAGGTTGTGCAGGAAGTTAATAAAGGTCTGCTTCAAATTCTCGAAGTCGCCATGGTAGGTATCCATATGGTCGGCTTCGATGTTGGTCACAATCGCGACCATCGGCTGCAGATGCAGGAACGACGCATCGCTCTCATCCGCTTCCGCAATCAGATAACGGCTATGGCCGAGACGGGCATGCACGCCCGCCGCTTTCACCAGCCCGCCGTTGACGAAGGTCGGGTCAAGCCCGGCTTCGGCGTAAATACTGGACACCATCGCGGTGGTAGTGGTTTTGCCGTGAGTTCCGGCAATCGCGATCCCGTGGCGGAAGCGCATCAGCTCCGCCAGCATTTCCGCACGGCGGATCACCGGGATGCGCGCTTCGTGCGCGGCAACGATTTCCGGGTTATCCGCAGAAATCGCGCTGGAAACGACCACAACGCTGGCATCACGCACGTTTTCCGGGCGATGGTTGAAATAAATAGTGGCGCCAAGCTGCGACAGCTGTTGGGTTACCGGATTCGGCGCCAGGTCGGAGCCGCTGATCTGGTAACCTTCATTAGCCAACACTTCGGCAATACCGCCCATACCGGCACCGCCGATGCCGACAAAGTGAATGTGCCGGACGCGACGCATCTCGGGCACTATGGAACGCAGTTTTGCCAAATCTTGTGTATTCATTCTTTACGCCATCAACTTCTGTCATTCGGGCGGTGAAAATCACCGCAATTAGCGCGCCAAAGCTACGGCGCTGACCTCTTCTGCTACTCGCTCGGTAGCGTCCGGAATCGAAGCGCCACGCGCTCGTTCCGCCATATCCAACAGCGTTTCCCGATCCCAGCTCGCCAGGGTAGAGGCAACCGCCTCTACCGTGAACTCAGGCTGTTCGAGAATTTTCGCCGCGCCGGCTTTCTCCAGCGGCAGCGCATTCCAGTACTGCTGACGATCTTTGTGCTGGAACGGTACAAACAGCGCCGGTAAACCGGCGGCAGCGATTTCGCTGACCGTCAGCGCGCCGGAACGGCAAACCACGACATCTGCCCAGGCATACGCCGCGGCCATGTCATCAATAAATTCCGTCACTTTATGCTGCGGTTGCCCCGCAGCGGCATAGGCCTGCTGCACGGTTTGCTGGCCGCCTTTACCGCTCTGGTGCCAGATGGTCACCGCATCGCCAAGCTTCGCCGCCACCTGCGGCATGGTCTGGTTCAGGACGCGCGCGCCCTGAGAGCCACCGACCACCAGCACGCGAATCGGTCCATGACGCCCCACCAGACGCTGACCCGGCAGCGGCAGCGCCAGTACGTCGGTGCGCACCGGGTTCCCGACCACGTCCGCATGCGGGAACGCACCGGGAAACGCCTGCATCACTTTCTTCGCAATCTTCGCCAGCCACTTGTTAGTCAGGCCGGCAATACCGTTTTGCTCGTGGAGGACCACCGGGATCCCCAGCGACCACGCCGCCAGACCGCCAGGCCCGGAGACATAGCCGCCCATGCCCAGCACCACATCCGGCTGGAAACGCTTCATGATCGCTCGCGCCTGACGCCAGGCGTTGAAGATACGCACCGGCGCCAACAGTTGCGCTTTTATCCCTTTGCCACGCAGGCCGGAGATACGGATAAAATCAATCTCGATGCCGTTTTTCGGCACTAAATCCGCTTCCATACGATCGGCGGTACCCAGCCAGCGAACCTGCCAGCCCTGGTCCATTAAATGGTGCGCGACCGCCAGCCCCGGGAACACATGCCCACCGGTTCCGCCCGCCATCACCATCAACCGCTTTTCCTGACCGCTCATCGAACACCCCGCGTAAACGCCTGGGCTTTTTCCAGACGCGTTTCATAATCAATTCGCAACAACAACATGATGGCTGTCGACATAATCAGCAGACTGGAACCACCATAACTGATCAGCGGCAGCGTCAGACCTTTGGTCGGCAGCATTCCCGCCGCCGCACCGACGTTAACCAACGCCTGGAAGCTAAACCAGATACCGATGGCACAGGCGAGGAAGCCGGAGAAGCGATGGTCGATCTCCAGCGCTTTACGGCCAATCGACATGGCGCGGAAAGCGACGAAGAATACCATTAAAAGCGCCAGTACCACACCGATATAACCGAGTTCTTCGCCGATAATGGCGAAGATAAAGTCAGTGTGCGCCTCCGGTAAATACTCCAGTTTTTGCACCGAGTTACCGAGGCCCTGCCCCCACATCTCGCCGCGGCCGAAGGCCATCAGCGACTGGGTCAGCTGGTAGCCGCTGCCGAAGGGGTCTTCCCACGGGTTCCAGAAGGAAGTCACGCGGCGAATACGGTACGGTTCGGCGAGGATCAACAGGACCACCGCTGAGATACCCATGCCGATAATGGCGATGAACTGCCACAGCTTCGCGCCGGCGAGGAACAGCATCGCCAGCGTGGTGACGAACAGCACCACCACCGTACCGAGGTCAGGCTGCGCCAGCAGCAAGATCGCCAGCACGAAAATCACGCCCATCGGTTTTAAGAAGCCGCGCAGGTTGTTACGCACTTCGTCGGCTTTACGCACCAGATAGTTGGCGATATAGCAGAACAGCGACAGCTTGGTAAACTCCGCCGGCTGAATACGCAGCGGGCCAAGGGCGATCCAGCGCGATGCCCCGTTTACCGAGCTACCCACCACCAGTACGATCAGCAGCATCACAATTGAGGCAATCAGCATCGCGGTACTGTGGCGTTGCCAGAAGTCCATCGGTAACCGCAGCGTCACCAGCGCAAGGACAAAAGCCAGCACGATGTACAGGCCATCACGCTTGGCAAAAAGGAAAGGATCGCTCGCCAGGCGCTGTCCCACCGGCATTGACGCCGAGGTGACCATGATAAAGCCGATCGCCGCCAGGCCGAAGGTCAGCCACAGCAGCATCCGGTCATACATCACCAGACTGTCGTTATCTTTCGGGCGCGAGCCCATCACCCAGCCTTTCAGCGCGGCGAACAGCCAGGCGAAGATAAACATCCCCGGCAGTCGCGGCAGTCTCAACCGAGGCAAGCTCAGCTGCGGCATTCTCAGGCGTGGGAGAGAGAAACGCATCAACCTAACTCCTTCGCCAGACGGGCAAAAATATCGCCCCGTTGTTCAAAGTTCTTAAACTGATCCAGGCTGGCGCAGGCTGGCGACAGGAGGACCATATCGCCCGCTTTCACCAGGGGAGCAATCTGACGCATCGCCTGTTCCATGGTCTCAGTTTGTACCGCCACGTCCGGACGCAGCTCAGCGAGTTCGGCACCGTCGCGACCAAAGCAGTACAGGCGAATACGATCGCCGCCAAGGTAGCGCTTCAGCGGAGTAAAATCAGCGGACTTGCCGTCGCCGCCCAGCAGCAGATACAGCGTGCCATCCAGCTGCAGGCCGTTCAGCGCCGCCTCGGTGCTGCCGACGTTGGTCGCCTTTGAATCGTTAATCCAGCGGACGCCGTTGTGATCCAGCACCAACTGGAAGCGATGCGCCAGGCCGGTGAAGGTAGTCAATGCCTTCAGGCTGCTGGCCCGAGGCAGGCCTGCGGCATCGGCCAGCGCCAGCGCCGCTAACGCATTGCTGTAGTTATGCTGCCCGGTGATGGACATCTCTTTCACGTTGAGCACTTTCTCACCTTTGACCCGCAGCCAGGTTTCGCCCTGCTGGCGGTTAAGGTGGTAGTCACCGACATCGACACCAAAGCTGATGCAGCGATCGTCCGCGCCGCGTACCGGCATCGTGAGCGCATCGTCCGCGTTCACCACGCAGGTTTTTGCATTCTCGTAAATTCGCAGCTTCGCCGCACGATACTGCTGCAGCCCAAGCGGATAGCGGTCCATATGATCCTCAGTCACGTTGAGGATGGTTGCCGCCACAGCCTGCAGGCTGGAAGTGGTTTCCAGCTGGAAGCTGGAGAGCTCCAGCACATACAGCTCACGATCGGTGTCCAGCAGCATCAGCGCCGGCAGGCCGATATTACCACCCACGCCGACGTTAACCCCGGCCGCTTTCGCCATCTCGCCCACCAGGGTAGTGACGGTGCTTTTACCGTTAGAGCCGGTAATGGCGATAATCGGCGCCTGCGCTTCGCGGCAGAACAGTTCGATATCGCCAACGATTTCTACGCCAGCATCGGCCGCCGCGTTCAGGGAAGGATGGGCCAGCGCGATCCCGGGACTGGCGACAATCAGATCCGCCGCCAGCAGCCAGGTATCATTGAGCCCGCCAATATGGCTCTCGACCGATTCGGGTAGTTTATCCAGCCCCGGAGGCGCGACGCGGGTGTCCATTACACGCGGCGTCACGCCGCGCGCCATGAAAAAGTCCACGCATGACAGGCCGGTCATACCCAGCCCAATAATGACGACTTTTTTACCCTGATAATCTGCCATGATTAACGTACCTTCAGCGTCGCCAGGCCAATCAGCACCAGCATCAGCGAAATAATCCAGAAGCGCACGATAACGCGCGGCTCCGGCCAGCCCTTCAGTTCATAGTGATGGTGAATCGGCGCCATACGGAAGATGCGCTGACCGCGCAGCTTAAAGGAGCCAACCTGCAGGATCACCGACAGAGTCTCCACGACGAAAACGCCGCCCATAATCACCAGCAGGAATTCCTGACGCAGCAGCACGGCGATAATGCCCAGCGCGCCGCCGAGCGCCAGCGAACCGACGTCGCCCATAAAGACCTGCGCCGGATAGGTGTTAAACCACAGAAAGCCCAGACCCGCGCCGACAATCGCCGTACAGACGATCACCAGCTCGCCGGCATGGCGCAGATAGGGAATGTGCAGGTAGTTGGCGAAGTTCATGTTGCCGGTGGCCCATGCCACCAGCGCGAAGCCGGCCGCAACGAAGACGGTCGGCATAATCGCCAGGCCGTCGAGGCCGTCGGTCAGGTTGACGGCGTTGCCGGTACCGACGATAACGAAGTAAGCCAGCAGGATATAGAGCAGGCCCAGCTGCGGCATCACATCTTTAAAGAATGGCACTACCAGCTCGGTCGCCGGGGTGTCTTTCCCCGCCAGATAGAGCGCGAACGCCACGCCCAGCGCAATCACCGACATCCAGAAATATTTCCAGCGGGCGATCAGGCCTTTGGTATCTTTGCGCACGACTTTACGGTAATCATCAACAAAGCCGATGATCCCGTAGCCGATTAATACCGTCAGTACGCACCAGACGTACGGGTTGGAGGGGTAAGCCCACAGCAGAACGGAGACGGTGATCGCAGTGAGGATCATGATCCCCCCCATGGTCGGCGTGCCGCGTTTGCTGAAGTGGGACTCCGGACCGTCGTTACGTACGACCTGGCCGAAGGAGAGTTTTTGCAGAC
Organism: Klebsiella sp. A-Nf5; assembly: GCF_002810545.1. Lineage (NCBI taxonomy): Bacteria > Pseudomonadati > Pseudomonadota > Gammaproteobacteria > Enterobacterales > Enterobacteriaceae > Klebsiella > Klebsiella sp. A-Nf5. The sequence goes on along the minus strand of NZ_PIOG01000164.1, from coordinate 57,482 downwards.
GGGCGATCATGCGCGGGCCCATCCACAATGAGATGAACAGCGCGGTCAGCAGGCTGACAATGGCGCGAAACGTCAGATAAGAAAAGACGTTAAAGCCGGAATAATATTTGACCAAATGTTCGGCCAGCCATACTAACATGTCCCAGTCTCCTGTAATGCGCGTACTACCTCTTCCATGGCGGCACTACGTGAACCCTTCACTAAAATGGTCATTATCTTGTGCTCCGCCAGCAGCTCGCGCAGGCGAGCCACTACTGCGGCTTTATCATTAAAATGTTTGCCCACGCCGCTGGCGCGGCTGATATCCGCGCTCAAGGTGCCGACGCTGAGAACGCAATCCAGCCCTGCCGCTTTCGCTGCCTCGCCGACTTCGCGATGGCAGGCCGCGCTTTCCGCGCCAAGCTCCGCCATATCGCCGACCACCATCGCCCGGAAGCCGGGCATCTCTGACAGTACCTGCACCGCCGCGGTCATCGAACCAACGTTGGCGTTGTAGGAGTCATCCAGCAGCAGCTGGCTCTCCGTCAGCCGGATCGGGAACAGACGCCCCGGAACGGCCTGCAACTGCGCCAGACCGGCTTTTACCGCCGCCAGATCGGCGCCTACCGCCATCGCCAGCGAGGTCGCCGCCAGCGCGTTAGCGATGTTATGGCGTCCCGGCAACGGCAGCAGTACGTCAACGTTGCCGGCTGGGGTCTGCAGCGTAAATTCGGTACCGTGGCTGGTGATCTGCACGTTGGTCGCCGTGAAGTCGCTGTTGGCCGCATTCGGTGAGAAGCGCCACACTTTGCGATCGCCAATCACCGTCTGCCAGTTCAGCCAGTCGTTATTGTCGGCATTGAGAATAGCGATGCCATTTTCCGGCAGACCGGTATAGATTTCGCCCTTCGCCTTCGCCACGCCTGCCAGCGAGCCGAAGCCTTCAAGGTGCGCCGCAGCGAGGTTGTTGACCAGCGCCGCTTCCGGACGCGTCAGGCTGACGGTCCAGGCGATTTCGCCCTGGTGGTTGGCGCCGAGTTCGATCACCGCGTACTGATGCTCTTTGGTCAGACGCAGCAGGGTCATCGGTACGCCGATATCGTTGTTCAGGTTGCCGGCGGTATACAGCGTGTTGCCGCACTGGCTAAGAATCGCCGCGGTCATCTCTTTGACCGAGGTTTTACCTGACGAGCCGGTCAGGGCGACGACCCGGGTCGGTACCTGCTGACGCACCCAAGCGGCTAACTCACCGAAAGCCTGGCGGGTATCTTTCACTATCACCTGCGGGAGATCGCAGGCCAGCGGACGACTCACCAGCAGTGCGCCAGCGCCAGCGGCTTTCGCCTGTTCGGCAAAATCATGAGCGTCGAAACGCTCGCCTTTCAGCGCCACAAACAGGCAGCCCGCCGTCACTTTACGGGTATCGGAGGTCACCTCGTCGATAGCGATGTCGCTACCCTGCCGTTCGCCATGGGTGATCGCGGCGAGCTGGCTTAACGTAAAGCGAATCATGCTACCGCTCCCAGCAGACGCGCGACGGTCACGCGGTCGGAATAATCCAGACGGCGATTGCCGACGATCTGGTAATCTTCATGGCCTTTACCCGCCACCAGCACCACGTCGTTCTCTTTCGCCTGCATCACAGCGTTAGTGACCGCTTCCGCGCGGCCTTCCATCACCTTCGCATGACCCGCATCGAGCATCCCGGCCAGAATATCGTTGATAATCGCCCGCGGCTCTTCAGTACGCGGGTTGTCATCAGTGACCACCACGATGTCGGCAAATTCTTCAGCGATAGCGCCCATCAGCGGACGCTTGCCTTTATCACGGTCGCCGCCACAGCCGAAAACGCACCACAGCTTGCCGCTGCAGTGCAGGCGCGCGGCCTGCAGCGCTTTTTCCAGCGCGTCAGGGGTATGGGCATAATCCACCACCACGGCCGGTTTACCCGGCGCGCTGAACACTTCCATACGGCCACATACTGGCTGTAAACGCGCTGCGGTTTTCAGCAAATCGGCCAGCGGATAGCCCAGCGCCAGCAGCGTGGCCAGCGCCAGCAGCAGGTTGCTGACGTTAAAGGCGCCCATCAGGCGGCTTTCGATTTCACCCTTACCCCAGCTGGAGTCAAACTGGATGGTCGCGCCGCTGTCGTGATAGTTAACCCCGGTGGCCTTCAGCCAGCGGCCGTGGCAGTTCGGATTGATATGATCTTCCATCGACACCGCCACCGCATCCGGCAGTTTCGCCAGCCAGCGACGCCCGACTTCATCGTCAGCATTGACGATGGCCTGACCGCAATGATGGGTCGAGTACAGCAGCCATTTCGCCGCTTCGTAGTGCTCCATGTCGCCATGGTAGTCGAGGTGGTCGCGGCTCAGATTGGTAAACACCGAGGCGGCAAACTGCAGCGCCGCCACGCGGTGTTGCACCAGACCGTGGGAAGAGACTTCCATCGCGCCGAAGGTTGCCCCCTGCTCGACCAGACTGGAGAGCACATGCTGAACGTCTACCGCAGAACCGGTGGTATTTTCGGTCGGCACGACTTTATCCAGCAGGCCGTTGCCAACGGTACCCATCACTGCGCTGGTTTCGCCGAGCAGTTTCGCCCACTGCGCCAGCAGTTGGGTGGTGGTCGTTTTACCGTTAGTACCGGTGACGCCCACCAGACGCAGCTGTTGCGATGGCTGGTGATAAAAACGCCCGGCCAGCGCCGATAGACGTTCGTTAAGCTGGCTCAGGTAGATAACCGGCACGCCGTGCATTTCACGGATCTCACCGTCTTCAGCCTCGCCCTGCGCTTCAGCAATAATGGCAGCCACACCTTGCGCTATCGCCTGCGGGATATAACGACGCCCGTCCGCCTGATGACCCTGTACCGCGATAAAGAGATCGCCGGAAGCAGCCACCCGGCTGTCCAGCGTCATCTCTCGCAGAATGCGCTCCGGTGCGTTTGGCACCCACGGAGCGAGTAGGTCGCGCAAATTACGATCTGCCACCTGTTCCCTCGCCTTGATTAATTACAAATTCACTTTTTTCGCCCGTTGCCAGCGCATCCGGCTCGATGTTCATGGTGCGCAATACGCCGCCCATGATGGCACCGAACACCGGCGCGGAAACGGCGCCACCGTAGTATTTACCTGCCTGCGGGTCGTTGATCACCACCACCAGCGCGAAGCGCGGATGGCTGGCGGGCGCAACGCCTGCGGTGTAAGCAATATATTTGTTGATATAGCGGCCATCCGGCCCCACTTTTTTCGCCGTACCGGTTTTAATCGCGATGCGATAGCCTTTGATCGCCGCTTTCACGCCGCCGCCGCCGGGCAGCGCCACGCTTTCCATCATATGAACGACGGTACGAACGAGTGAATCCGGGAAGACGCGCTCGCCCGGAACCGGTGGATCAACCTTGGTAATCGACAGCGGGCGATAGATGCCATAGCTGCCAATCGTTGCGTAGACTCGCGCTAACTGTAACGGGGTTACCATTAGCCCATAGCCGAAAGAAAAGGTGGCCCTCTCTATGTCAGACCACCGTTGTTTTTGAGGATATAAGCCACTGCGTTCTCCGACCAACCCCAAATTGGTCGCCTTTCCAAGCCCAAAACGTGAGTAAGTATCTACTAACGCTGAGGACGGCATCGCTAACGCCAGCTTAGAAACACCGACGTTACTCGACTTCTGTAGCACCCCGGTCAGGGTCAATTCGCTGTAGCGCGCCACGTCTTTGATTTCGTGGCCGTTAATTCGATAGGGAATGGTATTCAGCACCGTATTTTCGTTAACGATGCCGCGCTGAAGCGCTGTCATCACCACCATCGGTTTCACCGTTGAACCCGGTTCGAACACGTCGGTAATGGCGCGGTTACGCATGGTATCTTTGGAGGTGCCCGCGAAATTATTCGGGTTGTACGATGGGCTGTTGGCCATCGCCAACACTTCGCCGGTGTTAACGTCGACCAGAACGGCAGTACCTGACTCCGCTTTGTTAAAGGCCACGGCGTTGTTCAGCTCGCGATAAACCAGCGCCTGCAGGCGTTCGTCGATACTCAGCGCCAGGTTGTGTGCCGCCTGGCTGTCGGTAGAAGAGATGTCTTCAATCACACGGCCATAGCGGTCTTTACGCACGATACGTTCGCCCGGCTGACCAGTGAGCCATTTATCAAAGCTTTTTTCGACCCCTTCAATCCCCTGGCTGTCGACGTTAGTGAAGCCAATGAGGTGAGCGGTTACTTCTCCGGAAGGATAGTAACGACGGGACTCTTCGCGCAGATGAATGCCTGGCAGCTTCAGCTTTTTGATGTAGTCGGCCATGTCAGGGTTAACCTGACGCGCCAGATAGATAAAACGCATCCGCGGATTGGTGTTGATGCGCGTTGCCAGCTGATCCAGCGGCATATTGAGGGCATCCGCCAGCGCCTTCCAGCGCGTATCCAGGGTGACCCCGCCGGCATCATGGAGTTCCTTCGGATCGGCCCAGATAGCCTTCACCGGCACGCTGACCGCCAGCGGCCGCCCGGAGCGGTCGGTAATCATCCCGCGCGCGGTAGACACTTCCTGTACGCGCAACGAGCGCATATCGCCCTGACGCACCAGCATATCGGGGCTGACCACCTGTAGCCAGGCGACACGCCCCAGCAGGAAAGTCAACGCCAGCAGAATACAGCCGCACAGCAACGCAAAACGCCAACTGATAAAGTTGGCCTGTTCTTCCTGACGCTTTGCTTTTGGCGTTTTTGGCGCTGCTTTCATCCGTCGCAATAATCCTTATTTCTGTACAACGATATTTTCTTGTGATGGATCGACGTGCTGCATCTGCAACTTCTCGGTCGCGATCCGCTCAACCCGACTGTGATCGCCGAGTGCGTTCTCTTCGAGGATCAGGTTGCGCCACTCAATATCCAGGGCGTCGCGTTCCAGAACCAGTTGTTCACGCTGCGCGGTCAACAGGCGCGTATGGTGCGCGGTGGTGACCACGGTAATCGCCGTAATAATGATGCAAATGAACAGGCAGAGTGGCAGTTTCCCAAACCGCAGAAGGTCGTCCCCGATCACGCCAGGCAAAGCATGGCGCTCGTTGCTTCCAATCGACCCTTTAACCTTGCTTAAGGCCTCTGTCACTCTGCCGATCATGCGTTCGTCCTCTCTGCGATACGCAGCACTGAACTACGGGCACGTGGATTCTCTGCCACCTCTTCTTCGCCCGGCATCAACTTGCCTAGTGCTCGTAACTCACGGCCGCCCAGTTTTTTGAGCTGCGCTTCGGTCATCGGTATTCCCGCCGGAACCTGCGGACCGCGGCTTTGTTCACGCATAAAGCGTTTCACAATGCGATCTTCCAGCGAATGAAAACTAATGATCGACAGCCGTCCACCCGGGGCCAGCACGCTGAGCGAGCTTTTTAGCGCCTGCTCTATCTCCTCCAGTTCACTGTTTACCCAAATGCGCACCGCCTGGAAGGTACGGGTCGCGGGATGTTTGTGCTTATCTTTTACCGGCATCGCGGCGGCGATGACCTCCGCCAGCTCTTTGGTGCGGGTCATCGGTTCAATACGATTACGCTCCACGATCGCGCGGGCGATACGTTTGCCAAACCGCTCTTCGCCAAAGGTTTTAATCACCCAGGCAATATCCGCCTCCTCGGCGGTTTGTAGCCATTCGGCCGCAGACTGACCGCGCGTCGGATCCATGCGCATGTCCAGCGGACCGTCGCGCATAAAAGAAAAGCCGCGTTCCGCATCATCCAACTGCGGAGAGGAAACGCCAAGATCGAGCAGAATGCCGTCGATCTTACCGGTAAGATTGCGCTCGTCGACGTAGTCAGCGAGCTGTGAAAAAGGACCATGTACGATGGAAAAGCGGGGATCATCGATGGTTTTTGCGACGGCAATCGCCTGTGGATCGCGATCGATTGCCAGCAAACGTCCTTCCGCTCCCAGCTGGGAGAGGATCAGGCGCGAGTGACCGCCGCGGCCAAAGGTACCATCAATATAGATACCGTCTGGACGAATATTGAGGCCATTGACGGCTTCATCCAGAAGTACCGTAGTGTGTTTAAAATTTTCCATCATTTTTATAAGGACAAATCCTGCAGGCGCTCCGACAGTTCACCGGTCGCGGACTGCTCAGCGTCGATATCTTCCTTGACCCGTTGATACCAGGTCGTTTCATCCCACAGTTCAAACTTATTAAACTGCCCGACCAGCATCACTTCTTTTGTCAGCCCGGCATGCTGCCGTAACACCGGCGCGATGAGCAATCGTCCGGCATTATCCATCTGACATTCGCTGGCATGACCCAGAAGCAGACGCTGCACGCGCCGCTCAACGGGATTCATGCTCGATAAACGCGACAATTTCTGCTCGATGATTTCCCATTCAGGCAATGGATAAAGCAGCAGGCACGGGTGATGAATGTCAATGGTGCACACCAATTGACCGGCAGCGTCCTCGATCAGCCCATCGCGATAACGCGTTGGCACGGCCAGGCGGCCTTTGCTGTCGAGATTGACCAACGTTGCTCCACGGAACATGCCAGCCTCACCCCTTTTCGCCACTTTATCCCACAAATTCCCACCAGAAGGAGTTTACGGAGCGGAGGAAAAGCTTGTCAAGCCAGCACGGATGCCAACAGAGCTCAAAAACCCATTATTTACAGCCGACATTAGCCCTGATGAAAAATTCATCAACAGGCGAGGCAAATTAACGTTATGAATACGTGTAAGAAAATAACCAACAAACTCGTAACAGTTATAAACAACAAAATATCTTCGGCGGGAAAATATAAAGTGTCAGTTTGCGACGCGAGCGGCATTTTAGGCCATTATGCCGGCCGTTAACAGTACCTGTTGCTGTCTGAAGGGCGGACCAGGCGCGGGATAAGGCAGGAGAGAAAGGTCGGGGCGAACAAAATGGGTGTTAATTCAGCAATTAACCCGGTGAATGTAACAAAATAATACAATTAAAGCCCGCTTAATCATTTTTTGTGTCCCGTTTTGAGTAACAAAAATGACTGCCAGCGAATAAAACAAAATAACGCGTAAAGAAGTTTAGGGATTTGTCTGAAATATATTCAGTTTTGCATTTTTAACGTCAGTTGCCTGATTAATCGCCAAAGGCCTGCTTTCCGGCAGGCCCGCCAGGAATAATCCTGGACGCTGGCGATGTAGCGCCCTTAACGGCGATTCAGGCTACCGCGACGGTAAAGATTACGGCGAATACGGCTCAGGCCCGGCTTTGGCTTGCGCGGTTCATCGAGGCTGGCAAGGACGATCTCCAGCACCCGCTCAGCGACATCGCGATGGCGCTGAGCCACCGCCAGCACCGGGCACTGCAGAAAATCGAGCAGCTCATTATCGCCGAAGGTGGCGATCGCCAGCTCAGAGGGCAGTTTGCCCTCGCGGCGCAGCGTCACATCCATCACTCCCTGCAGCAACGGGAAAGAGGTGGTAAACAGCGCCTGGGGCATCGGATGGGTTTCAAGCCATTTCTCAAATAGCTGAGCCGCCGCTTCGCGCTCATAGCTGTTGGCATAGAGATAATGCACCTCACGCGGATCGTCCTGCCAGGCTTTGCGGAAGCCCTGCTCGCGCAGGAAGCTCACCGACAGTTCCGGCAGCGCGCCGAGATAAAGTACCGTTTCGCCAGGGAAGGTCCGCAGCTCGGCAGCGAGCATTTCAGCGTCATCCTGATCAGCGCCGACCACACTGGTGAAATGCTCGCGGTCAAGGGCGCGGTCAAGCGCGACAATAGGAAAAGGATCGTTAGCCCAGCGTTGATAGAAAGGGTGCTCTGGTGGCAGCGAGGTGGAGACGATAATAGCGTCAACCTGGCGCTGCAGCAGATGCTCAATGCAGCGCATCTCGTTATCGGGTTGATCCTCAGAGCAGGCAATCAGCAGCTGATAGCCGCGCTGACGCGCCTGACGTTCCAGATAATTTGCAATGCGGGTATAGCTGGTATTTTCCAGATCCGGGATCACCAGACCGATAGATCGTGTGCGTCCTGCACGCAGGCCAGCAGCGACCGCATTCGGATGATAGTTGTGCTCTCGCACCACAGCCATCACTTTCTCGACCGTTTTGTCACTTACGCGGTACTGCTTCGCTTTGCCATTAATCACATAGCTCGCGGTGGTTCTTGAAACACCGGCCAGCCGGGCGATTTCATCCAGTTTCACAATTGCCCCTTGGGTAAGAAGTGCCAAACATAACCATTATTCAGGTATGGAACCCTTTTTATAACATCTAAGCGCAGAATAGTTAGCGCAGCAACCGCTTTCGCTTACAGTTCCTACTGATTTCGCAAAAAAAAAGCCCGACAGTCGCTGCCGGGCTATTTTTGCATCAGTTCCCGATCCTCAGCGCATGATTTTATCACCGCGAGACAGGCCGACCACACCGGAGCGAGCGACTTCCACGATCCGAGCGACATCACGCAGCGAGGCCAGGAAAGCATCAAGCTTATCGCTGGTCCCGGCGAGCTGAACGGTATAGATAGAAGGCGTCACATCGATAATCTGCCCACGAAAGATTTCGGTGTTGCGCTTCACTTCTTCACGGCCATAACCGCTGGCCTGTACCTTCACCAGCATGATTTCGCGTTCGACATGGGCCCCCTGCCCCAGCTCGCTGACCCGCAGCACATCCACCAGCTTGTGCAGCTGCTTTTCAATCTGCTCGATCGCTTTTTCATCGCCCACGGTCTGGATGGTCATTCTGGAGAGCGTAGGGTCGTCCGTCGGCGCCACAGTCAGGCTTTCTATATTATAGCCGCGCTGGGAAAAGAGGCCGATAACGCGGGACAATGCGCCCGATTCGTTTTCCAGTAATACCGATAATATCCGGCGCATAATCAGGTCCTCTCCGTTTTGCTCAACCACATCTCATCCATGCCGCCGCCGCGGATCTGCATGGGGTACACATGCTCACTGCCGTCGACGGTGACATCGACAAACACCAGCCGGCGCTGGCGCACCTGCTCCAGCGCTTCAGCAAGCTTTGACTCCAGCTCCTGCGGCTCGCTAATGCGGATCCCGACGTGACCATAGGCTTCCGCCAGACGCACAAAGTCCGGCAGCGACTCCATATAGGACTGCGAATGGCGTCCGGAATAGAGCATATCCTGCCACTGCTTCACCATCCCGAGATAGCGGTTGTTAAGGTTGAGCACCAGTACCGGCAACTCATACTGCAGCGCAGTAGAGAGTTCCTGAATGTTCATCTGGATACTGCCGTCACCGGTCACGCAGACCACCATTTCGTCCGGCAGAGCCATTTTGACCCCCAGCGCAGCCGGTAAGCCAAAGCCCATGGTGCCGAGGCCACCGGAGTTAATCCAGCGCCGCGGCTTGTCGAAGGGGTAATAAAGGGCGGCGAACATCTGGTGCTGGCCCACATCGGAAGTGACGTAGGCATCGCCCTGGGTCAGCCGCCAGATAGTTTCAATCACCGCCTGCGGTTTGATTTTATCGCTCTGGTCGTCGTAGCGCAGACAATGGCGGGCACGCCACTGCTCGATCTGTTGCCACCAGTCGCGAATGTCGTCCAGCGGCTGCTGCGTCTCTTCCTGGTCCAGTAGCTCCAGCATCTGCTCCAGTACCAGCCGGGCATCACCGACGATCGGCACATCTGCCGGCACGGTTTTCGAGATCGAGGTCGGATCGATATCAATATGCAGCACTGTCGCGTTCGGACAGTACTTGGCCAGATTGTTGGTGGTCCGATCGTCAAAGCGGACGCCGACGGCGAAAATGACGTCCGAATGGTGCATGGTCATGTTGGCTTCATAGGTGCCGTGCATACCCAGCATCCCCAGCGCCTGCGAGTGCGTCGCCGGGAAAGCGCCAAGCCCCATCAGGGAGGAAGCAACCGGCAGCTTCAGCTTTTCCACCAGCTCACGCAGCTGGGGTTCGCAATGCGCATTGATCGCCCCGCCGCCGACGTAAACAACCGGCTTACTCGCCGCCGCCAGGGTCTGCAAGGCGCGTTTAATCTGTCCCTTATGGCCGCTGGTAGTCGGGTTATACGAACGCATACTCACCGCGTCCGGCCAGGCGTACGGCAGCTTTTTCGCCGGATTGAGAATATCTTTCGGCAGATCGACCACCACCGGTCCGGGGCGACCGCTGGCCGCCAGCCAGAAGGCTTTCTTCAGGACACCGGGAATATCTTCCGTCTGCTTCACCAGGAAACTGTGCTTCACCACCGGACGGGAAATTCCCACCATGTCGCACTCCTGGAAGGCATCGTAACCGATAAGCGATGTTGCCACCTGCCCGGAGAGGATCACCAGCGGAATGGAATCCATATAGGCCGTCGCGATGCCGGTGATGGCGTTCGTGGCCCCTGGTCCTGAGGTGACCAGCACGACGCCAACCTCGCCGGTCGCCCGCGCCAGACCATCCGCCATATGCACTGCCGCCTGCTCGTGGCGAACCAGCACATGATCGATACCGCCAAGGGTATGTAACGCATCGTAGATATCGAGGACTGCGCCTCCGGGATAGCCGAATACTTGCTTGACGCCCTGATCGACAAGCGATTGGACGACCATCTCGGCTCCTGACAACATCTCCATGGTTTGCCTCCAGGCTTATTGTTTTACGACAGCGGAACTCAATTTCCGCGCGCTCGCACGATGCGGAGGAGAGACCCTCCGCACTGAGGTGAATGGACTGCATGCCACTACCATAACTGCTCGCCAGCAGGCAGGCAATTCGCCGCAGGGGATGTGTTCCCCCCGTAATAAGAAGAAAAGAAAGCGGAGAGGTGAAAATATGGTGGATTGCTTCAGAGATAAGAAAAGGGAATGGTAAATACTCGGAGAAAAGGCGTGATAGCAGGAATTGATCCATTTTTCACGAACCCGACGAGCGCCTCGCACAGGCCAAACAGAACAAAATTCTGCGTTATCGAATTTATATCATATAAAAAAAGGAGCCGAAGCTCCTTTCATCCTCGTTGCCATCGACTCAGCGCTTGCAAATATCCACCAGCAGCTCTTCCATCCACTGATGGCCTTTATCGCGGCCAGCCGCTTCATGCCACGAGAGATAGCAGGTCCGGCTGTTGACCTTCAACGGTAAGGGTAATATTTGCAGTGCTAATTTATCGGCAAACTCATTGGCCAACCAGCGTGGCGCAATGGCCACCATCTGGGTTTGCGATACCACGTTTAATACGCTGACCATCGCATTACCCTGATAGGCGATACGCGCCTGCTTATCGGCGGTGTCATACCACGGTAAACTGAATGAGGCATACCGATCGAGAGCCACCGTAGCATGCTCCTCACGATAAATATCCGCCTCCATCACCGGCCCGGAAATACGGGGGTGGTTGCGACTGGCCACCAAAACCATTTCGTCTTTGAATAACGGGACGCAGGCAAACTCAGGGCGACGGAACTCTTCATAACCGATCACAAATTCCGTTTCCTGGTAACGTAACTGATGTTCTGTATTTTGATTCAGCGCGGATTTAAAGACCAAATGAATATTGGGCGCGATCTCCGCAACTTTATTAAAAATAACCGACGTCAGGATGTTATCCAGCGGGCTGCAGACGCACAGATTGAAAACGCGCTCACTGCTTAGCGGTTCAAAACCAGAGCCCGGCAATTCGTTTTGTACCAGCTGTAGTGCCTGGCGCACAGAACCAAAAAGCTGATAGGCCCGCGCCGTCGGCTGAATACCGCGGCCATAGCGCACAAACAGCTCATCATTAAACATCACTTTCAGACGTGAAACCGCATTGCTCACCGCGGGTTGCGACATGCCGAGCATATGGGCGGCACGGGTAATATTCTGCTCTTGCATCACCGCATCAAAAACGGTGAGCAGATTGAGATCAACCATCCGTAGTTGAGGTTTAACGACTTCCTGTCCGGGGGCTGTTTTATATTCTGGAGTTTCAATTAACATATCTAATTCCGCCGTCACGATGAATTCCCTTTACTAAACCACTATAATTAGCGTCGAAAATATCATTTATCATGCAAATGACATTTGCAAAATAGCAAAGGAGATTTTTAGGAATATATCAAGGCTATGAGTGGCAGTGAAAAAGCGGGATTACCAGGAAAATGAACCGCTCAAACCATACCAGTTACTTAATGATGATGAGTGTAACCATAATCCGTAAAAATAAAAACAACACCAATAGTTAACTGTAACTTAAGCAATAATAAAGTATTTTAGTTTTAACACCATATTATTAACAAATACTTATCATTGAAAAATAATCCGCTAATGAGCAAATACATTCACAAGGAAAATAAATATAATATTTTCATTCAGATAGCTTTTTTTTGCCGCCTCGTTCACGGCACATCGTGGGCGATGCGTTGAATGCAAAGCACTTTTTCAAATGAAACAAATGAGGACGCGCCTCCCTTTGTCCAAAATAGGATCTTCGGCAAAACAGGGCTTACATCAGCACAATTTGCTAATTCACATCGTGAGCCAATAACGCTTTTTCCGTGCCAGGGGTTGACTTTAAAACGGCTATCCAGTAACTCTAAAAGCATAACGATTTCATCTGGAGTTTGACGCAATGATTCGCACCGCTCGTATCACCAGCCTACTACTACTAAACGCATGCCATTTGCGCGGTAGGCTGTTGGGTGACGTTCAGCGTTAAGTCATCTTCCAGCAAGACTATAAAACCCGCGCCTTGGCGCGGGTTTTTTTATGCTCGTCAACAAGGCGCCAGGACACAGACTAAGGATCCAAACCATGAGCCAGCAAGTCATTATTTTCGATACGACCTTACGTGATGGCGAACAAGCGTTACAGGCAAGCCTGAGTGTCAAAGAGAAGCTGCAGATCGCTCTGGCCCTTGAGCGTATGGGGGTCGACGTAATGGAAGTCGGTTTCCCGGTCTCGTCCCCGGGCGATTTTGAATCGGTGCAAAGTATCGCGCGCACCATCAAAAACAGCCGTGTTTGCGCTCTGGCGCGCTGCGTTGAGAAAGATATTGATGTAGCAGCGGAATCCTTAAAGGTGGCTGAAGCTTTCCGCATCCATACCTTTATTGCGACCTCGCCGATGCATATCGCCACCAAACTGCGCAGCACGCTGGATGAAGTGATTGAGCGCGCGATCTATATGGTGAAGCGGGCGCGCAACTACACTGACGATGTCGAATTCTCCTGTGAAGACGCTGGCCGTACGCCGATTGCCGATCTGGCTCGCGTCGTCGAAGCGGCGATCAACGCTGGCGCCACCACCATTAATATCCCGGACACCGTCGGCTACACTATGCCGTTCGAATACGCCAACATTATCAGCGGCCTGTATGATCGCGTGCCGAATATCGACAAAGCGATTATTTCCGTCCACACCCATGATGATCTGGGCATCGCCGTCGGTAACGCCCTCGCCGCGGTCCACGCCGGTGCACGCCAGGTAGAAGGCGCGATGAACGGTATCGGCGAACGCGCCGGTAACTGCGCGCTGGAAGAGGTCATCATGGCGATCAAAGTGCGCAAAGACATCATGAACGTGCACACCAACATTAATCATCATGAAATCTGGCGCACCAGCCAGACCGTCAGCCAAATCTGCAATATGCCGATCCCGGCCAACAAAGCCATCGTCGGCACCGGCGCCTTCGCCCACTCCTCCGGCATCCACCAGGACGGCGTGCTGAAGAACCGCGAAAACTACGAAATCATGACCCCGGAATCCATCGGCCTGAACCAGGTACAGCTGAACCTGACCTCCCGCTCCGGCCGCGCGGCGGTGAAACACCGGATGGAAGAGATGGGTTACCAGGAGAGCGATTACAACCTGGATCATCTGTACGACGCCTTCCTGAAGCTGGCGGACAAAAAAGGCCAGGTCTTCGATTACGATCTGGAAGCGCTGGCGTTTATCAACAAGCAGCAGGAAGAGCCGGAGCATTTCCGTCTGGATTACTTCAACGTCCAGTCCGGCTCCAGCGATATCGCGACCGCCTCGATCAAGCTGGTCTGTGGGGATGAGATCAAAACCGAAGCCGCCAACGGCAATGGCCCGGTCGACGCCATCTACCAGGCCATTAATCGCGTCACCAATTACAACATTGAATTAGTGAAGTATGGCTTAAGTGCAAAAGGCCACGGCAAAGATGCCCTGGGCCAGGTGGATATCGTCGTTGACTACAACGGCCGCCGCTTCCACGGGGTGGGTCTGGCCACAGATATCGTTGAGTCGTCAGCAAAAGCCATGGTTCACGTGCTGAACAACATCTGGCGCGCCGCCGAAGTCGAAAAAGAATTGCAACGCAAAGCTCAGAATAAAGAGAACAATAAGGAAACCGTGTAATGTCGAAGAATTACCATATTGCCGTTTTGCCGGGTGATGGCATTGGCCCGGAAGTGATGAACCAGGCGATGAAAGTACTGGAAGCCGTGCGCCAACGTTTTGCCATGCACATTACCACCAGCCAGTATGACGTCGGTGGGGCGGCTATTGACCGTCAGGGGACTCCCCTGCCGCAGGCGACCGTCGCCGGATGCGAACAGGCGGATGCGATCCTGTTCGGCTCCGTTGGCGGCCCGAAATGGGAACACCTGCCGCCCGCCGAGCAGCCAGAGCGCGGTGCGCTGCTGCCGCTGCGTAAGCACTTCAAACTGTTCAGCAACCTGCGTCCGGCCAAACTGTATCAGGGGTTGGAGGAGTTCTGCCCGCTGCGCGCCGACATCGCTGCCAACGGCTTCGACATTCTCTGCGTTCGCGAACTGACCGGCGGCATCTACTTCGGCCAGCCAAAAGGCCGCGAAGGCAGCGGTCAGCATGAGAAAGCCTTTGATACCGAGGTGTATCACCGCTTTGAAATCGAACGTATCGCGCGCATCGCTTTTGAATCCGCTCGTAAGCGTCGTCACAAAGTGACCTCCATCGATAAGGCCAACGTCCTGCAGTCGTCCATTCTGTGGCGCGAAATCGTCACCGAGATCGGCAAGGAGTATCCGGACGTTGAGTTGGCGCATATGTATATCGATAACGCCACCATGCAACTGATTAAAGATCCGTCCCAGTTCGACGTGCTGCTGTGCTCCAACCTGTTTGGCGACATCCTCTCCGACGAGTGCGCGATGATCACCGGCTCGATGGGTATGCTGCCATCCGCCAGCCTCAACGAACAAGGTTTTGGCCTGTATGAGCCGGCGGGCGGTTCCGCACCGGATATCGCCGGCAAAAATATCGCTAACCCGATCGCGCAGATCCTCTCTCTGGCCCTGCTGCTGCGCTACAGCCTCGACGCTGACGAAGCGGCGACCGCCATTGAGAGCGCCATCAACCGTGCCTTAGAAGAAGGGGTTCGTACCGGCGACCTGGCGCGCGGTACGGCGGCGGTCAGTACTGATGAAATGGGCGATATTATTGCCCGCTATGTCGCAGAAGGGGTGTAATCATGGCGAAGACGTTATACGAAAAATTATTTGATGCGCACGTAGTGTATGAGGCGCAGAACGAAACCCCGCTGCTGTACATTGACCGCCATCTGGTGCACGAAGTGACCTCCCCGCAGGCGTTTGACGGCCTGCGCGCACATGGCCGCCAGGTGCGCCAGCCGGGTAAAACCTTCGCTACCATGGATCACAACGTCTCGACGCAGACCAAAGATATCAACGCGTCCGGCGAGATGGCCCGCATCCAGATGCAGGAGCTGATTAAGAACTGTAAAGAGTTTGGCGTTGAGCTGTATGACTTGAATCACCCATACCAGGGCATCGTCCACGTCATGGGCCCGGAACAGGGCGTCACCCTGCCAGGGATGACCATTGTTTGCGGTGACTCCCATACCGCCACCCACGGCGCGTTCGGGGCGCTGGCGTTCGGTATCGGCACCTCCGAAGTGGAGCATGTGCTGGCGACCCAGACCCTGAAACAGGGCCGCGCGAAGACCATGAAAATCGAAGTTCAAGGCAAAGCGGCGCCGGGCATTACCGCCAAAGATATCGTGCTGGCCATCATCGGTAAAACCGGTAGCGCCGGCGGCACCGGCCATGTGGTTGAGTTCTGCGGCGAAGCGATCCGAGATCTGAGCATGGAAGGGCGTATGACCCTGTGCAACATGGCGATCGAGATGGGTGCCAAAGCGGGCCTGGTCGCGCCAGACGAAACCACCTTCAATTATGTACGCGGCCGTCTGCACGCGCCGAAAGGCAAAGATTTTGACGATGCCGTCGCGTACTGGAAAACCCTGAAAACCGACGACGGCGCGACGTTTGATACCGTGGTGACGCTGCAGGCGGCAGAGATTGCCCCGCAGGTGACCTGGGGCACCAACCCGGGCCAGGTGATCTCAGTGACGGATAATATCCCCGATCCGGCGTCATTCAGCGATCCAGTGGAACGCGCCAGCGCCGAAAAAGCGCTGGCCTACATGGGCCTGAAATCCGGGATCCCGCTGACGGATGTGGCTATCGATAAAGTGTTTATCGGCTCCTGCACCAACTCGCGAATCGAAGATTTACGCGCCGCGGCGGAAATCGCTAAAGGGCGTAAAGTGGCGCCGGGTGTCCAGGCGCTGGTGGTGCCGGGTTCCGGTCCGGTGAAAGCGCAGGCGGAAGCGGAAGGCCTGGATAAGATTTTCATCGAAGCCGGCTTTGAGTGGCGCTTACCGGGTTGCTCGATGTGTCTGGCAATGAACAATGACCGCCTGAATCCGGGCGAGCGCTGTGCCTCCACCAGCAACCGTAATTTTGAAGGCCGTCAGGGCCGCGGCGGACGCACGCACCTGGTGAGCCCGGCAATGGCCGCAGCGGCAGCTGTTACCGGTCATTTCGCCGATATCCGTAATCTGAAGTAAGGAGACCATCATGGCAGAGAAATTTACCCAACATACCGGCCTGGTGGTTCCGCTGGATGCTGCAAACGTCGATACCGACGCGATTATTCCCAAGCAGTTTTTGCAGAAAGTGACCCGCACTGGCTTTGGCGCCCACCTGTTTAACGACTGGCGCTTTCTCGACGATAAAGGCCAGCAGCCGAACCCGGATTTTGTGCTGAATTTCCCGCAATACAAAGGGGCGTCAATCCTGCTGGCACGTGAAAACTTCGGCTGCGGCTCCTCGCGCGAGCACGCGCCGTGGGCGTTGACCGATTACGGCTTTAAGGTCGTTATTGCGCCAAGCTTTGCCGATATCTTTTACGGCAACAGCTTCAATAACCAGCTGCTGCCGGTAACCTTGAGCGACGAGCAGGTCGACGAGCTGTTCAAGCTGGTGCAGGCCAACCCGGGCATGACGTTTGAAGTGGATCTGGAAGCGCAGGTAGTTAAAGCTGGGGATAAAACCTACAGCTTTAAGATCGACGACTTCCGTCGCCACTGTATGCTCAACGGCCTGGATAGCATCGGCCTGACGCTGCAGCACGGAGAGGCGATTTCCGACTATGAACGCAAGCTGCCGGCGTTTATGAATTAACCTTCGGGCCCGGTCATTTGACCGGGCTTTTTATTTTATCGTGACGGGAAATTGAGATCCCGCGCACAAAAAACAATATTCTCGCGCTGGTCGCCAGACCATTACGCTGACCTGTACTGAGAGATAAAGGCGAATCATTCCGCTTTCCTCCCCTTTCTCTGCGCTGTTTATGTATTATCCCTTCACTGCAAGTAAAAATAAGGTACGAGTGTTTAATATAAAAATATAAGAATGTGAAGGAAGCGTTAATCTCATAGAGAACCCCTATAGCTCAGAACAAAAAAAAGCATTATTTTTCGATTTTTCCCCTCGCTATCTTTTACCACAGAGAAATATTAACTAAGGACACGCCCGGGCCCCCGCATATCGGCCTCCCGGCCTCCTGTGGAGAGAAGAGATGAGCCACTACCCGCACCTTTTCAGTCCGTTGACCATCAACGGCATGACGCTTAAAAACCGCATTATCATGCCCCCTATGGGCACCAATATGGCCACGCTCAACGGCGAGGTCTCGCAGGAACAGCTTGAATACTACGAACTGCGGGCTAAAGGTGGCACCGGACTTATCACCATCGAAAATATCTGTATTGATTTTCCCTTCGCTTCCAATGGCACCACACAGCTGCGCATCGATAACGATCAATATATTCCGCGACTGTTTAAATTAACCGAAACCCTGCATAAACATGGCGCCTGCGTATCCATTCAGTTAAATCATGCTGGCGCTTCCGCTTATGCCTACCGCCTCGACGGTCAGACGCCGCTCTCCTCCTCCTCGACGCCCTCGAAAAAGAACGGAAATATTCCGCGCCCGATGACGCATGAGGAAATTTATCATGCCGTTGAAAAATTTGGTGATGCCGCGGAGCGCGTTCGTCGTGCGGGTTTTGACAGCGTCGAAATTCATGCCGGTCATTCCTATTTAATTAGCCAGTTTTTATCGCCGTTATTTAACAAACGCACCGATGAATTTGGCGGCAGCGTCGAAAACCGTACCCGGATATTAAGTCTGATTATCGATAAAGTGCGCGCCTGCGTGGGGCCGCGTTTTCCGGTCAGCCTGCGCATCAGCGCCGATGACTTCCTCAAAGGTGGCAATACCCTCGAAGATTCCCTGCGGATCCTTGAACTCTGCCAGGATAAGGTCGATATCATCAACGTCTCTGCGGCGCAGAATGACAACCTGAATCTGCAAATCGACCAGATGTCGCTGGAGGATGGCTGGAAGCGCTATCTTTCCCGCGCGGTGCGCGATAAATTCCATAAGCCCACGGTCATCGCCGGTAATATTCGCTCACCACAGGTGGCCGAGGATATTCTCGCCAGCGGCGATGCCGACCTTATTGCCATTGGCCGCGGCCTGATTGCCGAGCCGGAGTGGGTGCAGAAGGTGCAAGGCGGTAAAGAGCGCCTGATGCGCAAATGCATCTCCTGCAATATCGGTTGCGCTGACCATCGCATCGCCCGCTCGCGCCCGCTGCGCTGTTCGATTAACCCAGACATCATCCACGGCGATGCCTACAAAATGCGCCGCGTCAGTCGCGAAACGAACGTAGTAGTCATCGGCGCCGGCACCGCCGGGATGGAAGCCGCCTGCACCGCGGCGGAAGTCGGTTGCCATACCTGGCTGCTGGAGGCGAAAAACCACGTCGGCGGTCTCGCCAGCGATATCTCACGTCTGCCAGAGAAAAAGCGCATCGCCGATTTCCCGCAGTTTATGAAAAATCGCATCGCCTCGCTGGACAACCTGATGCTGCAGGTCGGCAAACGTGCCGACGTGGCCTCAGTTTCCGCCCTGCATCCGCATCTGATTGTCAACGCCACCGGCTCAACGCCGCTGCTGCCGCCCATTGAAGGCTTGCGGGAAAACATTGATACCGCGGACGGCAAAGTCTTTTCCATTACCGGCATGATCGACAACCTGGCGAAATTTACCAATATCGAGGGTAAACGTATCGCCGTCGTCGGCGCAGGCGCCGTTGGCCTCGACGTTATCGAATACTTTACGGCACGCGGCGCACAGGCGGTATTAATCGAGATGCAGGACGCCGCCGGTCGCGACCTCGACATCATTACCAAAAATGCCATGTTGACCATGCTCGACGAGCACCAGGTCGAACAGCACATGAATACCCAACTGATGGCGGTCGCTGCTGACCATTTCCGGGTGAAAAATACACAGCAAACCTTCGATATCCCCTTTGACTATGGCTTTGTCTGCCTGGGGATGCGCGCCAACCGGACGGGTCTCGACGAGATCGAGCGCTGGGCCAATGCCAATAACGTCAAAATCATGAATATCGGCGACAGCCTGATGGCGCGGCGCATTATCGACGGCATCCGCGAAGGCCGCAACGTGCTGGATACCCTGGAAGACATGGGTGCGCTGGGCAGCCGCGAAGCACAACGAATTCCCTTTCTAACTTATTGAGGATTTTTGTCATGGCAGAACGTATTACTGGACACACTGAGCTGATTGGCCTGATCGCCACCCCGATTCGCCACAGCATGTCACCCACCATGCATAACGAGGCTTTCGCCCATCTCGGGCTGGACTATGTTTATCTGGCTTTTGAAGTCGGTAATCAGGAGCTGAAAGACGTTGTGCAGGGCTTCCGGGCAATGAAGCTGCGCGGCTTTAATGTCTCTATGCCGAACAAAACCGAAATTTGCCAGTATCTCGATAAACTGTCGCCGGCGGCGCAGCTGGTCGGGGCGGTCAACACCGTGGTCAACGACGATGGCGTACTGACCGGGCATATCACCGACGGCACCGGCTATATGCGCGCCCTTAGCGAAGCGGGTATCGATATCATCGGCAAGAAGATGACCGTGCTCGGCGCCGGCGGTGCGGCGACCGCGCTCTGCGTCCAGGCGGCACTGGATGGCGTGAAAGCAATCTCCATCTTTAACCGCCGCGATAAATTCTTCGCCAACGCCGAAGAAACGGTAGCTAAGATCCGCAACAACACCAACTGCGAGATCCATCTGTTCGATCTCGACGATCATGACAAGCTGCGCGCCGAAATCGACAGCAGCGTGATCCTGACCAATGCCACCGGCGTTGGCATGAAGCCGTTCGAAGGCCAAATGCTGCTGCCGAACGACAGCTTCCTGCGCCCGGATCTGATCGTTTCTGACGTCGTCTACAACCCGCGTAAAACCCACCTGCTGGAAGTGGCGGAGAAAAAAGGCTGCCGCACCCTGAACGGTCTGGGGATGATGCTGTGGCAAGGCGCGCGCGCGTTCGAAATCTGGACGGGTAAACAGATGCCGGTTGATTACATCAAGAGCATTCTGTTCTAAGAGGCGAATGATGAAAAATAAATACATCCCTACTGCGGCAGGGCTGTATCTCAACTACCTGATCCACGGCATGGGGGTGCTTTTAATCACCCTCAACATGGCCCATCTTCAGGAACAGTGGGGAACAGATGCTGCTGGCGTATCCATCGTTATCTCCTCGTTAGGTATCGGCAAGCTGGCGACCATTGTGACCGGCTTTTTGTCGGATCGCTTTGGCCGTAAGCCTTTTATTTATCTGGGGATCCTCAGCTATCTGATCTTCTTCGTCGGCATCCTGCTGACTAAAAATATCTATCTGGCCTACGTCTTCGGCATTATGGCGGGCCTGGCGAATAGCTTCCTCGACTCCGGAACCTATCCGGCGCTGATGGAGTCTTTCCCGCACTCCGCCAGCCGGGCCAACGTGCTGATCAAAGCCTTCGTTTCCGCCGGGCAGTTCCTGCTGCCGTTCATTATCAGCTTCCTGATCTGGGCGAATCTGTGGTTCGGCTATTCGTTCGTGATTGCAGCGGGGCTGTTTGTCCTGAGCGGTATCTACCTGCTCAAAATGCCGTTCCCTGATAGCCAGTCGGCGAAAAAAGAGGAAACCTCCACGGCGCAGGCGGAAGCAACTGCCCGGCCGCAGGCCAATAAACTGGATATGGTGGTCTTCACCCTGTACGGCTACATTGGCATGGCGACCTTCTATCTGGTCAGCCAGTGGCTGGCGCAGTACGGTCAGTTTGTGGTCGGCCTGCCCTATGCCTCGGCGATTAAACTGCTTAGCATCTATACCGTCGGTTCGCTGGTTTGCGTCTTCGTGACCGCCGCCTTCGTCAAAGAGGTGTTCAGCTCAGCCATCGCCATGATCATCTATACTGGCCTGTCGATGATTTCGCTGCTGCTGGTGTGCCTGTTCCCGACGCCGATGATGGTCACCGGCTTCGCCTTTGTCATCGGCTTTGCCGCCGCCGGCGGGGTACTGCAGCTGGGAGCAACCATCATGGCGATGAGTTTCCCGAACGGAAAAGGCAAGGCAACCGGGATCTTCTACACCGCCGGCAGTATCGCCAGCTTCACGATCCCGCTGATCACCGCAAAGCTTTCGCAGATCAGTATCGCCAGCATTATGTGGTTTGATCTTCTGATCGCCGTAATCGGCTTTGTGATCGCCCTGTACATCGGCTATCGTCAACTGCAGGCTCGGGCGGCACAAAAAGTGTCCCGCACCGCAGTCACCGCCTGAGGTTCAACGCGAACAATAATGGATACCTACATGACAAATGCAGTAACCGTAAAGAACATCACCTTTCAGGAAGGGGAAACCCTCATTTG
Organism: Klebsiella sp. A-Nf5; assembly: GCF_002810545.1. Lineage (NCBI taxonomy): Bacteria > Pseudomonadati > Pseudomonadota > Gammaproteobacteria > Enterobacterales > Enterobacteriaceae > Klebsiella > Klebsiella sp. A-Nf5. The sequence continues at coordinate 35,469 of NZ_PIOG01000164.1, read as the reverse complement.
TGTACCGCTGATCGGCAAAACCCTGGATGAGATACTGGGTAACGCCCACGGCCTGGTTGACGCCGGGGCCGATATTATCGAGTGGCGCGTTGACCACTTTACCCAGGTCAGAGAACTGACCCAGGTGATGACCGCGCTGGCGGAAATCCGTGGCGCGCTGAAAGCGCTCCCGCTGCTGTTCACCTTCCGCAGCAAAAAAGAAGGTGGCGAAACCGAGATCAGCGACGAAGCATATTTCACGCTCAATCGCGAAGCCGCGCGCAGCGGACTGGTTGATGTTATCGATATCGAGCTATTCAATGATGAAGCGCAGATCCGCGCGCTGGTTGACGATGCGCATGCCGCGGGCGTCAAGGTGATCATGAGTAACCATGATTTCCACAAGACCCCCGCTCAGGAAGATATTATCTATCGCCTGCGCCGCATGCAGGATCTGGGTGCCGACCTGCCGAAGATCGCGGTGATGCCGCAGTCGCCGCAGGACGTTCTGACCCTGCTCGCCGCCACGCTGACCATGAAAGAAAAATATGCGACTCGCCCGCTGATTACCATGTCGATGGGGAAATCCGGTGGCGTTAGCCGGGTGACCGGGCGCTTGTTCGGTTCGGCGATGACCTTCGGCACCGTAGGACAGGCTTCTGCGCCAGGACAGATCGCTATCGCCAAGCTACGTGAAGTGATGGATATTCTCTCCTGATACCCGGATGGCCCGGAGATCACCTCCGGGCCAATCGCTAACAGAGATTCTGGCTGTCGTGGATAACCACATTTTTAAATGACTGTAGCGCTGGGGAAAGTAGCCGATCTTTCATTGTCGCCAGATAGATGTAGCGTGGGGGGATGGTGTTTTTAATCTTCAGGATGTGAACGTTGTAATAGGAGAGCGCAGAGATCCGCGGCATAATCGCGATCCCATAGTCAATACTGACCAGCCCGGCCATCGCGGTATCCTCTTCCACGTAGCAGGCGATCTCCGGTACCAGCTTTTGCTGCATAAACACATTATCGATAAACGGACGTAAACCGCTATTCTCTGAAAAATAGATATAGGGATAATGAATCGTCTCTACCAGATCGACCTCATGTTCATACAAGCGGGCCAACGGATGATCCTTCGCCGTGACCACCACCAGCTCCTGCTGAATAACCGGAATAAAATCGATATCCGGCTCATCAGCAATATAAGAACAGATCGCCAGATCGACTTTGCCGGCTTTCAGCTCCTGCAATAACGTCAGTGATGTCCCCTGAGTAAAAGAAAAAGTAACATTGTGACATTCAGGTGAAAGAGAATATTGATTAATTAACTGCGGAACAACATATTCGCCCATCGTGTAAATAAAGGCGATGCGAATGTTCTCTTTATTCTCAACGCCATTTTTTTGTAGTGTCACCCGGCCATTTTCCAGCGAGGCCAGCGCATCTTCGACATATGGCAGAAAACGCTTGCCGTTTTGCGTAATTTTAACGTTCCGTCCTTGTCTGGCGAACAGCGCGACCCCTAACTCCTTCTCCAGCTCCGATATCGCATGGCTTAGCGAGGGCTGAGTGATGCACAGACTGGAGGCAGCTTCGGTGTAATGTTCGGTTTCAGACAGACGTTTAAAATAATAAAGTTGCTTTAGGTTCATTATTTTTGCCCGTATAATATAAGAATAAATGCACTGACGCTAATATACCATGCAAGCCACCAATAATGTGCGTGAGCGGGTAAATATCGGCGTTACATCAAATATTCTTTTGTGAAGCGTATGAATATGCAACAAAGCGTTGCCATTCATAGATACTATCTATAGTTCCTGGAGATGTTTTTGCATGTGCGAATATATGCAAAAATATTTTAAACTTTAAAGGAACTCGCTATGAGTATGTCAAACTCTCAGGAAGTCCTCACTTCCTCATCGGGGACGAAAAAAAGAAGCCGCGCTCGGATAGTTATTTTACTGCTGTTGTCCGTCGGAACGATGATCAATTATCTCGATCGCACCATCCTTGGTATTGTCGCCCCACAATTAACCCAGGAAATTCATATCGATCCGGCGATGATGGGCATCATTTTCTCCGCCTTTGCCTGGACCTATGCGCTGGCGCAGATCCCCGGTGGGGTATTTTTAGACCGATTTGGTAACAAGCTCACCTATGCCCTGTCTATTTTCTTCTGGTCGCTGTTTACTCTGCTGCAAAGTTTTACCCTCGGGCTGAAAACCCTGCTCCTCCTGCGCCTGGGGCTTGGCGTCAGCGAAGCGCCCTGCTTTCCGGCCAACAGCCGCATCGTCAGCACCTGGTTTCCCCAGCATGAGCGCGCGCGCGCGACGGCAACATATACAGTTGGTGAATATATAGGGCTGGCCGCTTTCTCGCCGCTGTTATTTTTAATCCTCGAACACCATGGCTGGAGAACGCTGTTTTTTCTCACCGGCGGATTAGGTATTTTATTTACGTTGGTGTGGTGGCGTTTTTATCACGAACCGCATGAATCACGCATGGCTAATAAAGCAGAGTTGGATTACATCGGCGCAAACAACATTAACAATAAAATCCAGAACGTTCCATTTAACTGGTGTGACGCCAGGCGTCTGCTGGGTTGTCGTCAGATCGTAGGCGCCAGTCTGGGCCAGTTCGCCGGGAACACCACGCTGGTGTTTTTTCTGACGTGGTTTCCCAGCTATCTTGCCAACGAGCGCCATCTCCCCTGGCTTCACGTCGGATTCTTCGCCACCTGGCCCTTCCTCGCCGCCGCGATCGGCATCCTCTTCGGCGGCTGGATCTCGGACCGGTTGCTGAAGCGAACCGGCTCCGTCAACATTAGTCGAAAGTTGCCAATAATTTCCGGTTTATTGTTGTCCAGCTGTATTATTGCGGCGAACTGGGTAAGCGCTAACAGCACCGTTATCATTATTATGTCGGTGGCGTTTTTTGGCCAGGGAATGGTCGGTCTGGGCTGGACCTTAATTTCTGATATTGCCCCGGAAAATATGGCAGGCCTCACCGGCGGCATATTTAATTTCTGTGCCAATATGGCATCCATTATTGCGCCACTGATAATTGGCGTGATTATTTCCGCAACGGGTAATTTCTTTTACGCACTGATCTACGTCGGCCTGACGGCGCTGATCGGCGTGATTGCCTACATTTTTATCATCGGCGATATCAAGCGTATCGTCCTGGAGTAGTCAGCTTGCCCCGGCGACGCTGTACGCCGGGGCAAGGCGGTTTGTCAGATATCCTTCACCTTGCTGGTCAAAAACAGCGTCACCAGCGAAATCGCGGCGATCGTCCAGTAGACGCTGGCGTGGCCATAACTTTGCGACAGCGCCCCCTGCATCACCCCGGCGAGGATCACACCGGTGGAAATACTGTTGGTGAACAGGGTGGTCGCCGCCCCCGCCCGACCCGGCATTAAATCCTGGAACCACAGCATACCGATCCCGGCGATAATGCCGATAAAGACCGCGTTAAACAGCTGCAAGGCCAACAGCGCCGTACGGCCATGAAACAGAATCAACCCGGCATAAAACAGCACACCGGCCGCGACCGCCGCCACCATCATTTTCCGTTTGCCAAAGCGCTTCACGTAGTAACCGGCGAGGATCATCGCCGGTATCTCCAGTCCGGCGGCAGTACCCATCAGGATCCCGGCCAGGCTATCGGGAAGGGCGAGATCGCTACTGATCCACAGCGGCATATCAATGATATACATCGTGTTGCAGGTCCACATCAGCGTGGAGGCGATAAACAGCATGCGTACGTTCTTATCCTGCCAGCCGCCGGCCTGCACCAGCGCCGCCGCCTCTTCCGAAGGCTGTTCCACCCGCGGGACCGAGGGCAGTTTGATGGCAATCAGCGCCAGACTAATCACAAAGATGCCCGCCGCAATGGAAAACATGGTGGTAAAGCCATAATTGAGCGCCAGCATAAAGGCCAGAGGCGGGCCAATCACCCACGCCAGCGACAGCTGGGCGCGCATGATCGAGCTGAACATCACCACTTCCCGCGCTGAGCTGTCGGCATACTCCCGCGCCAGGGCGAAGAGCTGCGGCATCGCGGCATTGGCGATGGACGCCAGCATCACGCCGCAGGTAATTAGCGTCAGGTAGTGACGATTGAAGGCAAACAGCAGCGCATTGCCCACCGCCATCAGGCAGCAGAGCATAATTAACCGCCGCCGATCGCCGCGGCTATCGGAGCGCTTAGCCAACGCCAGACTCACCAGAATCCCGACAATAGCATTCACGGTGTAGAACAGGCCCACCCAGAACGGCTGCGCCCCCACTTCGCGGCTGAGAAACAAACTCAACGTCGGCGCCTGCAACGCGCCCGCCACGCCCATCATAAAAGCAACCAGCATAAAGGCAGCATAGACGCCGTTTAGCCGTCGTCCCATCGTCATCAACCACAGCATGGAATGTCCTTAACACACGCGAAGTAAACGAAAAAAGCCAGCAGAGGATTTCTGCTGGCGGGTGATTCTATACTCTATGGGTTTCATGTTGCAGGACAAAACGGTTAACCGTTTTGCACAGCGCTTGTGCTGGCCCTGAAAGGGTGAGCGTGGCCAAAACGTTAGGCCCTGAGCGCATCGACAGCGAAACGAACGGTCGCAGCCAACGCCCCTGCAGCGTGAAAAACGACGAGTATAACACCAATACTCAGTCACACATGATGTCTGCAAGTCAATGATCAGAGGCCTTTGACGTCACTCCCCACTGCATCAGTTCTCCCAGGATTTCCTGTTGTCGTCCTGCCATCAGGCGGGCCAGCCAGGACGCATCCTGCGTCGCAGAAAAATAGCGCTGGTAGAACGATTTTGCGGTAGACCTCATCATATTCACCTCCTCGCTTCATCGGGATTCATTATTGGCTTAATATGGGGAGTAATAAATTGCTGAGTTTTGCGCAGGAGTTCCCCTTTTATGTCTTCCAGCCGTCTGCAACAACAGTTCATCCGCTTATGGCAGTGCTGCGACGGCAAGTCGCAGGAGACCACCCTCAACGAGCTGGCGGAAATGCTGAGCTGCTCGCGCCGTCATATGCGCACCTTGCTCAATATGATGGAGTCCCGCGGTTGGTTGGCCTGGGAGGCGGAGGCAGGCCGCGGCAAGCGTTCGCGGCTGACCTTTCTCTATACCGGTCTCGCCCTGCAGCAGCAGCGTGCCGAAGATCTCCTCGAGCAGGATCGCATCGATCAGCTGGTGCAGCTGGTCGGCGATAAGGCCGCCGTCCGCCAGATGCTGATCTCTCATCTTGGACGCAGCTTTCGCCAGGGGCGGCATATCCTGCGCGTGCTTTACTACCGTCCGATGAAGAATTTACTGCCCGGCAGCGCGCTGCGGCGTTCGGAAACGCATATTGCCCGGCAAATATTCAGCGCCCTGACGCGGGTAAATGAGGAAAATGGGGAACTGGAAGCCGATATTGCCCACCACTGGCAGCAACTGACCCCCACCCACTGGCGCTTTTTCCTCCGCCCGGGCATCCATTTTCACCATGGCCGTGAGCTGGAGATGGCGGATGTAATCGCCTCTCTGCAGCGCAGCAATGCCCTGCCGCTCTATTCACATATCGAACGCATCGAATCGCCCACCGCCTGGACCCTGGATATTCATCTGCGCCAGCCCGACCGCTGGCTGCCCTGGCTGCTGGGCCAGGTGCCGGCGATGGTGCTGCCGCAGGAGTGGCAGACCATGAACCACTTTTCCTCCATGCCGGTCGGCACCGGCCCTTATGCCGTGGTGCGTAACAATCAGAACCAGCTCAAGATCCATGCCTTTGAAGACTATTTTGGCTACCGGGCGCTGATCGATGAGGTGAACGTCTGGGTGCTGCCGGAAATTAGTGAAGAGCCCAATGGCGGCCTGACGCTGCAGGGCAATACCGAAAGCGAAAAAGCGGTGGAGAGTCGCCTGGAAGAAGGGTGCTATTACCTGCTGTTCGACTCGCGAAGCCCGCTGGGGGCCAACGACGCGGTGCGTCGCTGGTTAAGCTATCTGTTTCAGCCCGCCAACCTGCTCTACCATGCGGGCGAACACTACCAGGGCAACTGGTTTCCCGCCTACGGCCTGCTGCCGCGCTGGCATCACGCCAGTAACCACGCCTGCGAGAAGCCGGCGGGGCTGGAGACCGTCACCCTCACCTATTACCGCGATCACGTCGAACATCGGGTGATCGGCGGGATTATGCGTGATCTGCTGGCAGCGCATCAGGTAAAGCTGGAGATCCAGGAGCTGGAGTATGATGCCTGGCATCGCGGCGAGGTGGTCAGCGATATCTGGCTCAACAGCGTTAACTTCACCTTGCCGATCGAATTCTCACTCTTCGCCTATCTGTACGAAGTCCCGCTCATTCAGCGCTGCATCCCCATTGACTGGCAGGCAGACGCTTGCAACTGGCGCGCGGGAGAGTTTAATCCGGCCACCTGGAGCCAGCGACTGCTGGCCGGGCAACATATCGTGCCGCTGATCCACCACTGGCTGATGATTCAGGGGCAGCGCAGTATGCGCGGCGTACGGATGAACACCCTCGGCTGGTTCGACTTTAAATCCGCGTGGTTTGCGCCGCCGGAGCCGTAAGCGCTTTCCGTCATCTGACAAAATCATTACACTAAGGCCGTTCTCAACGGGGTGCTAATAAACATACGCAATATCATTCAAGTTGCATCAAGGCAGCAAGCGGGTGAATCCCCTGGAGCATAGATAACTATGTGACTGGGGTGAACGCGCGAAGCTAACGTAGATGCGGCTTGAAGGATGAAGCGTATGGGCTGAGAAAATACCCGTCGAACCTGATCCGGATAACGCCGGCGAAGGGATTTGAGGCTCACTCAAAATCCTTTGCCACCCCTTTTTTCTGAGGTGCAAAGTGTTGAAAAAATTACTCCCGCTGCTGGCGCTGGTCGCCATGCCCGCTCTGGCTAAGCCTGTCCTCACCGTCTATACCTATGACTCCTTCTCTGCCGACTGGGGCCCCGGCCCGGCGGTCAAAAAAGCCTTTGAAGCGGACTGCGGCTGCGAACTGAAGTTCGTCGCCCTGGAAGATGGCGTTTCGCTACTGAATCGCCTGCGCATGGAAGGCAAGAACAGCAAGGCCGACGTCGTGCTTGGCCTTGATAACAACCTGCTGGAAGCCGCGGCGCAGAGTAAACTGTTCGCCAAAAGCCACGTTCCCGCCAGCGCGGTCAGTGTGCCGGGCGGCTGGGATAATGACACCTTTGTCCCCTACGATTACGGCTACTTCGCCTTCGTCTATGACAAAAACAAACTGACTAACCCGCCGAAAAGCCTGAAAGAGCTGGTTGAGAGCCCGCAGAAATGGCGCGTCATCTACGAAGATCCCCGCACCAGCACCCCGGGGCTGGGCCTGCTGCTGTGGATGCAAAAGGTCTATGGCGATAAAGCGCCCGAGGCCTGGCAGAAGCTGGCGGCGAAAACGGTCACCGTCACCAAGGGCTGGAGTGAAGCCTACGGTCTGTTCCTGAAAGGGGAAAGCGACCTGGTCTTAAGCTACACCACCTCGCCGGCTTACCACATAATTGAAGAGAAGAAAGACAACTATGCGGCGGCGAGCTTCGCCGAAGGCCATTATCTGCAGGTTGAAGTTGCCGCGCGTACCGCCGCCAGCAAGCAGCCGGAACTGGCGGAGAAGTTCCTCAAATTTATGGTCTCGCCTGGCTTCCAGAACGCCATCCCCACCGGGAACTGGATGTACCCGGTGACTCAGGTCGCGCTGCCGGCCGGGTTTGATACCCTGGTGAAGCCGCAGACCACCCTGTCGTTTACCCCGCAGCAGGTCGCCAGCGAGCGTCAGACCTGGATTAATGCATGGCAACGCGCCGTCAGCCGCTAAACCTTAGCGGGCTATTACCGGGCCTTTTTGCCGCCACCCTGCTCTGCGTCGTCGCGCTAGCGGCATTTATGGCGCTGTGGTTTAGCGCGCCCGGCGCGGGCTGGCAATCGGTCTTCAGCGATAGCTACCTGTGGCACGTGGTGCGCTTCTCCTTCTGGCAGGCGTCGCTGTCAGCGCTGTTCTCGGTGGGGCCGGCGATCTTTCTCGCCCGCGCGCTTTACCGGCGTCGCTTCCCGGGCCGCACGCTGCTGCTGCGCCTGTGCGCAATGACCCTGATCCTGCCGGTGCTGGTGGCGGTGTTTGGCATCCTCAGCGTCTATGGCCGCCAGGGGTGGATCGCCGCGCTGTTCCACGCGCTCGGCTGGCAGTGGGATTTCTCGCCCTACGGTCTGCAGGGCATCCTGCTGGCGCACGTCTTTTTCAATATGCCGATGGCCACCCGCCTGCTGCTGCAGGCGCTGGAGAGTATCCCTGGTGAACAGCGGCAAATTGCCGCCCAGCTTGGCATGCGCGGCTATGCCTTCTTCCGCTTCGTCGAATGGCCGTGGATGCGCCGGCACATTCCCGCCGTCGCTGCGCTGATTTTTATGCTCTGCTTTGCCAGCTTCGCCACCGTGCTCTCGCTGGGCGGCGGCCCGAAAGCCACCACGATTGAGCTGGCTATCTACCAGGCGCTGAGCTTTGACTACGATCCGGCGCGAGCGGCAATGCTGGCGCTGATCCAGATGCTTTGCTGCCTCGCGCTGGTGCTGCTCAGCCAGCGTCTGAGTAAAGCGGTGGCTATCGGCGTCAGCCATGTCCACGGCTGGCGCGACCCTGACGATCGTCTGCACAGCCGCCTGGGCGATGGACTCTTGATCGGCGCCGCCCTGCTGCTGCTGCTCCCGCCGCTGCTGGCGGTCATCGTCGACGGGATCAACCGCAACATGCTGAACGTGCTGGCGCAGCCGGCGCTCTGGCAGGCATTGAGTACCTCTCTGCGCATCGCCATCGCCGCCGGGCTGTTGAGCGTAACCCTGACGATGATGCTGCTGTGGAGCAGCCGGGAGCTGCGCGCCCGCCAGCGGCCGCTGGCCGGGCAGGCGATGGAGCTGAGTGGCATGTTAATCCTTGCGATGCCGGGGATTGTGCTCGCCACTGGCTTTTTTCTGCTGCTCAGTAACAGCGACGGACTGCCGGAGTCAGCCGACGGCATCGTCATCTTCACCAATGCCCTGATGGCGATCCCCTACGCGCTTAAAGTGCTGGAAAACCCGATGCGCGACGTGACCGCCCGCTACAGTATGCTGTGCCAGTCGCTGGGGATTGAAGGCTTCACGCGGCTGCGGGTGGTTGAGCTTCGCGCCCTCCGGCGCCCGCTGGCCCAGGCGCTCGCCTTCGCCTGCGTGCTGTCGATTGGTGACTTCGGCGTGGTGGCCCTGTTCGGTAACGAGGCGTTCCGCACCCTGCCTTTCTATCTGTACCAGCAGATAGGCGCCTACCGCAGCCAGGACGGCGCCGTCACCGCCCTGCTCCTGCTGCTGCTCTGTTTCTTATTATTTACGCTGATTGAAAAACTTCCGGGGCGTGATGCTAAAACTCAATGATGTGACCTGGCTGTACCAGCATCTGCCGATGCGCTTTACCCTCGACGTCGCGCGCGGCGAGCGTATCGCGGTGCTCGGCCCCAGCGGCGCCGGAAAGAGCACGCTGCTGAATCTGATCGCCGGTTTTCTGCCGCCCGCCAGCGGCAGCCTGCAGATCAACGGCGAGACGCATAACGCGACGCCGCCGGCGCAGCGTCCGGTCTCAATGCTGTTCCAGGAGAATAACCTGTTTAACCATCTCACGGTTCGGCAGAATATCAGCCTCGGGATCCACCCGGGCCTGAAACTGAGCCGCGAGCAGCAGGCGCAGGTGGCGGCGATGGCCGGACAGATGGGAATTGATGCGCTGCTGGAACGCCTGCCGGGCGAGCTTTCCGGCGGTCAGCGGCAGCGCGCGGCGCTGGCCCGCTGTCTGGTGCGCCAGCAGCCAGTGCTGTTACTGGATGAACCCTTCTCAGCGCTTGACCCGGCGCTGCGTCAGGAGATGCTGTCCCTGGTCGCCGATGTCTGCGAGCAGCAGCAGCTCACGCTATTGATGGTCTCCCACAGCGTGGAAGATGCCGCGCGCATCGCGCCGCGCTCGATAGTGGTCGCCGAAGGGCGGATTGTCTGGGATGGCGCCACCGCCGAGCTGTTAAGCGGCAACAGCAGCGCCTCGCATCTGATGGGCATCAGCGCGCAATAACCTTGTGCAGGATCGCCAGATAGACCGGCATCAGCGGATGGCGGCAGACCAGAGTCAGCGCCGTCGCGGCGACCACCACCATCAGCGGTGACAGCCACAGCAGTCGGCCGCGCGGCAGCCAGCGGGTCAGGCGATCGCCTGAGGTTTTCGCGCTCCGCCACAGCCGCCAGCACAGCCACCCTGCCAGCCAGGCCAGCAGCGCAGCCCCTAACAGCAGCCATTTAAAGCTGGCGCTGTTTTCATCGGCCGGAATATCAATCGCCGCCCCGGCGAGAATGCCGGGCAGGAAATAGAGCGGGGGCCAGAGCAGGCAGCCGATAATATTCGGTAGCACAAACTTCGCCACCGGTAGATCGAGCATCCCGGCGACCATCGGCACCAGCGGTCGCGTCGGCCCAACAAAGCGGCCGATCAGAATGGTGATCATGCTGTGCTGATGCAACGCATGCTCGGTCTTCTCCAACAGGGCACGGTTTTTCTTCATAAACGACCAGCGGTGCAGCGGCTTTTTGAAACGCCAGCCGAGCCAGAATGAGATCCAGTCGCCCAGCAGGCAGCCTACGATCCCCGCCAGCCACGCCTGCCAGAAGTTAACCTCACCGCTGCCGATAAGCGCCCCAAGGCCGGCCATCATCACCGTTCCAGGTAAGATAAGCCCCACCAGCGCCAGCGACTCGAGAAAGGCCACCAGCATCACGGCTAACAACGAGTAGACCGTGGATTGGGTGATAAAGTGTTCCAGCAATGCTTGCATAATGTACCCGGTTAAAAAACGAAGCCCGGATTCTCCGGAGCCATCGCGCCCTCGTCAAGCCACCAATTGTCTTAATAGTTTACTGGCTGTGACATTTAAGCGGGTCATCATTTCACTTTCTTTACTTTTTATTCACATCCTGCACGGAATTCGCTCGGGCTGGCGCCGGTGCATTTTTTAAATACGCGCGAAAAATAGAGCTGATCTTCAAAACCGACGTTGCGCCCGACGGTGGCGATCGGCATCCGCGTCGTGCTCAGTAGCAGTTTGGCCTGGCTGATGCGCTGATCTTCCCGCCAGCCGAGCACGCTGATCCCCAGCTGCTGGCGGAACAGGTGCGACAGACGCGAGGGCGACAGGCAGACGTGCTGGGCGACGCTGGCAATATCAAAATGGCTGTCGGCCAGATGGTCGCTGATGTACTGGCAGGCGTCGCGCACCCGGTTATCCAGCGGCGGATGCAGCGATTCGTTGATCGCCTCCATGCGCCGCAGCAGCAGCTGTTCCAGCAGATTTATCGCCAGCAGTTCGGAATAGCGCCCCGCCCCCTGCCCGGCATCGACGATCTGGCCGAACAGTTCGCCAAAGCGCGCCTGCCACTGTTCATCCGGACGGAAAAAGCCGGTCTGGGCGAAGATCGTCGGCCAGTTGAGCCACTCGTGCCAGTAGGCGCGTGGCCGGAAGTAGACCCACTGGTGATACCACTCGCTGGCGTCGGGATGGCGGCCGTAGTGATGGATCTCCCCTGGCGGGAACAGCAGCATATCGCCCGGCCGGCAGACGAACTGCTCGCCGTGGTTATTGATAACACCCTCGCCGCGGATCGTCAGGTTGAGAATATAGCCTTTCATGCCCAGCGGGCGGTCGATAAAGAAATCCAGGTATCCCTGCGCCTCAATCGGCGTGAGGCCGGTGACCAGATGAGCGTTAAAAGAGTAGCCCGGCAGCAGCGGATCGTTTTGCGTTTCGGCCATACGCGTGGTTCTCCCCGAAGGTATTAGTGACACCAATTGTCCATATTCATCATTTTATCGCTCTCGGCCCTGTCGCGACTGCGACGGCGGTGGGAATTTCGCTAAAAAGCCGCACAGTAAGCGAAAAAAGCGCCAGCAGCGTGCATTCCACCGTGATATGCCGGGTAACAGAAGTGTCTATAAATACGGCAGGAAAGTCCACATCGAATATTTGCACGGCGTCACACTTTGCGAGGTGACAGCAAAATAATCCATAAGATTAGCGAATCCGGCCTGACGGATTTTGCCGGGGGTATCTACTGTTGCTGCATGAATGATTTCTGCATGGAGTAACAAGATGGCAATTGCGATTGGCCTCGACTTTGGTAGTGACTCAGTCCGCGCCCTGGCGGTGGAATGCGCGTCCGGCGCAGAGCTGGCGGCAAGCGTGGAGTGGTATCCGCGCTGGCGGGAAGGACAGTATTGCGATGGGGCTAACAACCGGTTCCGCCACCACCCGCGAGATTATATCGAGTCCATGGAAGCGGCGCTGAAAAGCGTGCTCGCTTCGCTGAGCGCCGAACAGCGCGCCGACGTCGTGGGCATTGGCGTCGACAGCACCGGCTCAACCCCGGCTCCCGTAGATGCCGAGGGCAAGGTGCTGGCGCTGCGCGAAGAATTCGCTGACAACCCTAACGCCATGTTTGTCCTGTGGAAGGATCACACGGCGGTCGAGGAAGCCGAGGCGATCACCCGCCTGTGCCACCAGCCGGGTAAAGAGGATTACTCGCGCTATATCGGCGGTATCTACTCCAGCGAATGGTTCTGGGCCAAAATCCTTCACGTCACCCGCGAAGATAGCGCCGTCGCCCAGGCAGCCGCCTCGTGGGTAGAACTTTGCGACTGGGTGCCTGCCCTGCTCTCCGGCACCACGCGCCCGCAGGATCTGCGCCGCGGCCGCTGCAGCGCCGGACATAAATCGCTGTGGCACGAAAGCTGGGGCGGTCTGCCGCCGGCCAGCTTCTTCGATGAGCTTGATCCCATCATTAACCAGCATCTGGCCTGGCCGCTGTTCACCGATACCTGGACGGCCGATGTGCCGGTCGGCACGCTGAGCGCAGAGTGGGCCGAGCGTCTGGGTCTGTCGCAGACTGTGGCCATCTCCGGCGGCGCCTTCGATTGCCATATGGGCGCCGTTGGCGCCGGGGCACAGCCTAACGCGCTGGTGAAAGTCATCGGCACCTCCACCTGCGACATCCTGATTGCCGATAAAGAGAGCGTCGGCGAGCGCACGGTAAAAGGCATCTGCGGGCAGGTCGACGGCAGCGTGGTTCCGCACTTTATCGGCATGGAGGCAGGCCAGTCCGCCTTCGGCGATATTTACGCCTGGTTTGGCCGCATTCTCGGCTGGCCGCTGGAACAGCTGGCTCAACAGCAACCGGCGTTGCGCGAGCAAATCAAAGCCAGCCAAAAACAGTTACTGCCGGCGCTCACCGAAGCCTGGGCCAGTAATCCCTCGCTCGATCACCTGCCGGTGGTGCTCGACTGGTTCAACGGCCGCCGCACGCCGAATGCCAACCAGCGTCTGAAAGGGGTGATCACCGACCTTAATCTGGCGACCGACGCCCCTGCGCTGTTCGGTGGCCTGATCGCCGCCACCGCCTTTGGCGCGCGCGCCATTATGGAGTGCTTCACCGAGCAGGGGATCCCGGTTAACAACGTGATGGCCCTCGGCGGTATCGCGCGGAAAAACCAGGTCATCATGCAGGCCTGCTGCGACGTGCTGAACCGCCCGCTGCAGATTGTCGCCTCCGATCAGTGCTGTGCGCTGGGGGCGGCTATCTTCGCCGCCGTCGCCGCCGGCGTCTACGACGATATTCCAGCCGCCCAGCAGCGAATGGCAAGCCAGGTGGAAACCACTCTGCAGCCGCGCCCGGCGCAGGCACAACGTTTCGAACAACTCTATCAGCGCTACCAGCAGTGGTCGGTCAGCGCTGAACAACACTATCTCCCTTCGGCTGCAAAGACGGAAAAAGCCCCGCAATCTCAGGCAGCGCTCACCCATTAAGGATACGAAAATGACGATTTTTGATAACTATGAAGTATGGTTCGTTATTGGCAGCCAACATCTGTACGGCCCGGAAGCCCTGCGCCAGGTGACGAAGCATGCCGAACATGTGGTGAACAGCCTGAATGCGGAAGCCAAACTGCCGTGCAAACTGGTCCTTAAGCCGCTGGGCACCACCCCGGACGAAATCACCCATATCTGCCGCGACGCCAACTACGATGACAAATGCGCCGGGTTAGTGGTCTGGTTGCATACCTTCTCGCCGGCAAAAATGTGGATCAACGGCCTGACCATCCTCAACAAGCCGCTGCTGCAGTTCCATACGCAATACAATGCCGCGCTGCCGTGGGACAGCATCGATATGGACTTTATGAACCTGAACCAGACCGCGCACGGCGGCCGCGAGTTCGGTTTCATCGGCGCCCGTATGCGCCAGCAACACAGCGTGGTCACCGGCCACTGGCAGGATAAAGAAGCCCACCAGCGCATCGGCGGCTGGATGCGCCAGGCGGTCTCCAAACAGGATACCCGCCATCTGAAAGTGTGCCGTTTCGGCGATAACATGCGCGAAGTGGCGGTGACCGACGGCGATAAAGTGGCGGCGCAGATCAAGTTTGGCTTCTCAGTGAACACCTGGGCGGTCGGCGATCTGGTGCAGGTGGTCAACAGCATCAGCGACGGCGATATCAGCGCGCTGGTCGATGAATATGAAAGCAGCTACCGTCTGACCCCGGCAGCGCAGGTTCACGGCGACAAGCGCCAGAACGTGCTGGACGCCGCGCGCATTGAGCTGGGGATGAAACGCTTCCTCGAGCAGGGTGGTTTCCACGCCTTTACCACCACCTTTGAAGATCTCCACGGCCTGAAACAGCTTCCTGGTCTCGCCGTACAGCGCCTGATGCAGCAGGGCTATGGCTTTGCCGGCGAAGGCGACTGGAAAACCGCCGCTCTGCTTCGCATCATGAAGGTGATGTCAACCGGTCTGCAGGGCGGCACCTCCTTTATGGAGGATTACACCTATCACTTCGACAACGGCAACGATCTGGTGCTCGGCTCGCATATGCTGGAAGTGTGCCCGACGATCGCTACCGCCGAGAAACCGATCCTCGACGTCCAGCCGCTGGGTATCGGCGGCAAAGCGGATCCGGCACGCCTGATCTTCAATACCCAGACCGGCCCGGCGATTGTCGCCAGCCTGATCGATCTGGGAGATCGCTTCCGTCTGCTGGTCAACACCATTGAAACCGTCCCGACGCCGCACGATCTGCCGAAGCTGCCGGTGGCCAACGCCCTGTGGAAAGCGCAGCCGGATCTGCGTACCGCTTCGGAAGCCTGGATCATCGCCGGTGGCGCGCACCATACCGTCTTCAGCCATGCGCTGAACCTCGACGATATGCGCCAGTTCGCCGAGCTGCACAATATCGAGCTGACGGTCATCGACAACGATACCCGTCTGCCGTCCTTCAAGGACGCGCTGCGCTGGAATGAAGTGTATTACGGTTCAAAACGCTAAGAGGCCGTCCCCTCACCCTTTCCCTCTCCCCGTTGGGGAGAGGATACCGACAGGGCGTCATGCCGCCTTTCTTCCTCTCCCGTTGGGAGAGGGCCGGGGTGAGGGATACCCGACTCGCCTGCTATTCGGAGCACATTATGTTAGAAGATCTTAAACGCCAGGTTCTGGAAGCCAACTTAGCGCTGCCGCAGCATAATCTGGTGACCTTAACCTGGGGCAACGTCAGCGCCGTCGACCGCGACCAGGGCGTTCTGGTTATCAAACCCTCCGGCGTGGATTACCGCGTGATGACCGCCGACGATATGGTGGTGGTCAGTCTGGAGACTGGCGAGGTGGTGGAAGGCAATAAGAAGCCCTCGTCGGATACCCCAACTCATCGCCTGCTGTATCAGGCCTTCCCGACGCTGGGTGGTATTGTGCATACCCATTCACGCCACGCCACCATCTGGGCGCAGGCCGGGCAATCCATTCCAGCGACCGGTACCACCCACGCTGACTATTTCTATGGCCCGGTCCCCTGCACCCGGTTGATGACCGATGCGGAGATCAACGGCGAATATGAGTGGGAAACCGGCAACGTAATTGTCGAAACTTTCCGTCAGCAGGGAATCGACCCGGCGCAGATGCCCGGCGTGCTGGTGCATTCCCACGGCCCGTTTGCGTGGGGTAAGAATGCCGAAGACGCAGTGCATAACGCCATCGTGCTGGAAGAGATCGCCTATATGGGCATCTTCTGCCGCCAGCTGGCGCCGCAGCTGCCGGATATGCAACAAACGCTGCTCGATAAGCACTATCTGCGTAAGCACGGGGCTAAAGCCTACTACGGCCAATAATCACCCTGCTCGCCACCGTCTGGTAGACCGGATAAGGCGCAAGCCGCAATCCGGGGCCACCTTAGCACCGAATAACTGTATAAAACCCCAGCACCTATTGAGAAACCAGGCTATAATCAGGCCTGGTTTTTTATCGGCGAGAATACCCGTGACCCAGCCACGAGCAGGTTTTTTACTCACCCGTCACTGGCGGGACACCCCGCAGGGCACCGAGCTCTCCTTCTGGCTGGCCACCGACGACGGCCCGCTGCAAGTCACACTCCCGCCGCAGGAGTCCGTTGCCTTTATCCCCGAAGCGCAGCGGGCGCAGGCTGAACGGCTGTTGCAGGGGGAGAAAGGCTTCCGCTTCGCGCCGCTGGCCCTGAAAGATTTCCACCGGCAACCGGTTGTCGGCCTCTACTGCCGCGCCCATCGTCAATTGATGCGTCTGGAGAAGATGCTCCGCGACAGCGGCGTCACCGTCTACGAGGGCGATATCCGCCCGCCGGAGCGCTACCTGATGGAGCGCTTTATTACCGCCCCGGTGTGGGTGGAAGGCGAAATGCGCGGCTCGCAGCTGGTCAACGCGCGCATGAAACCGAACCCTGACTATCGCCCGCCGCTGAGATGGGTGTCGCTGGATATCGAAACCAGCCGCCACGGCGAGCTGTACTGCATCGGGCTGGAAGGCTGCGGCCAGCGGGTGGTCTACATGCTGGGCCCCGAACCGGAAACGCCGCCAGACGTCGACTTCGAGCTGGTCTACATCGCCAGCCGCCCCCTGCTGCTGGAAAAGCTCAACGCCTGGTTTGCCGAACACGACCCCGACGTGCTGATCGGCTGGAACGTGGTGCAGTTCGATCTCCGCGTCCTGCAAAAGCACGCCGAGCGCTACCGCATCCCCCTGCGTCTTGGCCGCGGCAACAGTGAGCTGGAGTGGCGCGAGCACGGTTTTAAGAACGGCGTCTTTTTCACCCAGGCCTGCGGGCGGCTGATTATCGACGGCATCGACGCGCTAAAATCGGCGTTCTGGAATTTCTCCTCCTTTTCACTCGAGGCCGTGGCTCGCGAGCTGCTGGGCGAAGGCAAAGCCATCGACAATCCGTGGGATCGCATGGACGAAATCGATCGCCGTTTTCATGAAGATAAACCAGCGCTGGCAACCTATAACCTCCAGGATTGCGAGCTGGTCACGCGGATCTTCCACAAAACCGAGATTATGCCGTTTTTGCTCGAACGGGCGACGGTTAACGGCCTGCCCGCCGATCGCCACGGCGGTTCGGTCGCCGCCTTCAGCCATCTCTATTTCCCGCGTATGCACCGCCTGGGCTACGTGGCGCCGAATCTTGGCGACGTACCGCCGCAGGCCAGCCCCGGCGGCTACGTGATGGACTCTCGCCCTGGCCTGTATGACTCGGTACTGGTGCTGGACTATAAAAGCCTGTATCCGTCGATTATTCGCACTTTTTTAATCGATCCGGTCGGCCTGGTGGAAGGCCTGGCGCAACCCGATGACCAGCACAGTACCGAGGGCTTTCTCGGCGCCCGCTTCTCGCGCGACAAGCACTGCCTGCCGGGGATCGTCGGGCAGATCTGGCACGGCCGCGATGAAGCCAAACGCCAGCATAATAAGCCGCTCTCTCAGGCGCTGAAGATCATCATGAACGCCTTCTACGGCGTGCTGGGCACCAGCGCCTGCCGCTTCTTCGACCCGCGTCTCGCCTCGTCGATTACCATGCGCGGCCACGCGATCATGCGCCAGACCAAAGCGTTAATTGAAGCCAAAGGCTATGACGTTATCTACGGCGATACCGACTCCACCTTCGTCTGGCTGAAACGCCCGCACAGCGAAGCGCAGGCCGCAGAAATCGGCCGAGAGCTGGTCAGAGACGTCAATGCCTGGTGGGCGCAGGAGCTTGGCAAAAGCCAGCTGACCAGTACCCTGGAGCTGGAGTATGAAACCCACTTCTGCCGCTTTTTAATGCCGACGATCCGCGGCGCCGATACTGGCAGCAAGAAGCGCTATGCCGGGATGATTCAGGAGGGCGATGCCCAGCGCATGGTGTTTAAGGGGCTGGAGACGGTGCGTACCGACTGGACGCCGCTGGCCCAGCAGTTCCAACAGGAGTTATATCTGCGCATCTTCCGCAACCAGCCGTATCAGGACTATGTGCGGGAGACTATCGCCAGGCTGATGAACGGCGAGTTCGACGAACAGCTGATTTACCGCAAGCGCCTGCGCCGACCGCTGGCCGAGTATCAACGCAACGTACCGCCGCACGTACGCGCGGCCAGGCTTGCCGATGAGCACAACCTGAAGCGGGGACGTGCGCAGCAGTATCAGCAGCGCGGCACCATTAAATACGTCTGGACCACCAGCGGCCCGGAGCCGGTGGATTACCAGCTGTCGCCGCTCGATTATGATCACTATTTAACAAAGCAGTTGCAGCCAGTGGCGGAAGGGATCCTGCCCTTCGTCAACGATGACTTTGCTACAATAGTGACAGGGCAGCTGGGACTATTTTGATTTTTTCTCACCCCTTCCACAGGCACAAAAGCCGAAAAATGAAGGGTGCGGAGGAGGTGACGAACGTTCCTCCATCCAGTAATATAGCGCCCTTTCCATTCCTGGCCCCAATTTTGACGCATCTCCGATTATTCATGGAGATGATCAACTATTGCCTGCAATTAAAGAACAAAGAGCCGAACACATATGCCTTTTACACTTGGTCAACGCTGGATTAGCGACACAGAGAGCGAACTAGGATTAGGAACGGTGGTAGCGCTGGATGCGCGCATGGTCACTCTCCTTTTCCCCGCCATCGGCGAAAACCGTCTGTATTCTCGCAACGATTCCCCGATCACCCGCGTGATGTTTAACCCGGGAGACACCATCACCAGCCACGAAGGCTGGCAGCTCCACGTTGACGAAGTGAATGAAGAGAACGGGCTGCTGTCCTACACCGGTACCCGGCTGGACACCGAGGAAGCTAACGTGACTCTGCGTGAAGTGCTACTCGACAGCAAACTGGTGTTCAGCAAGCCGCAGGACCGCTTGTTTGCCGGTCAAATTGACCGTATGGACCGCTTTGCCCTGCGCTACCGCGCGCGTAAGTTCCAGAGCGAACAGTACCGCATGCCGTGGAGCGGCCTGCGCGGCCAGCGCACCAGCCTGATCCCGCATCAGCTGAATATCGCCCACGATGTGGGCCGTCGTCACGCGCCGCGCGTCCTGCTGGCTGATGAAGTGGGCTTAGGTAAAACCATTGAAGCCGGGATGATCCTGCATCAGCAGCTGCTCTCCGGCGCCGCCGAGCGCGTGCTGATCGTGGTCCCGGAAACCCTCCAGCACCAGTGGCTGGTGGAAATGCTGCGCCGCTTCAACCTGCGCTTCTCGCTGTTCGACGACGAGCGCTATGCCGAAGCGCAGCACGATGCCTACAACCCGTTTGAAACCGAACAGCTGGTGATCTGCTCTTTAGACTTCGTGCGCCGCAGTAAGCAGCGTCTGGAGCACCTGTGCGACGCCGAGTGGGACCTGATGGTGGTCGATGAAGCGCACCATCTGGTGTGGAGCGAAGAGGCGCCGAGCCGTGAATATCAGGCGATCGAACAGCTGGCCGAACGCGTGCCGGGCATTCTGCTGCTGACCGCGACGCCGGAACAGCTGGGTATGGAGAGCCACTTTGCGCGTCTGCGTCTGCTGGATCCAAACCGCTTCCACGATTTCGAGCAGTTTGTTGAAGAACAGCAAAACTACCGCCCGGTCGCCGACGCCGTCGCCCTGCTGCTGGCAGGCAACACGCTGAGCGATAATGAACTCAATACCCTTGGCGATCTGATCGGCGAGCAGGATATCGAGCCACTGCTGCAGGCTGCTAACAGCGATCGCGAAGACGCTCAGGCGGCGCGCCAGGAGCTGGTCTCCATGCTGATGGACCGCCACGGCACCAGCCGCGTGCTGTTCCGTAACACCCGTAACGGCGTCAAAGGCTTCCCGAAACGCGAGCTGCACACCATTCGTCTGCCGCTGCCGACCCAGTACCAGACGGCCATCAAAGTCTCCGGTATTATGGGCGCCCGCAAAACCGCGGAAGAGCGCGCGCGCGACATGCTCTATCCGGAGCAGATCTATCAGGAATTTGAAGGCGATACCGGTACCTGGTGGAACTTCGACCCGCGTGTCGAGTGGCTGATGGGCTACCTGACCAGCCATCGCTCGCAGAAGGTACTGGTGATTTGCGCCAAAGCCGCCACCGCGCTACAGCTGGAGCAGGTGCTGCGCGAGCGCGAAGGCATCCGCGCCGCGGTGTTCCATGAAGGGATGTCGATTATCGAACGCGACCGCGCCGCGGCGTGGTTTGCCGAAGAAGACACCGGCGCCCAGGTGCTGCTGTGCTCCGAAATCGGCTCCGAAGGACGTAACTTCCAGTTCGCCAGCAACCTGGTGATGTTCGATCTGCCGTTTAACCCGGATCTGCTTGAGCAGCGTATCGGCCGTCTCGACCGTATCGGCCAGGCACACGATATCCAGATCCACGTTCCATACCTGGAAAAGACCGCGCAGTCGGTGCTGGTGCGCTGGTATCACGAAGGCCTCGATGCCTTCGAACATACCTGCCCGACCGGTCGGACCGTCTACGACAGCGTCCATGATGAACTGATCAACTACCTTGCAGCACCGGAATCCACCGACGGCTTTGACGATCTGATCAAATCCTGCCGCCAGCAGCATGACGCCCTGAAGGCGCAGCTGGAGCAGGGCCGTGACCGCCTGCTGGAGATCCATTCTAACGGTGGCGAGAAGGCCCAGGCCCTGGCGGAGAGCATCGAAGAGCAGGATGACGACACCAGCCTGATCGCCTTCTCGATGAACCTGTTCGATATCGTCGGCATCAACCAGGATGACCGCGGTGAAAACCTGATCGTCCTGACCCCTTCCGACCATATGCTGGTCCCGGACTTCCCGGGCCTGCCGGAAGACGGTTGCACCATCACCTTCGAGCGTGACGTGGCGCTGTCGCGTGAAGATGCGCAGTTTATCACCTGGGAACACCCGCTGATCCGCAACGGTCTGGATCTGATCCTTTCCGGCGATACCGGCAGCAGCACCATTTCCCTGCTGAAGAATAAGGCGCTGCCGGTCGGCACCCTGCTGCTGGAGCTGATCTACGTGGTCGAAGCGCAGGCGCCGAAACAGCTGCAGCTTAACCGCTTCCTGCCAGCGACGCCGGTCCGCATGTTGCTGGATAAAAACGGCAACAACCTCGCCGGCCAGGTGGAGTTTGAAAGCTTCAACCGCCAGCTGAGCGCGGTTAACCGCCACACCGGCAGCAAACTGGTCAACGCGGTGCAGCAGGACGTTCACGCGATTCTGCAGCAGGGCGAAGCGCAGATCGCCAAAGCGGCGCAGACGCTGATCGACGCGGCGCGTCGCGAAGCCGATGATAAACTGACAGCGGAACTGTCGCGCCTGGAAGCGCTGAAGGCGGTGAACCCGAACATCCGTGACGACGAACTGGCGGCGATCGAAAGCAACCGTCAGCAGGTGCTGGAGGCGCTGGGACAGGCCGGGTGGCGTCTGGACGCCCTGCGTCTGATCGTCGTCACCCACCAGTAACGGAACGCGAAATGGCGATGGAAAACTACAATCCGCCGCAGGATCCCTGGCTGGTGATCCTGTATCAGGATGAGCACATCATGGTGGTCAACAAGCCAAGCGGCTTGTTGTCCGTACCCGGTCGTCTTGATGAGCATAAAGACAGCGTGATGACGCGCATTCAGCGCGACTTCCCGCAGGCCGAATCGGTGCATCGCCTTGATATGGCCACCAGCGGTGTGATTGTGGTGGCACTGAATAAGGCCGCGGAGCGTGAACTGAAACGTCAGTTCCGCGAGCGCGAGCCGAAAAAGCAGTACGTCGCCCGCGTCTGGGGACATCCGCAGCCGGCGGAAGGTCTGGTGGATTTACCGCTGATTTGCGACTGGCCGAACCGGCCAAAGCAGAAGGTGTGCTATGAAACCGGCAAAGCGGCGCAAACCGAATATGAGGTGCTGGAGTACGCAGAGGATAATACCGCCCGCGTGCGCCTGAAGCCGATTACCGGACGTTCGCACCAGCTGCGCGTGCATATGC
The DNA here is from genome assembly GCF_002810545.1 of Klebsiella sp. A-Nf5. NCBI lineage: Bacteria > Pseudomonadati > Pseudomonadota > Gammaproteobacteria > Enterobacterales > Enterobacteriaceae > Klebsiella > Klebsiella sp. A-Nf5. The sequence goes on along the minus strand of NZ_PIOG01000164.1, from coordinate 13,120 downwards.
TGGCGCTGGGGCATCCGATTCTCGGCGACCGCTTTTACGCCACGCCGGAGGCGCTGGCGATGGCCCCGCGTCTGCTGCTGCACGCCGAGACGCTCACCATCACCCACCCTGCCTACGGCAACGCGATGACCTTTCGCGCGCCGGTCGACTTTTAGGACGTCCCCGGTGCCGCCTTGCCGCCGGGGAATACTGACCCGTTAGTCGCGGGCAAACCACGCATCAATCATCTGCTCAACGCGCGCCACGACGAGATCGGTGTCGTGTCGACGGCTGCGCGCGCAGGCGTGCGCAGGCTCATCACACAGCAGACAGCGGCGCTGCGACTCACCCAGCGACTGACGACCTACCTGCCCGTTCTGTGGACAGATCACATCGATATCCCACAGGCGTCCCAGCGGATGGCTCTGCTCCAGCGTACTGCACATCGCTTTGATTTCGCTGGCCGGGTGCGCCACGCACCACAGCGCTTCGGGCCCGGTCGGCAACCACAGCACCTGACGATCCAGCGCTTGCCAGCGGTGCTTCCACAGCAGTTGGTCGCAGGCCTGGAGGGCAACGCCCATCATGTTGCGATAGCGAATGCTGTCTTTCACCGCCCCCGGGGTCACCAGGGTCAGGGAAATAACAGGCTGCTGATAATGGGCCAGCCAGTCAGCCTGGCGGGCTGCACGCTGCTCTTTCGCCGCCAGCAATGCATCGATGCTGACGCCCGCCTGGGCGGGAGTATCCACTGACATTAATTCCTCTCCTACATATGATAAATGCGACAGCGCCTGGGCTGTCATGATGATGGATGCGATAGCCGATCGCGCGCTGATTGTAACGCTAAATGAGGAGCATTTAGGATACAGAACGCAGATATTTTCTGCGTTCTGTAGCGGAAAATGGCAGATTTATCGCTTAGCGCAGCGTTTAATCACGCCAGATAGTGGCTGAGGAACAGCAGTCCCAGCGAGACATTTATCGCCCCGCCGATCCGGGTAGCGATCTGCGCGAACGGCATCAGGCTCATGCGGTTACCGGCGGTCAGGATCGCCACATCGCCGGTGCCGCCCTGCCCGCTCTGGCAACAGGAGACAATCGCCACATCGATCGGGTGCATCCCTATTTTTTTACCCACAAAGAACCCCGTCGCCACCAGCGCCGAGACGGTACTGACGATCACCAGCAGGTTGGTCAGCGTGAAGGCGTTTACCAGCTCCTGCCACGGGGTGATCGCTACGCCGACGGCAAAGAGGATCGGGTAAGTCACCGCGGTGCGGAAGAATTTATACACCATCTGCGATCCCTCCTGCAGGCGCGGCGACACCACGTTAGCCAGCTTTAACAGCACCGCGAGGAACAGCATGCCCACCGGCGCCGGCAGGCCAATCAGCTTGTGGCCAAGCATCCCCATCATATACAGCAGCACCGCCAGCAACGCGCCGGAGGCCAGGGTCCCGACGTCGGTTTTGCCGCTCACGCCTTCGCTCTCGCCGAGGCTACGGGTTTCATTACTGCGGTTCGGCATGAGTTGTCCTTCACCGGTGAGATGCGGGGAACGCTTGCCGAGCTGGTTGAGGCAGCCGGAGATAACGATCGCCGTCAGACTGCCGAGCATCACCATCGGCAATATCCGGCCCAGTGCCACGCCCTGCTCCATATGCATCAGCGCGGCGTAACCCATCGACAACGGGATCGCCCCTTCCCCCACGCCACCGGCCATGATCGGCAGCACGATAAAGAAGAACACCTGGAACGGCTCCATGCCCAGCAGCGTGCCGACGCCGATGCCCACCAGCATGCCAACCACTTCGCCGCACAGCATCGGGAAGAAGATCTTCAGAAAGCCCTGAATCAGCGTGGTACGGTTCATACTCATGATGCTGCCGACGATGATGCAGCAGATGTAGAGATAGAGGATGTTGGTGGATTTATAGAATTTAGTCGTGGATTCCACGACCACGTCCGGCAGCAGACCGTAGTGGACCAGCGCGGAAGGGATAAAAGTGGCGCAGATCGCCGCCGCGCCGAGTTTCCCCAGCACCGGCAGGCGCTTACCAAACTCGCCGCAGGCGAAGCCAAAGAAAGCCAGGGTGGCCACCATCACCACGATATCGCTCGGCAGTTTACCGCCAAGGCAGTCGAGGGCAATCAGCCCCCCGGCCAGCAAAAACAGCGGCAGCGGGACGATCCCTACCTTCCAGTTATCCATGATGTGCCACCAGCGCTGCTTCAGCGTGGTTTTCGGCGTATTGATCGGTTCAAGGGTTGCAGAGAATGCATTGTCTGTGGTGCTCATAAATTCAGCCCTGTCGTTATTATTCATTTTCAGCGTAAAGGGACAGCGGCGTCGTTAATGTGAAGCTCCCCAGATTAAAAAAGAAGTTTTAATGGTCACTATGGTTTTTATGGTTTCTATTCGCGGAACCGCGCAGGGGTGATATATCTCTGATTTATTGTCGTGGTTTTTATGGTGTTTATTCTCTCTGACGCGTTATTTCCGTCGAGCCCCCCGCCGACAGTCAGCGCCTGCGCAGGCGATCACAACTTTTCCTTAACATTTACGTCACGTGACAGAAAAATGATAGAGTGCCGGTATGGTGAATACGCTGTCCGGGACCTATGAAAGTATCTTTTCAATATAAGCTGTTTATTTCGCTGGTCGCCTTTTTCTCGGTCCTCTTTATTGCGCTGGGCATTTATTATTATTTTGATGCCAGCCGCCAGCTGTATCAGGAAATGAGTGGCCGGGCCAAAATTCAGGCCGAAGAGATAGCCCTGATGCCTAATTTACGCCAGCAGGTCAGCCAGCACGACCCGCAGGCGATTCGGGCGTTTATGCAGCAAATCGCCGCCCATAGCGATGCCAGTTTTATCGTCATCGGCGACCGCCAGGGCGTGCATCTGTTTCACTCCGTCCATCCGGAGTGGGTTGGCACGCGGCTGGTCGGCGGCGACAACCAGGCGGTACTGGAGGGGCACACCATCACCACCATTCGCAAAGGCGGCCTGGGCGTCTCGCTGCGCAGCAAAACGCCCATCGTCGATGACGAGGGGCGGGTGATCGGTATTGTCTCCGTTGGCTACCTCACCAGCTATCTCGACAGCATCACGCTGACCAAAGTGATCAATATTTTTATAGCCGCCGTCCTGCTGCTCATCGCCCTGTTTATCTTCTCCTGGTATTTTACCCGCAGTATCAAGAAGCAGATTTTTTCGCTCGAGCCGCGAGAGATAGGCCTGTTGGTACGTCAGCAAAAGGCAATGATGGAGTCTATCTTTGAAGGGGTGATTGTCATCGATCACCAGCGGCGCATTGAGGTGATTAACCATGCCGCCCGCAGCCTGCTGGAGCTCAGCCAGCCTGCCCGCCAGCTGCGCGGCCAGTCGATCGACAGCGTCATTTCGCCGCAGCCGTTTTTCGCCAGCGACGACATGCTCGAGCGTGACACCCATGACGAACTGTGCCGCTTCAACCAGCTGACCGTGCTCGCCAGCCGGGTGCGCATTATGCTGGAGAATACGCTGCAGGGCTGGGTGATCACCTTCCGCGACCGCAACGAAATCAATGCCCTCACCGCCCAGCTCAGCCAGGTGAAGCGCTATGTCGACAACCTGCGCATCATGCGCCACGAGCAGCTCAACCGGATGACCACCCTCTCCGGCCTGCTGCATATGGGCCACTATGACGAAGCGATCCGCTATATTCAGGCCCAGTCGGAGCATGCCCAGGAGCTGCTGGATTTCATCTCCTCGCACTTCCACTCGCCGACGTTGTGCGGCCTGCTGTTGGGCAAGGCCACCCGTGCTCGCGAAAAAGGGGTTGAGCTGAGCTTCGACCCGGCCTGCCGTATCGATCGTCCGCTGCCGTCGTTGAAGGAATCCGAACTGATCTCCATTATCGGCAATCTGCTGGATAACGCCATCGAAGCCACGCAGCGCGCCGAGCTTCCGCACGAGCCCGTGGAAGTACTGATTCAGCTCAACGCCCGGGAGCTGATCATCGAAGTGGCCGACCGCGGCGTCGGCATCCGTCCTGATATTCGCGACCGCATTTTTGAGCGTGGCGTGACCACCAAAACCCGTGGCGATCACGGCATTGGTCTGTATCTTATTGAACATTATGTCACTCAGGCGGGCGGCACCATCGAAGTCGCTGACAACGCGCCGCGGGGAGCCATCTTTACCCTGTTTATCCCGGCCGATGCGCCCGCCTGTCCGCAAACGGAGGCCCACGATGCATCATGACCTGGTCGATGTGCTGATCATTGAAGATGAGAGCGAGCTGGCGCGCCTGCACGCCGAGCTTGTGCAAAAACACCCGCGACTGCGGCTGGCAGGCATGGCGGCCTCCCTCGCTCAGGCGCGGCAACTGCTCCACGCCAGTCCGCCGCAGCTGGTGCTGCTGGATAATTATTTACCGGACGGCAAAGGCGTCACGCTGATGACTGACCCGGTGCTGGCGACCACCCATTGCTCGGTGATCTTTATTACCGCCGCCAGCGATATGGAAACCTGCAGCCTGGCAATCCGTAACGGCGCCTTCGACTATATCCTCAAGCCCGTTTCGTGGAAGCGGCTGAGCCAGTCGCTTGAGCGCTTTATCCAGTTTTACGATCAGCAGCGGGAATGGAAAATCGTCGATCAGCAGAACGTCGATTCGCTCTATCAACTGCAGGCAAAGAACTATCGCGTGGATAATGGCAGTAAGGGCATTGAAGAGAAGACGCTGGCGCTGGTACAGGGGCTGTTTAGCGGTCGGGAAGCGCACTGTTTTTCCGTCGATGAGGTGGTCAGCGCCGCCGGGCTCAGCAAAACCACCGCCCGGCGCTATCTGGAACACGGCGTTGAGACCGGCTTTCTGGAAGTGGAGATGCTGTACGGAAAAATCGGCCATCCGCGGCGGCTGTACCGACGCGCGCAGCCTAAAAGCTAAAGCCCCTCGCCGGACGGGAGGGGCAGGAAAACTCAGAAGCCGCGCTGCTCTTTGATCAGCTCCCAGGCCTTCTGGATCTCCTGGGCTTTCTGTTTGGCCATCTCCATCATTTCCGGCGGCAGCCCTTTTGCCACCAGCTTGTCCGGGTGATGTTCGTTCATCAGCTTACGATAGGCGCGCTTCACCGTCGCCGCGTCATCGGTCGGTTTCACCCCCAGCACATTGCAGGCATCTTCGAGGGTTGGCCCGCGCTGCGCCTGCTGCCAGCCGGCATTACCGCCGTGCTGACCATACGATTGCTGCTGCGCACCGCCGCCAAACTGGGCGCCGCCCTGCATCATCCGCAGGAATTGATCGAACTGGGCGCGGGAGATGCCAAGCTCGTCAGCGATGACGAACAGCACTTCACGTTCGTTGGGGTGCAATTCGCCATCAGCAAACGCGGCCTGCAGCTGAATTTCCAGAAACATCCGAATCAGATCGAAGCGGCCAAAGCAAACGCTACGTAGCTGACGCATCTTCTCGCGCAGCGGATAGTTGTCGGCTTTACCGTCGCGAAACGCCTGCTGTGCCGCCGTACGCGATGCGCCGTGCAGGTTCATGCGATCCATCAGCACATTGGCGACATGAATATCAGCTTCGGTGACGCGGCCCTTGGATTTGGTCAGATGCCCCATCACTTCAAAAGTGGTGGAAAAGAAGAGCGACTGGCGTTCCTGTTGATTAGCGAAGAGATTCAACCGGCGGCTGCGCGCCCGGTCAAACATATGTCCCACCAGGAAGCCAAGCACGACGCCCCAAAACCCACCGCCCATCAGCAAAGCCACCGCCACGCCAATCACTTTACCCAAATACTGCATAGACTCCCCAACTGTTTATCGCCGTTAAGCTCGAATATGACCGCACGTTACCCGGCACTCGCGCCTCGGTCAATTGTGGGACATAGCCTATAATTTGCTTTATCATACTCGTCATTCAACAGGGTGCCTAACGCTCGGGCTCGAAACGGGCAGGATTAACACTAGCGTGATAAAGTTGAGTAAGTTAGGCTCTGACCGTTTGCAAGCCGCTGCCACAAGATGATGGAACAATAAATACAACGTATGAAAAAACGTATTCCCAGCCTCCTGGCTACGATGATTGCCAGCGCCTTGTATAGCCAACAAGGCCTCGCTGCCGATCTCGCAACGCAATGTATGCTTGGCGTGCCAAGCTTTGATCGTCCACTCGTGGAAGGGAGACCTGGCGAGTTGCCGGTGACGATTAATGCCGATCATGCGAAGGGCAACTACCCTGATAATGCCGTCTTCACCGGTAACGTCGACATTAATCAAGGGAACAGCCGCCTCCGTGCCGACGAAGTTCAGCTGCATCAGCAGCAGGCAGCAGGCCAGGCGCAACCGGTGCGAACGGTGGATGCGCTGGGCAACGTCCATTACGACGATAACCAGGTGATCCTCAAAGGGCCTAAAGCCTGGTCAAACCTGAACACCAAAGACACCAACGTCTGGCAGGGCGATTATCAAATGGTCGGACGCCAGGGGCGTGGCACCGCCGATCTGATGAAACAGCGCGGCGAAAACCGCTATACCATTCTGGAAAACGGCAGCTTTACCTCCTGTTTGCCGGGCTCAGACACCTGGAGCGTCGTGGGCAGCGAAGTCATCCACGACCGTGAAGAGCAGGTTGCCGAGATCTGGAACGCCCGCTTTAAGCTGGGCTCGGTACCGATTTTCTACAGCCCTTACCTGCAGTTGCCAGTGGGCGATAAACGTCGTTCCGGTTTCCTGATCCCGAACGCTAAATACAGTACCAAAAACGGTGTGGAATTCTCCCTGCCGTACTACTGGAACATTGCGCCGAACTTCGATGCCACCATCACCCCGCACTATATGAACAAACGCGGCGGCGTGATGTGGGAAAACGAATTCCGCTATCTGACCCAGCTCGGCAGCGGCTTAACCGAATTCGACTACCTGCCGTCGGATAAAGTCTACGAAGACGACCACTCCAAAGACAGCAACAGCCGCCGCTGGCTGTTCTACTGGAACCACTCCGGGGTTATCGATCAGGTGTGGCGTCTGAACGCTGACTACACCAAGGTGAGCGATCCAGACTATTTCAGCGATTTCAGCTCGAAATATGGTTCCAGTACCGATGGCTATGCGACGCAGAAATTCAGCGCCGGTTACGTCAACCAGAACTTTGACGCGACGGTATCGACCAAGCAGTTCCAGGTCTTTAACCGGGAATCGAGCAACTCCTACTCGGCTGAGCCGCAGCTGGACATCAACTACTACCAGAACGATGTCGGTCCGTTCGATACCCATCTGTACAGCCAGGTCGCTCACTTTGTTAACTCGAATAACAACATGCCGGAAGCGACCCGTGTTCACTTCGAACCGACGATCAACCTGCCGCTGTCCAACGGCTGGGGTAGTCTGAATACTGAAGCCAAGCTGCTAGCGACCCACTACCAGCAGAGCAACCTCGATGATTACAACGCCGCCAACGGTACCAACTACAAAGAGTCCGTCAGCCGTGTAATGCCGCAGTTTAAAGTCGACGGTAAAATGGTCTTTGAGCGCGACCTGCAAGAGGGATTCACTCAGACGCTGGAACCGCGCATGCAGTATCTGTACGTGCCGTACCGCGATCAGAGTGAAATCGGCAGCTACGACTCCACGCTACTGCAGTCAGACTACAGCGGCCTGTTCCGCGACCGTACCTACAGCGGTCTGGACCGCATCGCGTCAGCCAACCAGGTCACCACCGGCATCACCTCTCGCGTGTATGATGCCGCCGCCGTGGAACGTTTTAATATTTCCGTTGGTCAAATCTATTATTTCACCGAGTCACGCACCGGTGATGACAACATCAACTGGGAAAATAATGACACCACGGGTTCACTGGTATGGGCTGGCGACACCTTCTGGCGCATTGCCGATGACTGGGGCTTACGCGGGGGGATCCAGTACGACACCCGTCTGGATAACGTCGCCACCGGTAACGGCACCATTGAATACCGTCGTGATGAAAACCGCTTAGTCCAGCTTAACTATCGTTACGCCAGCCCGGAATATATTCAGGCTACACTGCCGTCATATTCCACAGCGGCACAATATAAACAGGGTATTTCGCAAGTGGGGATGACCGCCAGCTGGCCGATCGTCGATCGCTGGTCCGTGGTCGGGGCATACTACTTCGATACCAATACCCGTAAAGCAGCAAACCAGATGTTGGGTGTTCAGTATAACTCCTGCTGCTACGCCATCCGTCTTGGCTACGAACGTAAAGTCAACGGTTGGGATAGCAACAACAACGGCGGCGAGAGCAAATACGACAACACCTTCGGAATCAATATTGAATTGCGCGGTCTGAGCTCTAACTACGGCCTCGGCACCCAGCAGATGCTGCGTTCGAACATTTTACCGTACCAGAGCTCCCTGTGATGCGGCTGGTTTACAACATCGTCCGCATTTGCGGTTAATTGAAATGGAAAAAGTATGAAGAACTGGAAAACGCTGCTTCTCGGTATCGCCATGATCGCGAATACCAGTTTCGCTGCCCCTCAGGTGGTCGATAAAGTAGCGGCCGTCGTCAATAATGGCGTCGTGCTGGAAAGCGACGTCGATGGTTTGATGCAATCAGTTAAGCTCAATGCGGGTCAGGCTGGTCAACAGCTGCCGGATGACGCGACCCTGCGCCATCAAATCCTCGAAAGACTGATCATGGACCAGATCGTATTGCAGTTGGGGCAGAAGATGGGCGTGAAGGTCTCTGACGACCAGCTCGATCAGGCCATCGCCAACATCGCTAAACAAAACAACATGACCATGGATCAGATGCGCAGCCGTCTGGCCTATGAAGGCATCAACTACAACACCTACCGTAGCCAGATCCGCAAAGAGATGCTGATTTCGGAAGTGCGTAACAATGAAGTGCGTCGTCGTATCACCGTGCTGCCGCAGGAAGTCGAAGCGCTGGCAAAACAGATTGGCGACCAGAACGATGCCAGCACCGAGCTTAACCTGAGCCACATCCTGATCCCGCTGGCGGAAAACCCGACCGCGGATGAGGTTGCCGCAGCCCAGGAGCAAGCGAATTCCATCGTTGAGCAAGCGCGTAACGGCGCCAACTTCGGTAAACTGGCCATCACCTACTCCGCTGACCAACAGGCGCTGAAGGGAGGCCAGATGGGCTGGGGTCGTATCCAGGAGCTGCCAGGTATTTTCGCCCAGGCGTTAAGCACCGCCAAAAAAGGGGATATCGTCGGCCCGATTCGCTCTGGCGTCGGCTTCCACATTCTGAAAGTCAACGACCTGCGCGGCGGTACCCAGAACATCTCCGTCACCGAAGTCCATGCCCGTCATATTCTGCTTAAGCCGTCGCCGATCATGAACGATGCCCAGGCCCAGGCCAAGCTGGAACAGATCGCGGCTGACATTAAGAGCGGGAAAACCACCTTCGCCAAAGCGGCGAAAGCGTTCTCTGAAGATCCGGGCTCGGCGAACCAGGGCGGTGATTTAGGTTGGGCGACACCGGATATCTTCGATCCGGCATTCCGCGATGCGCTGATGCGTCTGAACAAAGGGCAGACCAGCGGACCGGTGCACTCTTCCTTCGGCTGGCATCTGATCGAACTGCTGGATAGCCGTCAGGTCGACAGAACCGATGCCGCGCAGAAAGATCGTGCATACCGCATGCTGATGAACCGCAAATTCTCTGAAGAAGCGGCAACCTGGATGCAGGAACAGCGCGCCAGTGCGTATGTTAAAATTCTGAGCAACTAATATCGATGCCTGAAATCCGTAAAGTTGTCATCACTCCCGGCGAACCCGCCGGGATTGGCCCTGACCTGGTCGTGCAGCTTGCCCAGCGCGACTGGCCAGTTGAGCTGGTGATCTGCGCCGACGGCGCCCTGTTAACTGACCGAGCCCAGCGGCTCGGTCTTCCTTTATCTCTCCGCCCATACGATCCTGCGCAACCGTCCGTTCCGCAACGCGCTGGTACGCTAACGCTGCTTAACGTACCGCTGAACGTTCCGGCGGAACCCGGCGTGCTGAGCGTGCAAAACGGCGCCTATGTCGTGGAAACGCTGGCGCGCGCTTGCGACGGCTGCCTTAGCGGCGAATTTGCGGCGTTAGTGACCGGCCCGGTGCACAAAGGCAACATCAACGACGCCGGCATCGCCTTCACCGGTCATACCGAGTTCTTCGAAGAGCGCGCGAAGGCCAGCAAAGTGGTGATGATGCTGGCGACCGAGGAGCTGCGGGTGGCGCTGGTGACGACCCATCTGCCGTTGAAAGCCATCAGCGAAGCGATAACGCCCGAGCTGCTGCGCGAGATCATCACCATTCTCGATCACGATCTGCGCACGAAATTTGGCATTGCCCAGCCGCATGTGCTGGTTTGCGGGCTTAACCCGCACGCTGGCGAAGGCGGCCATATGGGCACGGAAGAGATAGATACCATCATTCCGGTGCTGGAAGAGATGCGCGCGAAGGGGATGAACCTCAGCGGTCCGCTGCCGGCAGATACCCTCTTTCAGCCCAAATACCTTGACCATGCCGATGCGGTACTCGCGATGTACCACGATCAAGGCCTGCCCGTGCTAAAATACCAGGGCTTTGGCCGTGGCGTGAACATTACGCTCGGTTTACCTTTTATTCGTACCTCCGTCGACCACGGCACCGCACTGGAATTAGCGGGTCAGGGAAAAGCGGACGTCGGCAGTTTTATCACGGCGCTTAATCTCGCCATCAAAATGATTGTTAATACCCAATGAATAATCGAGTCCATCAGGGCCATTTAGCCCGTAAACGCTTCGGGCAGAACTTCCTCAACGATCAGTTTGTGATCGACAGCATCGTCTCGGCGATTAATCCCCAGAAAGGCCAGGCGATGGTTGAAATCGGCCCAGGTCTCGCCGCGCTGACCGAGCCGGTCGGCGAACGTCTTGACCAGCTGACCGTTATCGAACTGGACCGCGATCTGGCAGCTCGCCTGCAGACGCACCCGTTCCTCGGACCGAAGCTGACCATCTATCAGCAGGATGCGATGACCATGAACTTCGCCGAACTGGCGGAGAAAATGGGCCAGCCGCTGCGCGTCTTCGGTAACCTGCCGTACAATATCTCGACGCCGCTAATGTTCCATCTGTTCAGCTATACTGATGCCATTGCCGATATGCACTTTATGCTGCAGAAGGAAGTGGTCAATCGTCTGGTTGCCGGGCCGAACAGTAAGGCGTATGGTCGGTTAAGCGTGATGGCGCAATATTATTGCCAGGTGATCCCGGTACTCGAAGTGCCGCCGAGCGCGTTTACCCCGCCGCCTAAGGTCGACTCCGCGGTGGTTCGCCTGGTGCCGCACCGCACCATGCCGTATCCGGTAAAAGAGATCCGGGTACTGAGCCGCATCACCACCGAAGCCTTCAACCAGCGCCGTAAGACCATCCGCAATAGTCTCGGCAATCTGTTTAGCGTTGAAGTGCTGACCGAGCTGGGCATCGACCCGGCAGTGCGTGCGGAAAATATTTCTGTAGAGCAGTACTGTAAGATGGCCAACTGGTTATCCAACAATCTGCCTTCGAAGGAGAGCTAACCATGATTAATTCGCCTCGTGTTTGCGTTCAGGTGCAAAGCGTCTATATCGAATCGCAGTCTTCTCCGGAAGAAGAGCGTTACGTCTTCGCTTATACGGTCACCATTCGCAATCTGGGGCGGAGTCAGGTTCAGCTGCTTGGCCGCTACTGGCTCATCACTAACGGCCACGGTCGTGAGACTGAAGTGCAGGGTGAAGGGGTGGTCGGCGAGCAACCGCATATTCCCGCTGGCGGTGAATATCAATATACCAGCGGCGCGGTCATCGAAACGCCGCTGGGAACCATGCAGGGTCATTATGAGATGATCGATATCGACGGCGCGCCGTTCCGTATCGAGATCCCTGTGTTCCGTCTCGCAGTTCCAACGCTCATTCATTAAAACAATGTCAACATACCTTATTGGCGACGTTCACGGTTGCTACGATGAACTGATCGCATTATTAGCGCAGGTTGAATTCGACCCGGGCAGCGATACGCTATGGCTGACCGGCGATCTGGTGGCCCGTGGCCCGGGGTCGCTGGAGGTCCTGCGCTATGTCAAATCTCTGGGCGACTGTGTGCGACTGGTGCTGGGCAACCATGACCTCCACCTGCTGGCCGTCTTCGCCGGTATCAGCCGTAACAAGCCGAAGGATCGTCTGAAATCCTTGCTGGAAGCCCCGGATGCCGATGAGTTGCTCAACTGGCTGCGTCGCCAGCCGCTGCTGCAGGTGGATGAAGAGAAAAAGCTGGTGATGGCCCACGCGGGCATCACGCCGCAGTGGGATCTGGAGACCGCCCAGCAGTGCGCGCGCGATGTAGAAGCGGTGCTCTCCAGCGACTCCTACCCTTTCTTCCTCGATGCCATGTATGGCGACATGCCGAATCACTGGAGCAACGAGCTGAGTGGTCTGGCGCGCCTGCGCTTTATCTCTAATGCCTTTACCCGCATGCGCTACTGCTTCCCGAACGGCCAGCTGGATATGTATTCGAAAGAGGCGCCCGAGGACGCCCCGGCGCCGCTGAAGCCGTGGTTTGCCATTCCTGGCCCGGTCAGCAATGCCTACAGCATTGCCTTTGGCCACTGGGCTTCACTGGAGGGACGCGGTACGCCAGAGGGGATTTACGCCCTGGATACGGGCTGCTGCTGGGGCGGTGAACTCACCTGCCTGCGCTGGGAAGATAAGCAGTACTTCACCCAGCCGTCGAACCGCCAGAAAAGCCTCGACGAAGGCGAAGCCGTCGCGTCCTGAGTCTTCCCGGATGGCGGCGCGTTGCGCCTTATCCGGGCTACATTTCCTTGCGATTTGTCGCCCCGGGCAGCGCTCCCGAAAGACGAAGCCCGCGACGGGAAACATAACGCAGTCCCGTAGGCCCGCGCAAGCGCAGCGCCGCCGGGCAACAACCGCGGGCGCGAAGCCACTTTTGTGTCGGGTGGCGGCTAACGCCTTACCCGACCTACATTTCCTTGCGATTTGTCACCCGGGCAGCGCTCCGAAAGACGAAGCCCGCGATCAGAAACATGACGCAGTCCCGTAGGCCCGCGCAAGCGCAGCGCCGCCGGGCAACAACAGCGGGCGCGAAGCCACTTTTGTGTCGGGTGGCGGCTAACGCCT
>NZ_PIOG01000160.1:0-34416 GCF_002810545.1 Klebsiella sp. A-Nf5 | reverse complement strand
CGCAGACTCGTGAGCACATCCTGCTGGGTCGTCAGGTAGGCGTTCCGTACATCATCGTGTTCCTGAACAAATGCGACATGGTTGATGACGAAGAGCTGCTGGAACTGGTTGAGATGGAAGTTCGTGAGCTGCTGTCTCAGTACGATTTCCCGGGCGACGACACTCCGATCATCCGTGGTTCTGCTCTGAAAGCGCTGGAAGGCGACGCAGAGTGGGAAGCGAAAATCATCGAACTGGCAGGCTTCCTGGATTCTTACATCCCGGAACCAGAGCGTGCGATTGACAAGCCGTTCCTGCTGCCGATCGAAGACGTATTCTCCATCTCCGGTCGTGGTACCGTTGTTACCGGTCGTGTAGAGCGCGGTATCGTTAAAGTCGGTGAAGAAGTTGAAATCGTTGGTATCAAAGAAACCGCGAAAACCACCTGTACTGGCGTTGAAATGTTCCGCAAACTGCTGGACGAAGGCCGTGCTGGTGAGAACGTAGGTGTTCTGCTGCGTGGTATCAAACGTGAAGAAATCGAACGTGGTCAGGTACTGGCTAAGCCGGGCAGCATCAAGCCGCACACCAAGTTCGAATCTGAAGTGTACATTCTGTCCAAAGACGAAGGCGGCCGTCATACTCCGTTCTTCAAAGGCTACCGTCCGCAGTTCTATTTCCGTACTACTGACGTGACTGGTACCATCGAACTGCCGGAAGGCGTAGAGATGGTAATGCCGGGCGACAACATCAAAATGGTTGTTACCCTGATCCACCCGATCGCGATGGACGATGGTCTGCGTTTCGCAATCCGTGAAGGCGGTCGTACCGTTGGCGCGGGCGTGGTTGCTAAAGTTCTCAGCTAATCGCTGATAACATTTGACGCAATGCGCAATAAAAGGGCATCATTTGATGCCCTTTTTGCACGCTTTCATACCAGAACCTGGCTCATCAGTGATTTTTTTTGTCATAATCATTGCTGAGACAGGCTCTGAAGAGGGCGTTTATACACCAAACCATTCGAGCGGTAGCGCGACGGCAAGTCAGCGTTCTTCTTTGCAATAGCAGGGCAGGGGCGACAGAACTGCCAGCGTTGAAGCAGTTTGAACGCGTTCTGTGTATAATCCGAAACTTAATTTCGGTTTGGATCGCCTCGCCCCCGCGGGGTGAAATTGTTTGTAGAATACTTCTGACAGGTTGGTTTATGAGTGCGAATACCGAAGCTCAAGGGAGCGGGCGCGGCCTGGAAGCGATGAAGTGGATTATCGTTGCCGTGCTGCTGATCGTGGCGATCGTGGGCAACTTCCTTTATCGCGACATTATGCTGGCGGTGCGTGCGCTGGCCGTGGTTATTCTTATTGCTGCTGCCGGTGGCGTCGCGCTGTTGACGACGAAAGGTAAGGCGACCGTTGCTTTTGCTCGCGAAGCGCGAACCGAAGTGCGTAAAGTGATTTGGCCGACTCGCCAGGAAACGCTGCATACTACGCTGATTGTTGCTGCCGTGACTGCAGTAATGTCACTGATCCTGTGGGGACTGGATGGTATTCTGGTTCGCCTGGTCTCCTTTATCACTGGCCTGAGGTTCTGAGATGTCTGAAGCTCCTAAAAAGCGCTGGTACGTCGTTCAGGCGTTTTCCGGTTTTGAAGGTCGCGTAGCTACTTCGCTGCGTGAACATATCAAATTACACAACATGGAAGAGTTGTTTGGCGAAGTCATGGTTCCAACCGAAGAAGTGGTTGAAATCCGTGGCGGCCAGCGTCGCAAAAGCGAACGTAAATTCTTCCCAGGCTACGTTCTGGTTCAGATGGTCATGAATGACGCGAGCTGGCACCTGGTGCGCAGCGTACCGCGTGTGATGGGCTTCATCGGCGGTACTTCCGACCGTCCGGCGCCGATCAGCGACAAAGAAGTTGACGCCATCATGAACCGTCTGCAGCAGGTTGGCGATAAGCCGCGTCCGAAAACGCTGTTTGAGCCGGGCGAAATGGTTCGTGTCAACGATGGTCCGTTCGCTGACTTTAACGGCGTCGTTGAAGAAGTGGACTACGAAAAGTCCCGCCTGAAAGTTTCCGTTTCTATCTTCGGTCGTGCGACTCCGGTAGAACTGGACTTCGGTCAGGTTGAGAAGGCGTAAGCCGGCGATCAAAAAAGCAGCGATTTAATCGTTGCATAGGGCGCGAAATTGGCATACAATTTCGCGCCTTTTGTTTTTATGGGCCTGGCCCGTAAAACGATGTTTATCACGGGGAGCTTCTCTGAAGCGCTATAACCCAATTTGAGGATTTAAGAATGGCTAAGAAAGTACAAGCCTACGTCAAGCTGCAGGTTGCAGCTGGTATGGCAAACCCGAGTCCGCCGGTTGGTCCAGCACTGGGTCAGCAGGGCGTTAACATCATGGAATTCTGCAAAGCGTTCAACGCAAAAACTGAATCCATGGAAAAAGGTCTGCCAATCCCGGTTGTTATCACCGTTTACGCTGACCGTTCTTTCACTTTCGTTACCAAAACCCCGCCGGCAGCAGTTCTGCTGAAAAAAGCGGCTGGTATCAAGTCCGGCTCTGGTAAGCCGAACAAAGATAAAGTTGGTAAAATTTCCCGCGCTCAGCTGCAGGAAATCGCGCAGACCAAAGCTGCCGACATGACTGGTGCCGACATTGAAGCGATGACTCGCTCCATCGAAGGTACTGCACGTTCCATGGGCCTGGTAGTGGAGGACTAAGAAATGGCTAAACTGACCAAGCGCATGTCCGTGATTCGTGACAAAGTTGATGCAACTAAACAGTACGACATCAACGAAGCCATTGCTCTGCTGAAAGAACTGGCTACTGCTAAGTTCGTTGAAAGCGTTGACGTTGCTGTAAACCTGGGCATCGATGCTCGTAAATCTGACCAGAACGTACGTGGTGCAACTGTACTGCCGCACGGTACTGGCCGTTCTGTTCGCGTTGCCGTATTTGCCCAGGGCGCAAACGCTGAAGCTGCAAAAGCTGCAGGCGCTGAGCTGGTAGGTATGGAAGATCTGGCTGACCAGATCAAGAAAGGCGAAATGAACTTTGACGTTGTTATTGCTTCTCCGGATGCAATGCGCGTTGTTGGCCAGCTGGGCCAGGTTCTGGGTCCGCGCGGCCTGATGCCAAACCCGAAAGTGGGTACCGTAACCCCTAACGTTGCTGAAGCGGTTAAGAACGCGAAAGCAGGTCAGGTTCGTTATCGTAACGACAAAAACGGCATCATCCACACCACCATCGGTAAAGTGGACTTTGACGCTGACAAACTGAAAGAAAACCTGGAATCTCTGCTGGTTGCGCTGAAAAAAGCAAAACCGACTCAGGCTAAAGGCGTGTACATCAAGAAAGTTAGCATCTCCACCACCATGGGTGCAGGTGTTGCAGTAGATCAGGCTGGCCTGAACGCTTCTGCAAACTAATGCCTTTACGTGGGCGGTGATTTTGTCTACAATCTTACCCCCACGATTCTGTCAATAAGACAGACGCTATGCGAGTCATTTGAATTGCAGCAAGGCAGCAATCGAGTGAATCACCGGGAGTGTAGTTAACTACATGACCGGTGTGAACGAGAGCAGCTAACGCCGCTGCGGTTCGAAGGACGAAGTCATAGGAAGAATTTGTTCGTTGGAGCCTGGCCTATCCAGGCCTCCGTCGAAGACCGCAGGAGTCTCGTAAGAGACTTAATCCCCTGCGTAGACGGTGACAGAACGCTAAGATTATTTTTGGATATTCTGGCTTGTTTCTGCTCACCGTATTAAGACGCTCTATTCGTTGAATAGAGTGAAGTGAGTTCCAGAGCATGAGCTCTGGCAAACATCCAGGAGCAAAGCTAATGGCTTTAAATCTTCAAGACAAACAAGCGATTGTTGCTGAAGTCAGCGAAGTAGCCAAAGGTGCGCTGTCTGCAGTAGTTGCGGATTCCCGTGGCGTAACTGTGGATAAAATGACTGAACTGCGTAAAGCAGGTCGTGAAGCTGGCGTATACATGCGTGTTGTTCGTAACACCCTGCTGCGCCGCGTCGTTGAAGGTACTCAGTTCGAGTGCCTGAAAGACACGTTTGTTGGTCCGACCCTGATTGCATACTCTATGGAACACCCGGGCGCTGCTGCTCGTCTGTTCAAAGAGTTCGCGAAAGCGAATGCAAAATTTGAGGTCAAAGCCGCTGCCTTTGAAGGTGAGCTGATCCCGGCGTCGCAGATCGACCGCCTGGCAACTCTGCCGACCTACGAAGAAGCAATTGCACGCCTGATGGCAACCATGAAAGAAGCTTCGGCTGGCAAACTGGTTCGTACTCTGGCTGCTGTACGCGATGCGAAAGAAGCTGCTTAATTGCAGTTGTCTTTATAAAGCATTCGCTTACGTATAAACTTATTCTGATATTCAGGAACAATTTAAATGTCTATCACTAAAGATCAAATCATTGAAGCAGTATCCGCTATGTCCGTAATGGACGTTGTTGAGCTGATCTCTGCAATGGAAGAAAAATTCGGTGTTTCCGCTGCTGCTGCTGTAGCTGTAGCTGCTGGCCCGGTTGAAGCTGCTGAAGAAAAAACTGAATTCGACGTAATTCTGAAAGCTGCTGGCGCTAACAAAGTTGCTGTTATCAAAGCAGTACGTGGCGCAACTGGCCTGGGTCTGAAAGAAGCTAAAGACCTGGTAGAATCTGCTCCGGCTGCACTGAAAGAAGGCATCAGCAAAGACGACGCTGAAGCTCTGAAAAAATCTCTGGAAGAAGCTGGCGCTGAAGTTGAAGTTAAATAAGCCAACCCTTCCGGTTGCAGCCTGAGAAATCAGGCTGAGGCTGGTGACTTTTTAGTCACCAGCCTTTTTGCGCTGTAAGGCGCCAGTAGCATTTCACACTGTTTGACTGCTGGTTTGCCTGACAATGCTTGTTTCTATCGACGACTTAATATACTGCGACAGGTTAGGGTTCCTGGGCTGTGTAAATCGCAACGAAATGGTTTAAGCGTGATAGCAACAGGTATTGCGGAAAGTGTTCCATTTTCCGGTCAACAAAATAGTGTTGCATAAAAAACTGCCTTACTTAGGCAGACGGGTCGACTTGTCAGCGAGCTGAGGAACCCTATGGTTTACTCCTATACCGAGAAAAAACGTATTCGTAAGGATTTTGGTAAACGTCCACAAGTTCTGGACATACCTTATCTCCTTTCTATCCAGCTTGATTCGTTCCAGAAGTTTATCGAGCAAGATCCTGAAGGGCAGTATGGTCTGGAAGCAGCCTTCCGTTCCGTATTCCCGATTCAGAGCTACAGCGGTAATTCAGAGCTGCAATACGTCAGCTACCGTCTGGGCGAACCTGTTTTTGATGTTAAAGAATGTCAGATCCGTGGCGTGACTTATTCTGCACCGCTGCGCGTAAAACTGCGTCTGGTGATCTACGAGCGCGAAGCGCCGGAAGGCACCGTTAAAGACATTAAAGAACAAGAAGTCTACATGGGCGAAATTCCGCTCATGACCGACAACGGTACCTTCGTTATCAACGGTACCGAGCGTGTTATCGTTTCTCAGCTGCACCGTAGCCCGGGCGTCTTCTTTGACAGTGACAAAGGTAAGACCCACTCATCCGGTAAGGTCCTGTATAACGCACGTATTATCCCTTACCGCGGTTCCTGGCTGGACTTCGAATTCGACCCGAAAGACAACCTGTTTGTTCGTATCGACCGTCGTCGTAAACTGCCGGCAACTATCATTCTGCGCGCGCTGAATTACACCACTGAGCAGATCCTTGACCTGTTCTTCGAGAAAGTGGTCTTTGAAATTCGCGACAACAAGCTGCAGATGGAGCTGATACCGGAGCGTCTGCGCGGTGAAACCGCCTCCTTCGATATCGAAGCCAACGGTAAAGTGTACGTTGAGAAAGGCCGCCGTATTACTGCGCGCCACATTCGCCAGCTGGAAAAAGACGATATCAAACATATCGAAGTTCCGGTTGAGTACATTGCGGGCAAAGTCGCTTCTAAAGACTACATCGACGAAGCGACTGGCGAGCTGATCTGCCCGGCGAACATGGAACTGAGCCTGGATCTGCTGGCTAAGCTGAGCCAGTCAGGCCACAAGCGTATCGAAACGCTGTTCACCAACGATCTGGACCACGGCCCGTACATTTCTGAAACGGTACGCGTCGACCCGACCAACGATCGTCTGAGCGCGCTGGTAGAAATCTACCGCATGATGCGCCCGGGTGAGCCGCCGACTCGTGAAGCGGCTGAAAGCCTGTTCGAGAACCTGTTCTTCTCCGAAGACCGCTACGATCTGTCCGCGGTTGGTCGTATGAAGTTCAACCGTTCTCTGCTGCGTGACGAAATCGAAGGTTCCGGTATCCTGAGCAAAGACGACATCATCGAAGTGATGAAGAAGCTCATCGATATCCGTAACGGTAAAGGCGAAGTCGATGATATCGACCACCTCGGCAACCGTCGTATCCGTTCCGTTGGCGAAATGGCGGAAAACCAGTTCCGCGTTGGCCTGGTGCGTGTAGAGCGTGCGGTTAAAGAGCGTCTGTCTCTGGGCGATCTCGATACCCTGATGCCTCAGGATATGATCAACGCCAAACCGATTTCCGCAGCAGTGAAAGAGTTCTTTGGTTCCAGCCAGCTGTCACAGTTTATGGACCAGAACAACCCGCTGTCTGAGATTACGCACAAACGTCGTATCTCCGCACTCGGCCCAGGCGGTCTGACCCGTGAACGCGCAGGCTTCGAAGTTCGAGACGTACACCCGACTCACTACGGTCGCGTATGTCCAATCGAAACGCCTGAAGGTCCGAACATCGGTCTGATCAACTCCCTGTCCGTGTACGCACAGACTAACGAATATGGCTTCCTTGAGACGCCGTATCGTAAAGTGACTGACGGTGTGGTTACCGACGAAATTCATTACCTGTCTGCCATCGAAGAAGGTAACTACGTCATCGCTCAGGCGAACTCCAACCTGGATGACGAAGGCCACTTTGTTGAAGATCTGGTTACCTGCCGTAGCAAAGGCGAATCCAGCTTGTTCAGCCGCGACCAGGTTGACTACATGGACGTATCCACCCAGCAGGTGGTATCCGTCGGTGCGTCCCTGATCCCGTTCCTGGAACACGATGACGCCAACCGTGCATTGATGGGTGCGAACATGCAACGTCAGGCGGTTCCGACTCTGCGCGCTGATAAGCCGCTGGTTGGTACCGGTATGGAACGTGCTGTTGCCGTTGACTCCGGTGTTACTGCGGTCGCTAAACGCGGCGGTACCGTTCAGTATGTGGATGCTTCCCGTATCGTTATCAAAGTTAACGAAGACGAGATGTACCCGGGCGAAGCAGGTATCGACATCTACAACCTGACCAAGTACACCCGTTCTAACCAGAACACCTGCATCAACCAGATGCCTTGCGTGTCCCTGGGCGAACCCATTGAGCGCGGCGACGTGCTGGCCGACGGCCCGTCCACCGACCTCGGTGAACTGGCGCTGGGTCAGAACATGCGCGTAGCGTTCATGCCGTGGAACGGCTACAACTTCGAAGACTCCATCCTCGTATCCGAGCGTGTTGTCCAGGAAGACCGTTTCACCACCATCCACATTCAGGAACTGGCGTGCGTGTCCCGTGACACCAAGCTGGGGCCGGAAGAGATTACCGCTGACATCCCGAACGTGGGTGAAGCTGCGCTCTCTAAACTGGATGAGTCCGGTATCGTTTATATCGGTGCGGAAGTGACCGGCGGCGACATTCTGGTTGGTAAGGTAACGCCGAAAGGTGAAACCCAGCTGACGCCGGAAGAGAAACTGCTGCGTGCAATCTTCGGTGAGAAAGCGTCTGACGTTAAAGACTCTTCTCTGCGCGTGCCGAACGGTGTCTCTGGTACCGTTATCGACGTTCAGGTCTTTACCCGTGACGGCGTAGAAAAAGACAAACGTGCGCTGGAAATCGAAGAGATGCAGCTGAAGCAGGCGAAGAAAGACCTGTCTGAAGAACTGCAGATCCTCGAAGCCGGTCTGTTCAGTCGTATCTACGCGGTGCTGGTCTCCGGTGGCGTTGAAGCTGAGAAGCTCGACAAACTGCCGCGCGATCGCTGGCTGGAACTGGGCCTGACCGACGAAGAGAAACAAAATCAGCTGGAGCAACTGGCTGAGCAGTATGACGAACTGAAACACGAGTTCGAGAAAAAACTCGAAGCGAAACGCCGTAAAATCACTCAAGGCGACGATCTGGCACCGGGCGTGCTGAAGATTGTTAAGGTATACCTGGCCGTTAAACGCCGTATCCAGCCTGGTGATAAGATGGCAGGTCGTCACGGTAACAAGGGTGTTATCTCTAAGATCAACCCGATCGAAGATATGCCGCACGATGCTAACGGTACGCCGGTAGATATCGTACTGAACCCGTTGGGCGTACCGTCTCGTATGAACATCGGTCAGATCCTGGAAACTCACCTGGGTATGGCTGCGAAAGGCATCGGCGATAAGATCAACGCCATGCTGAAACAGCAGCAAGAAGTCGCGAAACTACGCGAATTCATCCAGCGTGCTTACGATCTGGGCGCTGACGTTCGCCAGAAAGTTGACCTGAATACCTTCAGCGATGAAGAAGTTCTGCGTCTGGCTGAAAACCTGCGTAAAGGCATGCCGATCGCAACGCCGGTATTCGACGGTGCGAAAGAAGCTGAAATCAAAGAGCTGCTGCAGCTGGGCGACCTGCCGACTTCCGGTCAGATCACCCTGTTTGACGGCCGCACCGGTGAACAGTTCGAACGTCCGGTAACCGTGGGTTACATGTACATGCTGAAACTGAACCACCTGGTCGACGACAAAATGCACGCTCGTTCCACCGGTTCCTACAGCCTGGTTACTCAGCAGCCGCTGGGTGGTAAGGCGCAGTTCGGTGGTCAGCGCTTCGGTGAGATGGAAGTGTGGGCGCTGGAAGCTTATGGCGCGGCCTACACCCTGCAGGAAATGCTCACCGTTAAGTCTGATGACGTGAATGGTCGTACCAAGATGTATAAAAACATCGTGGACGGCAACCACCAGATGGAACCGGGCATGCCGGAATCCTTCAACGTACTGTTGAAAGAGATCCGCTCGCTGGGCATCAACATCGAACTGGAAGACGAGTAACTCTCGCTCAAACAGGTCACTGGTGCCGGGGTAAAACCCGGCGCCAGATTGTGCTAACTCCGACGGGAGCAAATCCGTGAAAGACTTATTAAAGTTTCTGAAAGCGCAAACTAAAACCGAAGAGTTTGATGCGATCAAAATTGCTCTGGCATCGCCAGACATGATCCGTTCATGGTCTTTCGGTGAAGTTAAAAAGCCGGAAACCATTAACTACCGTACGTTCAAGCCTGAGCGTGACGGTCTGTTCTGTGCTCGTATTTTCGGGCCAGTAAAAGACTATGAGTGCCTGTGCGGTAAGTACAAGCGCCTGAAACACCGCGGTGTGATCTGTGAGAAGTGCGGCGTTGAAGTGACCCAGACTAAAGTGCGTCGTGAGCGCATGGGCCACATCGAGCTGGCATGTCCGACGGCGCACATCTGGTTCCTGAAATCGCTGCCGTCCCGTATCGGCCTGCTGCTGGATATGCCGCTGCGCGATATCGAACGTGTACTGTACTTCGAATCCTACGTGGTTATCGAAGGTGGCATGACTAACCTCGAACGCAACCAGATCCTGACTGAAGAGCAGTACCTGGATGCGCTGGAAGAGTTCGGTGACGAATTCGACGCGAAAATGGGTGCGGAAGCGATCCAGGCGCTGCTGCGCAATATGGATCTGGAGCAGGAATGCGAACAGCTGCGTGAAGAGCTGAACGAAACCAACTCCGAAACCAAGCGTAAAAAGCTGACCAAGCGCATTAAGCTGCTGGAAGCGTTCGTTCAGTCTGGCAA
Organism: Klebsiella sp. A-Nf5; assembly: GCF_002810545.1. Lineage (NCBI taxonomy): Bacteria > Pseudomonadati > Pseudomonadota > Gammaproteobacteria > Enterobacterales > Enterobacteriaceae > Klebsiella > Klebsiella sp. A-Nf5. Next base: position 24,543 of record NZ_PIOG01000160.1, on the reverse strand, counting down.
CAAGCCGGAGTGGATGATCCTGACCGTTCTGCCGGTTCTGCCGCCAGATCTGCGTCCGCTGGTTCCGCTCGATGGCGGCCGTTTTGCGACTTCTGACCTGAACGATCTGTATCGTCGCGTCATTAACCGTAACAACCGTCTGAAACGTCTGCTGGATCTGGCTGCGCCGGACATCATCGTACGCAACGAAAAACGTATGCTGCAGGAAGCGGTTGACGCCCTGCTGGATAACGGTCGTCGCGGTCGTGCGATCACCGGTTCTAACAAACGTCCTCTGAAATCTTTGGCCGATATGATCAAAGGTAAACAGGGTCGTTTCCGTCAGAACCTGCTCGGTAAGCGTGTTGACTACTCCGGTCGTTCTGTTATCACCGTAGGTCCATACCTGCGTCTGCATCAGTGCGGTCTGCCGAAGAAAATGGCGCTGGAGCTGTTCAAACCGTTCATCTACGGCAAGCTGGAACTGCGTGGCCTGGCCACCACCATCAAAGCCGCTAAGAAAATGGTTGAGCGCGAAGAAGCCGTCGTTTGGGATATCCTGGACGAAGTTATCCGCGAACACCCGGTACTGCTGAACCGTGCACCAACCCTGCACCGTTTAGGTATCCAGGCATTCGAACCGGTTCTGATCGAAGGTAAAGCCATTCAGCTGCACCCGCTGGTTTGTGCGGCATATAACGCCGACTTCGATGGTGACCAGATGGCTGTTCACGTACCGCTGACGCTGGAAGCCCAGCTGGAAGCGCGTGCGTTGATGATGTCTACCAACAACATCCTGTCCCCGGCGAACGGCGAACCAATCATCGTTCCGTCTCAGGACGTTGTACTGGGTCTGTACTACATGACCCGCGACTGTGTTAACGCCAAAGGCGAAGGCATGGTGCTGACTGGCCCGAAAGAAGCGGAGCGTATTTATCGCGCCGGTCTGGCCTCTCTGCATGCGCGCGTTAAAGTGCGTATCACCGAATACGAAAAAGACGACAATGGTGAATTCGTCGCGAAGACCAGCCTGAAAGACACGACCGTTGGCCGTGCCATTCTGTGGATGATCGTACCGAAAGGTCTGCCGTTCTCTATCGTGAACCAGGCGCTCGGTAAGAAAGCAATCTCCAAGATGCTGAACACCTGTTACCGTATTCTGGGCCTGAAACCGACCGTTATTTTTGCGGACCAGACGATGTACACCGGCTTTGCTTATGCAGCGCGTTCAGGTGCATCCGTTGGTATCGATGACATGGTCATCCCGGAGAAAAAATACGAAATCATCAGCGAAGCGGAAGCGGAAGTTGCTGAGATTCAGGAACAGTTCCAGTCTGGTCTGGTCACCGCGGGCGAACGCTACAACAAAGTTATCGATATCTGGGCTGCGGCGAACGATCGTGTATCCAAAGCGATGATGGATAACCTGCAAACTGAAACCGTGATTAACCGTGACGGTCAGGAAGAGCAGCAGGTTTCCTTCAACAGCATCTACATGATGGCCGACTCCGGTGCGCGTGGTTCTGCAGCACAGATTCGTCAGCTGGCTGGTATGCGTGGTCTGATGGCGAAGCCGGATGGCTCCATCATCGAAACGCCGATCACCGCGAACTTCCGTGAAGGTCTGAACGTACTCCAGTACTTCATCTCCACCCACGGTGCGCGTAAAGGTCTGGCGGATACCGCACTGAAGACAGCGAACTCCGGTTACCTGACTCGTCGTCTGGTTGACGTTGCCCAGGACCTGGTCGTCACTGAAGACGACTGCGGTACCCTGGAAGGCATCACCATGACGCCGGTTATCGAAGGTGGCGACGTTAAAGAGCCGCTGCGCGATCGCGTACTGGGTCGTGTGACTGCTGAAGACGTTCTGAAGCCGGGCACCGCGGACATTCTGGTTCCACGCAACACGCTGCTGCATGAGCACTGGTGTGACCTGCTGGAAGAGAACTCCGTTGACTCTGTCAAAGTTCGTTCCGTTGTATCCTGTGACACCGACTTTGGTGTATGTGCGCACTGCTACGGTCGTGACCTGGCGCGTGGCCACATCATCAACAAAGGTGAGGCTATCGGCGTTATCGCGGCACAGTCCATCGGTGAGCCGGGTACACAGCTGACGATGCGTACGTTCCACATCGGTGGTGCGGCATCTCGTGCGGCTGCTGAATCCAGCATCCAGGTGAAAAACAAAGGTAGCATCCGTCTGAGCAACGCGAAGTCGGTTGTGAACTCCAGCGGTAAACTGGTTATCACCTCTCGTAACACCGAGCTGAAACTGATCGACGAATTCGGCCGTACGAAAGAAAGCTATAAAGTGCCTTACGGCTCCGTTATGGCGAAAGGCGATGGCGAACAGGTTGCCGGCGGTGAAACCGTTGCAAACTGGGATCCGCATACCATGCCGGTTATCACCGAAGTGAGTGGTTTCGTCCGCTTCACTGACATGATCGACGGCCAGACCATTACTCGTCAGACCGACGAGCTGACCGGTCTGTCTTCGCTGGTGGTTCTGGATTCTGCAGAACGTACCGCAGGTGGTAAAGATCTGCGTCCGGCGCTGAAAATTGTTGATGCTCAGGGCAACGACGTTCTGATCCCAGGCACCGATATGCCTGCTCAGTACTTCCTGCCGGGTAAAGCGATTGTTCAGCTGGAAGATGGCGTACAGATCAGCTCTGGTGACACCCTGGCGCGTGTTCCGCAGGAATCCGGCGGTACCAAGGACATCACCGGTGGTCTGCCGCGCGTTGCGGATCTGTTCGAAGCACGTCGTCCGAAAGAGCCGGCAATCCTGGCTGAAATCAGCGGCATCATTTCCTTCGGTAAAGAAACCAAAGGGAAACGTCGTCTGGTTATCACCCCGGTAGACGGTAGCGAACCGTACGAAGAGATGATTCCGAAATGGCGTCAGCTGAACGTGTTCGAAGGTGAACGTGTAGAACGTGGTGACGTGGTTTCCGACGGTCCGGAAGCACCGCACGACATTCTGCGTCTTCGTGGCGTGCACGCGGTAACGCGTTACATCACCAACGAAGTTCAGGACGTTTACCGTCTGCAAGGCGTTAAGATTAACGATAAGCACATTGAGGTTATCGTTCGTCAGATGCTGCGTAAAGCGACCATCGAAAGTGCTGGTAGCTCCGACTTCCTCGAAGGCGAGCAGGTTGAATACTCCCGCGTTAAGATCGCTAACCGCGAGCTTGAAGCGAATGGCAAAGTTGCGGCAACCTATTCCCGCGACCTGCTGGGTATCACCAAAGCGTCTCTGGCAACCGAGTCCTTCATCTCCGCGGCATCGTTCCAGGAGACCACTCGCGTGCTGACCGAAGCAGCTGTTGCGGGCAAACGCGACGAACTGCGCGGTCTGAAAGAGAACGTCATCGTGGGTCGTCTGATCCCGGCGGGTACCGGTTATGCGTACCACCAGGATCGTATGCGCCGTCGCGCAGCGGGCGAACAGCCAGCTGCACCGCAGGTGAGCGTAGAAGAAGCGTCTGCCAACCTGGCAGAACTGCTGAACGCAGGCCTTGGCGGTTCTGACAACGATTAATCGTTGATGCACTGCTAAAAAGCCGGTCAGGTTTCCTGACCGGCTTTTTTATTGTTTGTCCGCCGCCTCGCCCTCGTCTTTAATTACATTTACGACATATTAACGCCGCATATTTTTAGCAATTAATTCATATAAAATATCCATTCCCCGTTCACTGGAAAAACCTTTATTTATATATGGGTAAAAGTTCTACTCATATCAAAAAATAATCAATCCAAAGGCGATATATTCAAAATACCTAATGAATCATGGGATTACTTCTGCTGCTTTATCTTCGGAGCTACTGCTCTGGAGAGGGATCGCCACATCTCATGCTTCTCCCGATAAGACGCAGAAATAATACCGGCAGGCAGGTGTTGGTCATTTCTTTTGGTCTGAGTGGACAGGCTCTGGGGGCTGCATGGAATTTGCGATACAACTCATTATTATCTTAATTTGTCTGTTTTATGGTGCCAGAAAAGGCGGTATTGCGCTGGGCCTGTTGGGCGGCATCGGTTTGGTTATCCTCGTTTTTGTGTTCCATCTCCAGCCGGGTAAACCGCCGGTTGATGTGATGTTAGTCATCATTGCCGTTGTGGCCGCTTCGGCGACGCTACAGGCGTCGGGTGGGCTGGATGTCATGTTACAGATTGCCGAGAAGCTGCTGCGGCGCAACCCGAAATATGTCTCGATCGTCGCGCCTTTCGTCACCTGCACGCTGACCATACTCTGTGGTACCGGACACGTGGTGTACACGATCCTGCCGATTATCTACGATGTCGCCATTAAGAATAACATTCGTCCGGAGCGTCCGATGGCGGCCAGCTCCATAGGCGCCCAGATGGGGATCATCGCCAGCCCGGTCTCGGTAGCAGTGGTTTCGCTGGTGGCGATGCTGGGGAATTTTACCTTTAACGGTAAACACCTGGAATTTCTCGACCTGCTGGCGATAACCATTCCGTCCACGCTGTTGGGGATCCTGGCGATCGGTATCTTCAGTTGGTTCCGTGGCAAAGATCTGGATAAAGACGAAGCCTTCCAGGCGTTTATTGCGGTACCGGAAAATCGCCATTACGTCTATGGCGATACAGCGACGCTGCTGGATAAAAAGCTGCCGACCAGCAACTGGATTGCGATGTGGATCTTCCTTGCTTCCATCGCCGTGGTGGCCCTGCTCGGCGCGTTTTCCGAACTACGCCCGGCCTTCGACGGTAAGCCGCTGTCGATGGTGCTGGTGATCCAGATGTTCATGCTGCTCTCCGGGGCGCTTATTATCATCATTACCAAAACTAACCCGGCGTCGATTTCTAAAAATGAGGTTTTCCGTTCGGGAATGATCGCTATCGTCGCGGTATACGGCATCGCGTGGATGGCGGAAACTATGTTCGGCGCGCATATGACCGAGATTAAAGGTGTGCTCGGAGAGATGGTGAAGGAGTACCCGTGGGCCTACGCCATCGTGCTGTTACTGGTATCTAAGTTTGTTAACTCCCAGGCGGCAGCGCTGGCGGCGATTGTGCCGGTAGCCCTGGCCATCGGCGTCGACCCGGCCTATATCGTGGCTTCTGCGCCGGCCTGCTACGGCTACTATATTCTGCCGACCTACCCAAGCGATCTGGCGGCTATCCAGTTCGACCGTTCAGGCACGACGCATATCGGCCGCTTTGTCATTAACCACAGCTTTATCCTGCCCGGGCTCATCGGTGTCGGTGTCTCCTGCGTGTTTGGCTGGGTATTTGCCGCAATGTACGGTTTTCTTTGAGAGGGGACGGGCGCCGGCAGCGGCGCCCGTTAAATCCGCGAGGTTACTGCGCGAGCGGCAGACGACGATAGAGTTCAATCATATCGGTCGCCAGATCCTGAATGACCATGGCGTTCATCAGGTGGTCCTGAGAGTGAACGGTGATCAGGTTGACCGGCAGCTTACCGGTACCTTCATCCAGGCCGATGAGCTGGGTCTGGATTTTATGCGCATGTTTGACGAACTCATGGGATTCGGCCATGGCCTGCTCGGCTGCCGCAAAGTCACCTTTCCGTGCTAACTGGAGAGCCGTGAGCGCCGCGCTACGTGCGGAACCGGCATTGACCAACAGCTCCATGATGATCGTTTCTAAATCTTCCATCGATTACTCCAGCATCTTAAGGGCTTTATCCAGAACGGCATCACCTTTCATCATGCCGTAGTCCATCATATCGATCACCGCGACTTTCTTGCCGAAGGGATCGGCCAGCGCCTGCAGTTTAGCCTGCTCATATTTCACCTGCGGGCCGAGCAAAATAATGTCGGCGGCGGCCAGGTTATCTTTAAACTCGGCGACCGGGACGGCCTTGATAGAAACCTCAACACCTTTCTTCTGCGCGGCATCTTGCATACGCTGAACCAGCATGCTGGTGGACATACCGGCGGCACAGCACAAAACGATATTCTTCATAGTCAGTGGCCCTTGTGTTCCGTGATGTCTTATCTTTATCGCGGCCCTGGCGATGCGACAACCGCTTTACCATGATTGTGTGTAAGTCATCACACAAAAATTGAAACCGGTTTCATTTTTGCCGGTAAAAATAAAAAAGCCCACCGAAGTGGGCGGCCGTGTCCTGTTGTCTTACGCGCGCAGGATGCGGTTTTTACCTTGTTGCTTGGCTTTGTAAAGCGCCTCATCGACGCTCACCACCAGTTTATCCAGCGGCTCCATGTTCCATTCCCCCAGTCCGGCGCTAAAGGTGACCGTCAAGCCATCTTCGCGCCAGGTACGCCGCTCGACGTTGACTCGCCATGTTTCCAGTAGTGTTCGGGCGTTATCGATATGTTCGGCAGGAAAGACCACCGCGAACTCTTCACCGCCGTAGCGATAAAGGGAAATCTCCAGCGGCTGGAGGACCTGCAGCCCCTCGCGGGCGACGTTGCGCAGGACGATATCGCCGTTGAGGTGTCCCCAGGTGTCGTTGATCGATTTGAAGTTATCTATATCGACCAGAGCGAGGGCGAAAGGTTGGTGATCGTTCATCAGCGCGGCGATATCGCTGTCGAAGGCGCGGCGGTTTTTGCAGCCAGTGAGGGCGTCGATGGTGGCCTGGCGGACGTAGGTCAGTTCGCGTTGCTTGTTGGTTTCAATTGCTTTACTCAGCATTGCCTCAAGGCGCGGAGCACGTTTGACGTCACCCGTTTTAATCGCATTGATGATATTCATCAGTACGGTACGGGAGGCATGACGCAGATAAAGGCCGAACAAAATGATGATGATCGCCGCGAGTGCGAAACCGCCGATCACTAAGTTCGTCTCATGGCGCGTCAGATTGATAAGGGTGGCGTTATCGACACGGTAAATCACGAACCAGTCGGGATTGGTAAAGGAGTAGTAGTAATACCAGGTATCGCTCCTGGTATCGTAAAGCTGTCCCTCTCCGCTGGTCATTTTATCCATCAGTTCGCCGCTGACGAAGGGTTTAAACAGCGCGCCCGGGTCGGAGTGCAGGACAACGTTGCCATCCCGCTGCACCACAAAAAATTCCCCCTGTACGGGGGCGACCATCTGCCGTAGTGCGAACCCCATGGAGGTGAGATCAAGATGAAAAGCCAGGCTGCCTTTGAGTCTACCCTCCGGAGTAATGATGGGTTTGAAAATGGTAATCGTCGGATGGTGGGTGAAATAATCCATATACGGGCTGGTGTAGTGGCTGAAGGTGCTGGCTTCCGCCTGTTTGATAAACCAGGGGCGCGTTTTCGGATCGAAGGCTTTACTGTCTTCATTTTGCAGCATCTCCGGAGCACGCAGATAGTGGCCCGCGGTATCCGCCAGCGAGATGGATGAGACGCTTGGCATCATGTTCTGTAACTGCATTAGCGTGGTTAACCCTTTCTCCGGATCAACATTCACCGCGTGATTGAGTGCGTCATTACGGGCGAAGAAGGTGGCCGCCCGTCCGAGGATAAAATCATTTTCCCGTAGCAGCGTTTCCGTGTAGTTGATGGCCAGGTTGTGGGTAAAGTTGCGGTTAATATCGTGATAATCTTCGAGAAAATCTTTCCGCTGTGCCAGGGTGACGAAAGTAGCAATCAGCATAAAACTGAGCAAAATGCCGGCAAACCCCACGACGATTGGTGTCGTAAAAGAGAGCTTTCTGTTGTGTAGCGCCATGAATCGTTAATCGTCCCGGATGTATAAACCAAGGGTCCGAACGCAGCTTGTGTCAGCGAGCCTGCCGATCGAATCAGTTAACTATTGCTCAATTATAACTCTGAGGCCTTCATCTATCGTGATTTATATTCGTCGATAATGAACTGGCCCTCGCGCAGCGCGGAGAGGCAGGGCGAAAATGAGGAAGAAAACGTTCGCCCTGGTCAGCGTCCGCTGCTGACCCGGGCAGAATAGAAAAACGGCGGCAATCGGGCGACTCCCCGTTTTTCATCTCTCGTGCAGGCACGCAAAATAATCAGCGGCTTGCAGCATACTTCATGATGATTGCGAGGCGCGTCCCAGCCAGCTGTCCCAGTCTTTCCATACCGGCTGCAGGCCACGGGCGGCTAGCGCGCTGGCAACCTCTTCAGGGCGGCGATCGTCATGTGGGGCAAATTGCTCGAGCTCCGGATGATCGTCGGCGTAGCCGCCCGGCTGCGTTTTAGAGAAGGCGCTGACGTTGTTAATTGCCAGCGGGATCACCCGGTCGCGGAACCAGGGTGATTCACGGGTTGAAAGCGACAGTTCAACCTCCGGCGCCAGCAGGCGGAAGGCGCAAATGGTCTGCACCAGTTGGCGCTCATCCATCAGCGAAGCTGGTTCAATACCGCCGGCACAGGGACGCAGGCGCGGGAAGGAGACCGAGTAGCGGCTGCGCCAGTAGCGCTGCTGCAGCCACAGCAGATGCTCGGCGACCATAAAGCAGTCCACCCGCCAGCTGTCGGAAAGGCCAATCAACGCGCCGAGGCCGATCTTGTCGATCCCCGCCTCGCCTAAGCGATCCGGCGTATCCAGCCGCCAGAAGAAATCCTGCTTTTTCCCTTTCAGATGGTGCTGGGCATACATGCTTTCATGGTAGGTCTCCTGATAGACCATTACCCCGTCGAGCCCCAGCGTTTTCAGCTCGGCATACTCTTCAGTCGCCAGCGGCTGCACCTCCATATGCAGCGAGGAAAACTGGCTGCGGATAGCCGGTAGGTGCTGGCGGAAATAATCCATCCCCACCTTGCCCTGATGTTCGCCGGTGACCAGCAGCAGATGCTCAAAGCCCAGGTCGCGGATCGCGGCGCACTCGCGGGCAATCTCGGCGGCATCCAGCGTCTTGCGCTTAATGCGATTGCTCATTGAGAAGCCGCAGTAGGTGCAGTCGTTGGCGCACAGGTTGGAGAGATACAGTGGCACGTAGAAGCTGACGGTATTGCCGAAGCGCTGGCGAGTGAGCCGCTGCGCGCGCTGGGCGAGGGGTTCAAGATAGTTGGCCGCCGCCGGTGAAAGCAGGGCCATCATGTCGTCACGGGTGAGCGGTTTGGCCGCCAGCGCCCGTTCGACGTCGGCGGCGGTTTTGCTGTTGATGCGCAGGCGGATGTCGTCCCACTCCAGCTGCCGCCAGCGATCGCTGAAGGTTTTCATGCCAGCGCCTCCAGGAATCCGGTCAGCGGGCTGGTGGCTTGCGCCTGCGTACTGCGTGCCCCCGGTCCGGCCTGACGCGCCAGTAATCCGGCATCGACTGCCATACGGAAGGCGCGGGCCATGGCCACGGGGTCGTCGGCGACGGCAATGGCGGTATTGACCAGCACCGCATCCGCGCCCATCTCCAGTGCTTGCGCCGCATGGCTCGGCACGCCAATTCCGGCATCGACCACCACCGGTACGGTGGCCTGCTCGATAATAATCTCCAGCATGGCTTTAGTTTCCAGTCCCTGATTGGAGCCGATCGGCGCGCCCAGCGGCATCACCGCAGCACAGCCAGCCTCTTCCAGCCGTTTACACAGCACCGGATCGGCGCCGCAGTAGGGCAGGACGACGAACCCTTCGCGGACCAGCAGCTCCGCCGCCTTCAGGGTTTCAATCGGGTCGGGCAGCAGCCAGCGGGCATCCGGGTGGATCTCCAGCTTCAGCCAGTGGGTACCCAGGGCTTCCCGCGCCAGGCGGGCGGCAAACACCGCCTCTTCCGCCGTCTTGGCGCCTGAGGTATTCGGCAGCAGGCTGACCCCCGCCGCCAGCAGCGGGGCGAGGATAGCGTCATTGTGCTGGCGTAACTCGACGCGCTTCATCGCCAGGGTCACCAGCTGGCTGCCCGAGGCGCGAATCGCCTCAACCATCACCTCCGGGGCGGCGAATTTGCCGGTACCGGTAAAAAGATGGGATTCAAACGTTTTGTCTGCAATACGTAACATGTCAGCCTCCAGCGATAACCTGAAAAAGCAGGATCCGATCGCCTTCCTGCAAGAGATGATCTTCCCACCGCTCGCGCGGCAGGATGTGTTGATTGAGCGCCAGCGCAACGCCCGGCTGCAGCTGTTCGAGCTGGGTCAGCAGGGCGCTGACGCTGAGATTGTCGGCACATGCCAGCGGCTCGTCGTTAAACCAAATCTGCATGTCGCCCTCCGCACACTGGACAGCTCCGGGAGCGCTGTAGCGCCAGGTTGCGCCAGTTGCTGGTGCGGGCGTCGAACAGCCGCAGGGTATTACGTGGCGTCGTCATTCCGCTGAGCAGCTTAATCGCCTCCAGCGCCTGCAGCGTGCCCATCATGCCGACGACCGGGCCGACGATCCCCGCGGTGCGGCAGTTACGTTGCGGTTCGTCGCTATCCGGCCACAGGCAGCGATAGCAGCCCTGCGTCCAGGGGGGCGTCAATACCATCAACTGACCGCCGAAGCCGACGGCGCTGGCGGTCACTAACGGGGTGTCGAGGGCGACACAGGCGGCGTTGATTGCCTGGCGGGTCACCATGTTATCGGTGCAGTCCAGCACCACGTCCGCTTTCGCCACCTCAGCGCGCAGCGCCTCGCCGCTCAGACGTTGCTGGAGCGCAACCAGTTTGATCTGCGGGTTTAGCTGACTGAGCCGGGTCTTTGCCGCCGCGGCTTTTGGCCGGTCGATATCCTCGCTGGTGAACAGGATCTGCCGCTGTAGGTTGCTGAGATGCACCGCGTCGTCATCGGCCAGGGTCAGCGTCCCGACGCCCGCTCCGGCAAGATAGAGCGCCGCCGGGGAGCCCAGCCCGCCAAGGCCGATAATCAGCACCCGGCTGGCTAACAGTTTCTGCTGACCCTCGATGGCAATATCCTCCAGCAGCAGCTGGCGGCTATAGCGCATAAAGTCGTGATCATTCATCGCCTGCTCCCGCCAGCGCCAGCAGCTGGTCGGTCGCTGCCCGCCAGTTCGCCGCCTGGGTAATGGCGCTGACCACCGCGATGCTGCCGACGCCAGTCGCCAGCACGCCCGGTGCTTTATCAAGGCTAATCCCGCCGATCGCGACGGTGGGGTAATCCGCCAGCCGCTGAATATGCCCGGCAAGTTGCTTGAGGCCCTGCGGCGCGGAAGGCATCTGTTTGGTTTGTGTCGGGAAGACGTGACCCAGTGCGATGTAGGAAGGTCGAGCCGCCAGCGCGACGTCAATCTCCATATCGTCATGGGTGGAAACACCAAGGCGCAGCCCGGCTTTGCGGATGGCGCTCAGATCGGTGGTTTCCAGATCTTCTTGCCCCAGGTGTACACCGTAGGCCTGGTGCTTAATCGCCAGCTGCCAGTAATCATTAATGAACAACCGGGCGTGATACCGACGGCCAAGGGCGATGGCGGCGATGACGTCATCTTCAACGTCGCTGTCGCGTTGGTCTTTGATGCGCAGCTGAATAGTACGCACTCCCGCCTCCAGCAGGCGCTCAATCCACGCCACGCTGTCAACCACCGGGTAGAGTCCGAGACGAAATGGGACGGGTGGAAAATCAGGTTGATACATCAGGCTTCCTCCTGTTTGAGGTAGATTTCGCCGCCACGGGCGCGGAAGTTATTCGACATATCGGCCATTCCGGCGTCGATGGCCTGCCTGGCGGCGTAGTCGCGGACTTCCTGGGTGATCTTCATTGAGCAGAATTTCGGCCCGCACATGGAACAGAAGTGGGCGACTTTGCCGGACTCCTGCGGCAGGGTTTCATCGTGATAGGCCCGCGCGGTGAAGGGATCGAGCGCGAGGTTGAACTGGTCTTCCCAGCGGAATTCGAAACGTGCTTTTGACATCGCGTTATCGCGGATCTGCGCGCCCGGGTGGCCTTTCGCGAGGTCAGCGGCGTGGGCGGCAATTTTGTAGGTAATCAGCCCCTGCTTCACATCCTCTTTGTTGGGCAGGCCGAGATGTTCTTTTGGCGTGACGTAGCACAGCATGGCGCAGCCGAACCAGCCGATCATCGCCGCACCAATGCCGGAGGTGAAATGGTCGTAGCCTGGCGCGATGTCGGTGGTGAGCGGCCCTAAGGTATAGAACGGCGCTTCATGGCAGTGCTCCAGCTCTTCAGTCATATTGCGGCGGATCATCTGCATCGGCACGTGGCCGGGGCCTTCGATCATCACCTGCACGTCATACTCCCAGGCGATTTTCGTCAGTTCGCCGAGGGTGCGCAGCTCGGAAAACTGCGCCTCGTCGTTGGCATCCTGGATCGAGCCGGGGCGCAGGCCATCGCCGAGGGACAGCGAAACGTCATAGGAGGCGCAGATTTCGCAGATTTCGCGGAAGTGCTGGTAGAGGAAATTTTCCTGATGGTGCGACAAGCACCATTTGGCCATGATTGAACCACCGCGCGACACGATACCGGTCAGGCGCTTCGCGGTCATTGGCACGTAGCGCAGCAACACGCCAGCGTGAATCGTGAAGTAGTCGACGCCCTGTTCGGCCTGTTCCAGCAGGGTATCGCGGAAGGCTTCCCAGGTGAGGTTCTCGGCAATACCGTTGACCTTCTCCAGCGCCTGGTAAATCGGGACGGTACCAATCGGCACCGGGCTGTTGCGCAGGATCCACTCGCGGGTTTCGTGGATATAGCGGCCGGTGGAGAGGTCCATCACCGTGTCGGCGCCCCAGCGGGTTGACCAGACCAGTTTTTCCACCTCCTCTTCGATGGAAGAGGTCACCGCCGAGTTGCCGATATTGGCATTCACTTTCACCAGGAAATTGCGGCCGATAATCATGGGCTCAGATTCCGGGTGGTTGATGTTGGCCGGGATGATGGCGCGCCCGGCGGCAACTTCATCGCGGACGAACTCGGGGGTAATGTTTTCCGGCAGGCGGGCACCGAAGCCTTCCCCGGCATGCTGCTGGCGCAGAACCTCGCTGCGGATACGTTCGCGACCCATGTTTTCGCGAATGGCGATGAACTCCATCTCCGGGGTGACGATCCCCTGGCGGGCGTAGTGCAGTTGCGTCACGCATTTGCCAGAGACGGCGCGTTTGGGCGTCAGCAGGCCGCTGAAGCGCAGCTCATCGAGGCCGTCGTCGGCCAGCCGCGCTTTAGTGTAAGCCGAGCTACGTTCGCTGAGCGGAGCGCAGTCGTTACGCGCGTCGATCCATGGCTGGCGCAGCTTTGCCAGCCCCTGGCGGACATCAATGTCAATATCCGGGTCGCCATAAGGCCCGGAGGTGTCATACACCGGAATCGGCTCATTGGCTTCGTACTGGGGATGGTCGTTATCGCCGCCGACGAGGGTCGGGCTGAGCTTAATTTCACGCATCGGGACGCGGATATCCGCTTGTGAGCCGTGAATGTAGATGCGGTGTGAATTGGGAAAAGCGGTACCTGCCAGCGTATCAATGAATCGCTGTGCGTGCTCGCGTTGTTCCCGACGGGTGAGTTTGGTAGTAGACATAGCGCATTCCAGTTAAACAAGGAGATGGCTTGTCAGACGACGGATGGAGTAACAGATGCGACCAGTCCATAACGGAAAGGTGCGACCAGCAGTTTACTCTTGTTCCCTTCGCAGGTATTAGCCTGATCAGGTTCCGCGGATCCCGAATTAACGGTCTCAGCCTTTTCCACGTTAGCCTGCGCATGGAAAATAGGCACTCCGACAAGATGACATCCCCTCCGGAGAGGGGGAATGGAGGTAAACTACTCGTTAATTGCGCACAACTCAAGCAGTCGGCGCAATATTATCGTGCACGTCATTGCTCAGGTTATGCGCGACGGCAAGGGCGATCAGTTTATCTTCCAGCGCAAAACGTGCTTCCAGCGACTCGCCGATATCCGACAGCGCCTGCTGAAATTCAAGGTAGTTATCGTGATCGATAGCGTTTTCGAGGCAGGTATCGTAGTAGTCCATCATCTGCTGGGTATTGGCTTCCAGCTGTGGATAAAGCCGGGTGGCGGCTAAAAGTGGGGTATCGCCTTCCATTTCGCCAATAATGCGTTCATAAATACTAAAATGACCAGATGAGAGGTAATCCACCAGACTTTGGCAAAAGTCATCCAGCGCTCTTTCGTTAAGCCGCATAAATGATTCTTTGCCCGGTTTCAGGCCAACCAGATTGTAGTAAGCCACGAGCAGATGCTTACGCACTTGTAGCCAGCGATCGACCAGTTCATTACTACCGCCAACGCGCTCCGTCAGGTTTTCCAGCTGGTTTAGCATGATTGACTCCGCAAGTTTTGATTTTAAATCTGCTCACCAAAATGTAAATATAATGTTAACAACATGCCAGTGAAGCAAAGGTAGTGCAATAGATATGGATCGTATTATTGAAAAATTAGATCGCGGCTGGTGGGTTGTCAGTCACGAACAAAAATTATGGTTGCCTGGTGGAGAATTACCACATGGCGAAGCGGTTAATTTCGATCTTGTCGGCCAGCATGCGCTGCATATTGGCGAGTGGCAGGGCGAGTCCGTCTGGATGGTGCGTCAGGATCGCCGTCATGACATGGGATCGTTACGCCAGGTGCTGGATCAGGATCCGGGGCTCTTCCAGTTGGCGGGGCGAGGGATCCAGCTCGCCGAATTTTATCGATCGCATAAATTTTGCGGCTACTGTGGCCATCCGATGCATGCCAGCAAAAGCGAATGGGCAATGCTGTGCAGCCACTGCCGTGAACGCTACTACCCACAAATTGCTCCTTGCATTATCGTCGCTATCCGTCGCGACGATTCGATCCTGCTGGCGCAGCATACCCGGCATCGTAACGGCGTGCATACCGTGCTGGCCGGATTTGTCGAAGTGGGTGAAACCCTTGAGCAGGCCGTCGCCCGAGAGGTGATGGAGGAGAGCGGCATCAAGGTGAAAAACCTGCGTTATGTGACCTCTCAGCCGTGGCCGTTCCCGCAGTCGCTGATGACCGCCTTTATGGCGGATTACGCGGATGGCGATATCGTGGTCGACAAAAAAGAACTGCTGACCGCGGACTGGTACCGCTTTGACAATCTGCCGCTCCTGCCACCGCCGGGAACGGTAGCGCGACGCCTGATCGAAGATACGGTGGCGATGTGTCGGGCAGAGTTCGAGTGACATGTTACACTGGGCGCATCAACGCTAAAGGAATGTAAAAATGACCGAACTGAAAAACGATCGTTACCTGCGCGCGCTGCTGCGTCAGCCGGTTGATGTCACCCCGGTGTGGATGATGCGCCAGGCGGGCCGCTATTTACCGGAGTACAAAGCCACCCGTGCGCAAGCGGGCGACTTTATGTCGCTGTGTAAAAATGCCGAGCTGGCCTGCGAAGTGACGCTCCAGCCGCTGCGTCGTTACCCGCTGGATGCGGCGATCCTCTTTTCGGACATCCTGACGATCCCGGACGCGATGGGTCTGGGGCTGTACTTTGAAGCCGGCGAAGGCCCGCGCTTCACCTCGCCGGTAAAAAGCAAAGCCGACGTCGACAAGCTGCCGATCCCGGATCCGGAGCAGGAACTGGGCTACGTAATGAACGCCGTGCGTACCATTCGCCGCGAACTGAAAGGCGAAGTGCCGCTGATCGGCTTCTCGGGTAGCCCGTGGACGCTGGCGACCTACATGGTGGAAGGCGGCAGCAGCAAAGCGTTCACCGTGATCAAAAAGATGATGTACGCCGAACCGCAGGCGCTGCATGCGCTGCTGGAGAAGCTGGCGAAAAGCGTCACCCTGTATCTCAACGCGCAGATCAAAGCCGGCGCGCAGTCGGTGATGATTTTCGACACCTGGGGCGGGGTGCTGACCGGTCGCGATTACCAGCAGTTCTCGCTCTACTATATGCATAAAATTGTCGATGGCCTGCTGCGGGAAAATGAAGGCCGCCGCGTGCCGGTGACCCTGTTCACCAAAGGCGGTGGCCAGTGGCTGGAAGCGATGGCGGAGACCGGCTGTGACGCGCTGGGTCTCGACTGGACCACCGATATCGCCGACGCTCGCCGTCGCGTAGGTCACAAAGTGGCGCTACAGGGCAATATGGACCCGTCGATGCTTTATGCGCCCGCCCCGCGTATTGAAGAGGAAGTGGCGACTATTCTCGCCGGCTTCGGCCAGGGCGAAGGCCATGTCTTTAACCTTGGTCATGGCATCCATCAGGATGTCGACCCGCAGCATGCGGGCGTCTTTGTTGAAGCGGTGCATCGTCTTTCCGCACCCTATCACCAATAGGAGATAAGCCGTATGGACTTAGCCGCACTACGTACCCAACAGCAACAGTTAGCCGCATCGGTCGAGCGAGCGGATCGACTGGATCGCGACCCGCCGGCGTTGATCGGCGGCGCGGATGTCGGGTTTGAGCAGGAAGGGGAAGTGACCCGAGCTGCAATGGTGCTGCTGACCTGGCCTGAGCTCGAGCTGGTGGAGTATCAGGTGGCGCGCGTCGCCACCACCATGCCGTATATTCCCGGCTTTCTCTCGTTTCGCGAAACACCTGCGCTGCTGGCGGCGTGGGAGCAGCTTTCGCAGAAACCTGACCTGCTCTTCGTTGACGGCCACGGCATCTCCCATCCCCGGCGGCTCGGCGTCGCCAGCCATTTTGGTCTGATGATTGACGTGCCGACCATTGGCGTGGCGAAAAAACGGCTGTGCGGAAAAATTGGCGAAATGGGTGATGAGCCCGGCGCACTGGCCCCGCTGATGGATAAAAATGAGCAACTGGCCTGGGTCTGGCGCAGCAAAGTGCGCTGCAACCCGTTGTTTATTAGCACCGGCCATCGGGTGGGGATGGACAGCGCCTTAATGTGGGTCGAGCGCTGTATGCGAGGCTATCGTCTGCCCGAGCCGACGCGCTGGGCCGATGCAGTGGCTTCCCGTCGTCCGTCGTTCGTGCGTTGGCAAGCAAATCACGGCTGATTCAGGTACACTGCGCCTAATTTCTGACTTCGAGAATTCATCATGTTACAAAACCCGATTCACCTGCGCCTGGAGAAGCTGGAAAGCTGGCAGCATGTCACCTTTATGGCTTGCCTGTGCGAGCGTATGTACCCTAACTACGCTATGTTCTGCAAGCAAACCGAGTTCGGCGACGGCCAGCTGTACCGTCGTATCCTGGACCTGATCTGGGAAACGCTGACGGTTAAAGATGCGAAGGTGAATTTCGACAGCCAGCTGGAGAAGCTGGAAGAGGCGATCCCGGCGGCAGATGATTTCGACCTGTACGGTGTTTATCCGGCGATCGACGCCTGTGTGGCGTTGAGTGAACTGATCCATTCGCGTCTGAGTGGTGAAACACTTGAACACGCGATTGAGGTAAGCAAGTCATCCATCACCAGCGTGGCGATGCTGGAAATGACCCAGGCTGGTCGTGAAATGACCGATGAAGAACTCAAAGCGAACCCGGCGGTAGAGCAGGAATGGGATATCCAGTGGGAAATTTTCCGCCTGTTGGCCGACTGTGAAGAGCGTGACCTTGAGCTGATAAAAGGTCTGCGCGCGGACCTGCGTGAGGCCGGTGAGAGCAATATTGGTATAAATTTTCAGCAGTGAGACCAGAAAACGTGATTTACCGCCTGAATTGTAGCGTCTGAAGGCTTCCATTCCGCCCCCCGTCTGGTCTACATTTGGAGGGCGAAAAAAAGTGGCTATCGGTGCGTGTATGCAGGAGGGTGCTTTTTTGGCATTTCCGTCGCACTCGATGCTTAGCAAGCGATAAACACATTGTAAGGATAACTTATGAACAAGACTCAACTGATTGATGTAATTGCGGACAAAGCTGACCTGTCCAAAGCACAGGCTAAAGCTGCCCTGGAATCTACCCTGGCTGCAATTACTGAGTCTCTGAAAGAAGGTGATGCTGTTCAACTGGTTGGTTTCGGTACCTTCAAAGTGAACCACCGCGCTGAGCGTACTGGCCGCAACCCGCAGACCGGTAAAGAGATCAAAATCGCTGCAGCTAACGTGCCGGCATTTGTTTCTGGCAAAGCACTGAAAGACGCAGTTAAGTAAGACCGCGTGGCAGTGAACAGTTTTATCGAAGGGGCTATTAAGCCCCTTTTGTCTGTCTGGCGCCGACCTCTGGCGCTGGCGGGCATCCTGTTGCTGACTGCCTGCAGCCATAACGCCTCGCTTCCTCCGTTTACCGCCAGCGGTTATGCGGATAATCAGGGGGCGATGCGCATCTGGCGTAAAGATTCTGGCGATGAAGTTCATCTTCTCGCCGCCTTCAGCCCGTGGCGTCACGGGGACACCTCGACCAGCGAATATCGCTGGCAGGGCGATCAATTGACGTTTATCGAACTCAATGTCTACGGCAAGCCGCCGGAACATATTCGCGCCCGCTTCGACGCGCAGGGCGATCTCAGCTTTATGCAGCGGGAAGTCGACGGGCAGAAGCAACAGCTCTCCAGCGACCAGGTCGCGCTGTATCGTTATCGCGCCGAGCAGATCCGCCAGACCAGCGATGCTCTCCGGCAGGGACGCGTCGTCCTGCGTCAGGGGCGCTGGAACGCTGCCGCGCATACCGTGTTGACCTGCGAAGGTCAGACGGTTAAGCCTGACCTCGATAGCCGGGCCCTGGCGCATATTGAACGTCGCCAGAGTCATTCCTCCGCCGCGGTGAGCATTGCCTGGCTGGAGGCGTCTGAAGGCTCTCAACTACTGCTGGTCGCCAATGAAAACTTCTGCACCTGGCAGCCGACGGAAAAAAGCTTCTAACGATTACCAGTGGTTCATGCCCATATGACCACCGCCGTTACCGCGGCAGCCGTTGTATCCCATTCCTGCGCCGCGGGGAACGCCTGCCTCAGCCAGGGCGACATCAAACTTCACCCGCTGCTGATCCAGCTTCTGGCGTAAGCCTTCCATCTCCTGAGCGACGGCTTCAATCTTTCCGCTATCCGGTTTTTGCGCCGTGAGCAGTGCGTTGTATTCATAGCGTTTGGACTGCAGCTGCTGGCGCAGGGCGCTGGTTTGCGCATAGTAATCGTTATGTAGTTTCTGCGCGGTGGCCTGTTGCTCCTGGGTCAGCTGACTGTAACCCTGATTGCCCATCCCGTTGTTATTGCCCCAGTGATGGTTGGCCCAGGCCGCGTTGCTGCCAAAGGTCAGTGCGGCAAGGGTGATGAGGGAGAGAGGTAAGGTACGGTTCCGTTTCATGGCATTATCTCCTGTGTGGTTTCTCTTGTTGTTGCATCTTCCATGCCAGCCTGAAAAAGCCCGCCCGTACGGGCCTGCCGGAGGAGCCGATGGGGAAGGTGAGTAAAAATGACCCGTTCCTGGCGGGTCAGGCGAGTCATTTTTACTCACTAAACCGCGGGCGATATGTTTGAGAACAGGATTGGCGGCGTGGGAAAATGGCATGATTTCTGCTGAAGGATCCTGGTGAAAGCGAAAAGGAGATGACAAGGACTCGCCGATGAAGATCAAACCTTTCTCCCGGGACGTTGCCGCTGATGCCCTGAGCTGGCTGCTGACCGGCACAATTGTGCTGTTGGTTATTCTGTTTTCCACGATGATCGTCCGTGACTATGGCCGCGAAACCGCTGCGGCCCGGCAAACCATCGAAGAAAAGGGGAGCGTGCTGATCCGGGCGCTGGAGTCCGGCACGCGGGTCGGGATGGGGATGCGTATGCATCACGCGCAGTTGCAGGCGCTGCTGGAAGAGATGGCCTGGCAGCCCGGTGTGCTGTGGTTCGCGGTGACCGATGAAGACGGTAAAATCATCGCCCACAGCGATCCGCAGCAGGTGGATAACGCGCTGTACAGTCCGGCGCAGATGCGCGAACTCAACGTTAGCGAACAGGCCCGCTGGCGCCGGCTTAGCGAGCCGCAGCCAGCGCTGGAGATCTATCGCCAGTTTCGCCCGCTCAATCCTGCTCGCGGCCATCATATGGGGATGATGAATCGCGGCAACAGCGTGCTGGCTCAAACCACCGTCCCGCAGGTGATTTTTCTCGCCTTTGATAGCCGCGAGCTGGATGCGGCGCAGGCCCGCGGCCAGCGTAACATGATGATCATGCTGGGCGCTGCGGCGCTGGTCATCGCGGCGACGATCCTCGCTCAGTTCTGGTTCCACCGCTATCGTCGCTCACGCAAGCAGTTGCTGGAGGCGATGGCCCGCAAAGAAAAGCTGGTGGCGCTTGGGCATCTGGCGGCGGGGGTCGCGCATGAGATCCGCAATCCGCTCTCTTCGATTAAAGGGCTGGCGAAGTATTTTGCCGAGCGAACTCCCCCAGGCGGCGAAGCGCAGCAACTAGCGCAGGTGATGGCCAAAGAGGCCGACCGCCTGAACCGGGTGGTCAGCGAGCTGCTGGAGCTGGTCCGACCCGCGCATTTAAATTACCAGCCGGTGGATATCAACGCGCTTATCCGGCACTCATTGCAGCTGGTAAGCCAGGATGCGCAGAGTCGCGGGATCGCGCTGCAATTTACTCCGCGCCCTGAGCTAACCACGATCAACGCCGATGCTGACCGCCTGAACCAGGTGCTGTTGAACCTGTACCTGAACGCGATGCAGGCGATTGGCCGCGATGGCGTCATTCGCGTATCGGCAAGCGAAGCCGATCGTCAGAGGGTGAAGATTGTTGTCACAGATAGCGGTAAGGGGATGAGCGATGAAGAGCTGCAGGCCATCTTCACGCCGTATTTCACTACCAAGGCGGACGGCACCGGGCTGGGACTGGCCGTAGTACAGAATATTATCGAACAACATGGCGGGACGATCCGCGCCGAAAGTCAGCCGGGGGCTGGAGCGATATTTACGCTTTGGCTACCGGTGGTGGCTCAACGGAGGGAAGATGAGCAGCGATAAGGTACAGATTCTGGTCGTTGATGATGACATCAGCCACTGCACGATCCTGCAGGCGCTGCTACGCGGCTGGGGCTATCAGGTGGCATTAGCTCACAACGGCCTGCAGGCGCTGGAGCAGATCCATCAGCAGGTCTTCGACCTGGTGCTGTGCGATATCCGTATGGCGGAGATGGACGGTATCGCGACGTTAAAAGAGATTAAGGCCTATAACCCGGCGATACCGGTGCTGATCATGACGGCGTTTTCCAGCGTTGGCACGGCGGTAGAGGCCATTAAGTCCGGGGCGATGGATTATCTGGTCAAACCGCTGGATTTTGACACTCTGCAGCAGACGCTGGTTCAGGCGCTGGCGCACACGCAACAGAGCGAGAGCGATCCCAGCGTTGCGACGTATTCACGGTGGGGCATGATTGGTGATAGCCCGGCGATGCAGGCGCTTATCAACAATATTACGTTGGTGGCGCCCTCAGATGCGACGGTGCTGATCTGCGGCGAATCGGGAACGGGTAAAGAACTGGTGGCGCGCGCCATCCACGCCTGCAGCGAGCGCCGCGAGAAGCCGCTGGTGACGCTAAACTGCGCGGCGCTGAACGAATCGCTGCTGGAGTCCGAGCTGTTCGGCCATGAAAAAGGGGCTTTTACCGGGGCGGATCGGCGGCGGGAAGGGCGTTTTGTCGAGGCGGATGGCGGCACGCTGTTCCTCGATGAAATTGGCGATATCTCACCATTGATGCAGGTGCGTCT
Source organism: Klebsiella sp. A-Nf5 (assembly GCF_002810545.1). Lineage (NCBI taxonomy): Bacteria > Pseudomonadati > Pseudomonadota > Gammaproteobacteria > Enterobacterales > Enterobacteriaceae > Klebsiella > Klebsiella sp. A-Nf5. Next base: position 3,161 of record NZ_PIOG01000160.1, on the reverse strand, counting down.
GCTACGGGCGATTCAGGAACGCGAGGTGCAGCGCGTTGGCAGTAACCAGACGCTTGCCGTTGATGTGCGGCTGATTGCCGCCACCCATCGCAATCTGGCGGAAGAGGTGAGCGCCGGGCGTTTTCGCCAGGATCTCTATTACCGCCTGAATGTCGTGACCATTGATATGCCGCCGCTGCGTCAGCGACGGGAAGACATTCCTCTGCTGGCGCAACACTTTCTCAAGCGTTATGCCGAACGTAACCGCAAAACGGTGCAGGGGTTTACGCCGCAGGCGATGGATCTGCTGATCCACTACGCCTGGCCGGGTAATATCCGTGAGCTGGAAAATGCGGTGGAGCGGGCGGTGGTGCTGCTGACCGGAAACTATATCTCCGAGCGAGAACTGCCGTTGGCGATAGCGGGCACGCCGCTGCCGTTTGGTGATAGCGAGAACGCGCTGATTCAGCCGTTAGTGGAAGTTGAAAAAGAGGTGATTCTGGCGGCACTGGAGAAAACGGGCGGCAACAAAACCGAAGCCGCCCGTCAGTTAGGCATTACGCGGAAAACGCTGCTGGCTAAACTTAGCCGTTAGCCTTTTCACGTTCGATGGCGCGCCAGCCGATATCGTTACGGCTAAAGCTGCCGTCCCAGCGAATATCGGTCAGCAGTTGATAGGCGCGCTGTTGCGCCTGCGCCACGGTTTCACCCAGCGCGGTCACGCACAGCACGCGCCCGCCGTTGGTGACGACGCGCTGGTCGTCTGCCAGTTTGGTGCCGGCGTGGAAGACTTTACCATCTGCGGCTTCCTGCTGCGGCAGGCCGAAGATCTCATCACCCGTGTTGTAATTGCCCGGATAGCCGCCGGCGGCAACCACCACGCCCAGCGACGCGCGGTCATCCCACTCAGAGGTTTTCTCGTCCAGCTTGCCGGCGCAGGCGGCGAGGCACAGCGCTACCAGGTCGGATTTCATGCGCAGCATGATCGGCTGGGTTTCCGGATCGCCAAAGCGGCAGTTGAACTCAATCACCTTCGGGTTACCCTGCTTGTCGATCATCAGACCGGCATACAGGAAACCGGTATAGGTATTGCCTTCGGCGGCCATGCCTTTCACCGTTGGCCAGATAATCCGCTCCATGGTGCGCTGATGGACTTCATCAGTGACCACCGGCGCCGGGGAGTAAGCGCCCATACCGCCGGTGTTGGGGCCGGTATCGCCGTTGCCGACGCGCTTGTGATCCTGGCTGGTGGCCATCGGCAGGACGTGCTCGCCATCGACCATGACAATAAAGCTGGCCTCTTCGCCATCGAGGAACTCTTCAATCACGATGCGGTGGCCTGCATCGCCAAAGGCGTTGCCGGCCAGCATATCTTTGACCGCCGCCTCAGCTTCCTCAAGGGTCATCGCCACGATAACGCCTTTACCCGCTGCCAGACCGTCAGCTTTGATGACGATCGGCGCGCCTTTCTCGCGCAGATAAGCCAGCGCAGGCTCGACCTCGGTGAAGTTCTGGTATTCCGCCGTCGGGATATGATGACGAGCGAGGAAATCTTTGGTGAAGGCTTTTGAGCCTTCCAGCTGCGCGGCGCCTTCGGTTGGCCCGAAGATGGTTAGCCCTGCGGCACGGAATGCGTCAACCACGCCAATGACCAGCGGCGCTTCCGGGCCAACGATGGTCAGATCGATGTTTTCATCCTGCGCAAAGCGAAGCAGCGCCGGAATATCGGTAACGCCGATGGCGACGTTTTGCAGCGACGGCTCCAGCGCGGTACCTGCGTTGCCCGGCGCGACGTAGACGGTATCAACCAGTGGCGACTGGGCCGCTTTCCAGGCCAGCGCGTGTTCGCGCCCGCCGTTGCCGATTACTAATACTTTCATCTGTAGCTCCGTGAATTAATGGCGGAAGTGGCGCATGTCGGTGAAGATCATGGCGATACCATGTTCGTCAGCGGCGGCAATCACTTCGTCGTCGCGGATAGAGCCGCCCGGCTGGATCACACAGGTGATGCCCACTGCGGCTGCGGCATCAATGCCGTCGCGGAACGGGAAGAATGCGTCAGAGGCCATGGCGGAACCTTTCACTTCCAGACCTTCGTCACCAGCTTTAATCCCGGCAATTTTCGCTGAGTAGACGCGGCTCATCTGACCGGCGCCTATCCCGATGGTCATATTGTCTTTGGCATAGACGATGGCGTTGGATTTGACGAATTTCGCTACTTTCCAGCAGAACAGTGCATCGCGCAGTTCCTGCTCGCTTGGCTGACGTTTGCTGACCACGCGCAGTTCGCCCGCGTTGACCATGCCGAGATCGCGGTCCTGAACCAGCAGGCCGCCATTGACACGTTTGAAATCGAGGCCGGCAACGCGAGCATTCCACTGACCGCAGGTCAGTACGCGGACGTTCTGCTTCGCGGCGGTGATCTTCAGCGCTTCTTCGCTGGCGGACGGTGCGATGATCACTTCGACGAACTGGCGAGAGATGATCGCCTGCGCGGTTTCCGCATCCAGCTCGCGGTTAAAGGCGATGATGCCGCCGAAGGCGGAGGTTGGGTCAGTTTTATAGGCGCGATCGTAGGCATCGAGGATCGAGTCGCTGACGGCAACGCCGCATGGGTTAGCGTGCTTAACGATCACGCAGGCTGGCTCATTGAACTCTTTCACGCACTCCAGCGCCGCATCGGTATCGGCAATGTTGTTATAGGAGAGCGCTTTGCCCTGCAGCTGAGTGGCGGTCGCTACGGAGGCTTCTTTTACATTCTCTTCTATATAGAAGGCAGCTTGCTGGTGGCTGTTTTCGCCGTAGCGCATATCCTGCTTCTTAATGAAGTTCAGATTCAGGGTGCGCGGGAAGCGGCCAGCGGCTTCTTTGCTTTCACCGTGATAGGCCGGGACCATGCTGCCGAAGTAGTTAGCGATCATGCTGTCGTAAGCGGCAGTATGTTCGAAGGCTTTAATCGCGAGGTCGAAGCGGGTGTTCAGCGTCAGGGAGCCTTCGTTGGCGTCCATCTCATTAATGATGGCGTCGTAGTCGCTGCTCTTCACTACGATAGCGACGTCTTTATGGTTCTTCGCGGCGGAGCGCACCATGGTCGGGCCGCCGATATCAATGTTTTCCACCGCGTCTTCCAGCGAGCATCCTTCACGAGCGACGGTCTGGGCAAATGGGTAGAGGTTAACGAC